>JAZQET010000060.1:0-6347 GCA_045539135.1 Eubacteriales bacterium | reverse complement strand
CCTCATCCTTACCAAGGATGCACTCTACCTACTGAGCTACATCAGCAAAAATGGCGACCCGGATGGGGCTCGAACCCACGACCTCTAGCGTGACAGGCTAGCGTTCTAACCAACTGAACTACCGGGCCATTTTTCGCGCATTTCATCGAAAATGCTTCACCATTATACACGACTCTTTCAGTTTTGTAAAGAACTTTTTTCAAAAAAATAAAACTTTTTCAAAAAAGTGTTGACACACACCGCCGGGTGTGGTAATATATACAGGCAAAAAGAAGCAGAATAGATTGCTCTGTTCTCACCCTGCGCGTTCAGCAGCAGCGGTTAACATGGTTGGTATAGGAAATTTCTATACCTAATTTATGTAGGGAAACGAGCAAAAATTTTGCTCGTTTTTATTATTTTTTCGGAGGTGTGGAAACATTAACGCAAAAGAAGCAAAAGGATTGAGTATCAACGAAGCAATCCGCGAAAAGGAAATTCGGGTCGTTGATTCCGATGGCAGTCAGTTAGGTATTATGTCCCCTGCCGAGGCTTTAAAAATTGCCGAAAGCAAGAATTTGGACCTGGTGATGATTGCTCCCAAGGCACAGCCCCCCGTATGCAAAATTATCGACTTCGGTAAATATTGCTACGAGCAGGCGAAGAAAGAAAAGGAAGCAAAAAAGAATCAGAATATCGTTACTGTTAAGGAAATTCAATTAACCTTGAAAATTGATACCCACGACATTCAAACCAAGGCCAACAACGCCAACAAGTTCTTAAAGTCCGGCGATAAGGTCAAGGTTGTTGTGAAGTTCAAAGGTCGCGAGATGGCTCATACTGAGCTGGGATACGACATTGCAGAGCGTTTTTGTTCTCTGACCGAAGAATACGGCATGATCGAAAAGCCTGCCAAATTGGAAGGCCGCAATATGATCATGGTGTTAGCGCCAAAGAAAGAAAAAAAATAAGGGAGGCAATATTATGGCTAAGGTAAAGACCCATAGCGGTGCAAAAAAGCGTTTTAAGATCACTAAAGGTGGAAAGATCAAGAGAAGCCATGCTTTCAGATCTCACATTCTGAACAAGAAGACCACCAAGCGTAAAAGAGGATTGCGCAAAGAGGCTTATGTTGACGTAACCAACGCTGCTTCTTTGAAGAAACTGATCCCCTACAAATAATCTAAAATAACGGAGGCTGAAATAAATGGCTAGAATTAAAGGTGCGGTTACTACCCGCAAAAGAAGAAAGAAGATTTTGAAGCTTGCCAAGGGCTTTTACGGCGCTAAGAGCAAGCAGTTCCGTACTGCTAATCAGGCAGTTATGCGTTCTTTGACCAACGCTTACATCGGCAGAAAGCAGAAGAAGAGAGATTTCCGTGCTCTTTGGATCACCAGAATTTCCGCTGCTTGCCGCATGAACGATATCAACTATTCTCAGTTCATGCATGGCCTGAAGTTGGCTAAGATCACCTTGAACAGAAAGATGCTGGCAGAAATCGCGGTTTCTGATCCCGCCGCTTTCACCGGCTTGGTGGCTACCGCTAAAAAGCAACTGGATAAATAATGCAAAACGGTGCAGAAAATTCTGCACCGTTTCTTTTTATACTAATGGGTATTGCATTTTCTAAAAAATGTATTATAATAAATTCAAATGCCTTTGTACTATAATATGTAGATTTTTGAAAAAAGTCATTCAAAAAAGGATGTATAATGGAGCAAATTACAAGCGTCAAAAATGAATACATCAAGGAGCTTTGCCGCTTAAATACCGCCGCAGGTCGGCGCGAGAGCGGTCTTTTTGCTGTGGAAGGACCAAAGCTGTGCGCCGAAGTAATCCGAAGCGGATGGCAGATCGAGCGATGCTTGGTCACCGAAAAAGAAAGCGCCAACCCAATCTTGAACGGATTGGAAGATAAAACCATTCTGATCTCCGATGCGGTGGCAAAAAAACTCAGTAGTATGGACACCCCTCCCGGCATTATGATGATCGTTCGTCAAAAAGAGCATCCGCTTGAGCAAGCGAACTTCATTTTGGCCTTGGATCACATTTCCGATCCCTTTAATTTGGGGGCGATTTTGCGTTCCGCCGAAGCCTTCGGTGTAAAGCAAGTCTATTTAAGCGAAGGTTCCGTGGACCTTTATTCCCCTAAAGTTCTGCGCGGAGCAATGGGTAGCGCTTTCCGCGTGTCAGTTGAAAAAGGCGATCTTGCCGCATTTCTAACCAAAATAAAAGAAAACGGTTATCAAATCTTAGGCGCCGGTTTGGATCAAAATTATCAACTTCTTCCTGATGTTTCTTTCCAAAAACCAACGGTTATGGTTATCGGCAATGAAGCCAACGGCATCTCCCCTGCCATTATTTCCTGCTGTGATCACGGTGTTTTCATCCCTATGTCCGGTGAAAACGAATCCTTAAACGCCGCAGTCGCCGCTTCTATTATTCTTTGGGAGCAATCGAAATGGAAATAAATCATCATTTACTGTGGCTTTGGGCAAAGGAATGCCTGAACTTCAATAATAAAAAACTCCTTCAAGCCGTGGAATTCTTCGGGTCCATTGAGGCATTCTATGAATGCGAAGATTTTCATTGCTGTAAAATTCTCAGCGATAAAGAGATCAAATTATTAAATAAGAAAAACCTTCGCAGTGCTTGGGAAACCTATGGCTTATGCGAGGAGCATCAAATCGGTATCTTAACTTTAGAGGATACAATGTATCCCACTCTTTTAAGAGAGATTACCAATCCTCCCTGCCCCTTATTTTTCAAAGGTCATTTAAATTCCTGCTTGAAGAACCCCTTGTTGACGGTGGTTGGCACCCGAAAATGCAACGGCTACGGAGAAGCGATGACTAAGGAATTGGTTGCGCCCTTATGCCATTGCGGATTCACCATTGTATGCGGTATTGCCGAAGGGATTGATACCTTTGCTTATGAAACCGCACTTCGGTGCGATTGCGGCGTGATCGCCGTTCTTCCCTTTGGCATTTTATCAACCAAAGGAGCCCTATCACGCTCTTTTCCTCAAATTTTGAGTCGCGGTGCTTTGGTCAGCGAAGTATTTCCGCAAAACGGCTCTCATAAATTCTCCTATCACGAGCGCAACCGCATTTTAAGCGGTCTTTCCTATGGCACATTGGTCGTTCAAGCGCCCGAAAGAAGCGGCGCTTTGATGACTGCCAATTATGCTTGCGAGCAAAACCGCGATCTCTTTGCGGTAATGGCAAATGCCGATCAAGCGTCTGCAGGCTCCAATCAATTAATCAAAGACGGATGCTATCCGGTAACCGATTATACCGATATCCTGCAGGTCTATCTTCCCCGTCTTGGTGATAGACTAAAAGAGTTGAATACATCACCCCAAAAGATTTTCACCCTGCAAGATGAATTAGACGCAGAAAAGCTAAAAGATTTCAAACGCAAACAAATGTCTGCTTTAACCAAAGAAGAGCAAGCGGTATTTGCTCTTCTCACAACCGAGGAATGTACCACCGATTATTTAATCGAAAACGCAGGAATTCCCGTGCATCAGGTTCTTCAGAGCCTCACCACGCTGGAATTTCGCGGTCTCGCAGTATCTTGTCCCGGCAGTAAATTCAAAGTAATTCTATAAGAGAGGTCCGAAATGTCAAACTTATTTATTGTGGAGTCCCCTGCAAAAGCAAAAACAATCGAAAAGTATCTTGGCAAAAAGTTTAAGGTATTGGCATCGATGGGTCACATCCGTGATCTGCCCAAAAGCGACTTTGGCATTGATGTTGAAAACAATTATGCTCCTAAATATATTTCCATCCGTGGTAAAAGCGATCTGATCCGTTCTTTGAAAAAAGAAGCGCAAAAAGCAGATATCGTTTATCTCGCCACCGACCCTGACCGCGAAGGAGAAGCCATTTCTTGGCATCTTTATACTTTGCTTGGCTTGGAAGAAGGAAAAGGCAAACGGGTTGTTTTCAACGAAATTACCAAAGGGGCTTTAAAAAATGCCGTTGCCAATCCCACCGATATTAATATGAATTTGGTGGATGCTCAGCAGGCACGGCGTGTTTTGGACCGCATTGTTGGTTATAAACTCAGTCCCTTCCTTTGGCGCAAAGTAAAGAAGGGCTTATCTGCCGGTCGCGTTCAATCGGTGGCAACCGCGATGATCGTGGACCGTGAAGAAGAGATTAAAGCCTTTGTGCCGAAGGAGTATTGGAATTTAACTGCTGTGTTTGCTTCCGAAACCGATACCATTGAAGCCAAATTCCACGGCACCAACAAAAAATCAATGGAAATTCACAGCGAAGAAGAGGCTCTCAAACTCTTTAATGAACTGAAAGACAGCCAATTCTTTGTGAGCGATATCAAACGGGTGGAAAAGAAAAAGTCCCCCGCCCCTCCTTTTACCACTTCAACCCTGCAGCAAGAAGCCTCTCGCCGCTATAATTTCCAAGCGAAGCGCACAATGAAAGCGGCACAGGAGCTTTATGAAGGTGTGAACGTAAAGGGTGTTGGTTTGGTCGGCTTGATCACCTATATGAGAACCGACTCTCTGCGTATCTCCGATGAAGCCGCAGCTGCTGCAAAGGATCATATCATCTCCACCTTCGGCGCAGAATACTATCCCCCTTCCAGACGCTATTTCAAAACAAAGAAAAGCGCCCAAGATGCTCACGAAGCCATTCGTCCCACTAATTTGAGCATCTCTCCCGATCAGGTTAAATTATCCTGTACTCCCGATCAATATCGCATTTATAAATTGATTTATGACCGTTTCCTTGCCAGCCAAATGGCTGAAGCGGTTTACGACACCTTGGCAGTGGAGATCAGCAACGGCAAATATGTGTTCAAGGCCCACTGTCAATCTGTAAAGTTCAAAGGCTTTACAGTAGTTTATAAGGAAACCGAGGAAAAAGAGAAAAATCACCGTCGCTTATTCCGCGTTCAGCCCAACGATGTAATGACCCTTACCTCTTTGGACAAAGAACAAAACTTTACCCAACCGCCCTCCCGATATACCGAAGCCTCTTTGATCAAGGCCTTGGAAGAAAATGAAATCGGCAGACCCTCCACTTTTGTGCCCATTATCTCTACCATTCTTGCCAGAGAGTATGTGGAGCGCGAAGGAAAACTGTTAAAGCCCACCGCACTCGGCGAAGTAACCACTCAGTTAATGAAGGAGCACTTTGCTACCGTAGTCGACTATGATTTCACCGCTCAATTAGAGAGTGAGTTGGATAAGGTGGAAGAAGGCACTGCCGAATGGCAGGCAGTTGTGGATAATTTCTACGGCTTATTTATCAAAATGTTGGAAACAGCCGAGAAAAACCTTACCGAGCGGGTAAAGGTGCCCGAAGAAGTTACCGATGAGATCTGCCCCAATTGCGGGAAGAATTTGGTAATCAAAAGCGGAAGATACGGCAAATTCCTTGCCTGCCCCGCTTACCCCGATTGCCGTTTCACCAAAACGATTATTATTGACACCCATGTTCCCTGCCCCAAATGCGGTGCAAAGATTTTGAAAAAGCGCTCCAAAGCAGGTAAAACTTATTACGGTTGTGAGCATAATCCCACCTGCGATTTTATGACTTGGGATGAACCCTTAACCAAAAAATGTGAAAAGTGCGGTTCTCCGCTCTTTAAGCGCACCGGTCGGAACCGCGGCACCTATTGCTCCAATCCCGACTGTGGAAAGCAGGAAACGAACAATGAATAAAAAAGCCATTGTTGTGGGTGCAGGATTAGCCGGCTGTGAAGCGGCTTTTCAGCTTGCAGAGCACGGCATTTCCGTAACCCTTTACGAAATGAAGCCCAAACAGTACTCCCCTGCTCACCACAGTCCCCATTACGCAGAATTGGTTTGTTCCAATTCTCTGCGCGGTGCAGGATTAACGAACGCAGTGGGACTTCTGAAAGAAGAAATGCGCCGTTTAAACTCTTTGATCATCAAAGCTGCCGATGAAAATCAGGTTCCTGCCGGCGGTGCTTTGGCGGTAGATCGGGAGGCCTTTTCCGAAGCGGTTACCAAAGCCATCAAAGAACACCCCTTGATCACGGTCATTGAAGAAGAAATCACAGAACTTCCCCAAGAAGAGAATGTGATTATTGCCACAGGTCCTTTGACCTCCGAACCCCTTTCCCAATCCATCCGCGATTATTTTGGAAAAGACTATCTTTCCTTCTTTGATGCGGCAGCCCCCATTGTCACCTATGAAAGCATTGATATGGAGAAAGCCTTTTTTGCATCTCGTTATAACAAAGGCACACCCGATTATATCAACTGCCCCATGAACAAAGAAGAATATTTGGCATTTTATGAAGCCTTGCGTACTGCCGAATGTGCCGAATTGCATGATTTTGACCACCAAGTCTTTGAAGGCTGTATGCC
>JAZQET010000059.1:0-25572 GCA_045539135.1 Eubacteriales bacterium | reverse complement strand
GATCGTCGATCTTACACATGGAAACCGCCGCAATGGTGGTGAGACGGGTCTTATCCATCTCGTGGCACATCTCGTTGAGTACCCGATGGTTATCCAAAAGATCCTCGTCGGAACCGCCGATGCCGATCTCATTGGAAAGACCCCAAACCACAATGGAGGGATGGTTATAATTCTGCACGATCAACTCTCTCATCTGAGAGATGGTGTTTTCTCTGCCGGTGGGCATATGCTTGGAGATATAGGGGATCTCTGCCCAGATCACAAGACCGTATTCATCGCACAGATCATAGAAATACTGATCGTGCTGATAATGAGCAAGACGAATGGTGGTAGCGCCCATCTCATAGATCAGCTCAATATCTTCCTTATGATCCTCCTTGGAGAGGGCATTGCCCTTGCCCCAGCGGTCCTGATGGCGGGAAACGCCGCGCAGGGGATATTCTTCCCCGTTCAGGATAAAGCCGTTCTCGGGATCGATCTTAAAGGTGCGGCAACCGAAGCGGGAGGAAATGTTATCCAAAACCTTTCCGTCCTCCAGCAGTTCCACCTTAGCGGTATAAAGATAAGGATCCTTTCTGCCGTGCCACAAATGCACATCGGCAATGTTCAACACCACCTTGGTATCGTTTGCGGTGGTCTCGGCGATCACCTTGCCCTCGCGATCCTCGATCACATAATGCAATTCCTGACCGATGGTACCGCCGGTCACAAAGGCTTCGATCTCCACGGCAGCATCGGAACCCTCCACAGCGGGAGTGATCTTCAGACCGGGGGTGCCGTAGTAATCCAGATCAAAGTGGGAATTGCTCACACCGATGATGTTTACATCTCTGTACACACCGCCGTAGAAGGTAAAGTCTGCCATCTGGGGATACACGGTATCGTTTGCCGCATTATCCACCGCCAGCACCAAAAGGTTGCCGATCACATTCAGATGGTCGGTCAGATCCACTCTCCAGGTGGAATAACCGCCGTGATGGGTGGCAAGCTTTTTGCCGTTCAGGTAAAGATCGGCGGAAGAGTTGGCGCCGCGGATCTCGATATAATAGCGGTCGCACTCAGGCAGATCGGTCTTATCAAAGGACTTGGCATAATAGCAGGTGCCGCGGTAATAATCGTTGTCGCCGTCCTGCCCGTCGATGGCATTCCAGGAATGGGGCAGATTGACCCAGTTCCAATCCTTGGGCAGTTGAGCGGGAACTTCGCTCGCCTGCTTGGTGAATGCCCATTTTGCATTGAAATTGATAATGGTTCTCATAATTTTCCTCCACTTTATTTTTCTCTATTATACAGTATCTTCCTATGAAATTCTGTAAAAAAATCTTGAACTTTTGAAAAAAGGATGCCCTTGCGGGCATCCTTTTTGAACGGTCAAAATTATTCTCTGCCCAAAGCGGTGTTCATTTCTGCCAAGGTCTTTTTATCCAGATTATAGATCAGACCCAGACCAACAAACTGCATGACAGCGGAGAAGAGGAAGGTGCCGGCTACCAAATAGCGCATTCTTACTGCAACCTCCCAAACCTGATTGCCTTCGTTTTCGCCCACATAACCAAGAGCTACCATCACAACCAGTACCAAAGCGGGGCCTACGCCCTGCGCCAGCTTACGGAAGAAGGAGTGCAGGGAGTAAACGGTACCCTCTTCACGCTTGCCGGTCTTCCATTCGTTATAGTCGATGGCATCGCCCATCATTGCCCAAGATACGGTGGAATAGATGCCCATACCCAAGGAGAATACCAGCTGGCACAGAATATAAATGATCAGATCCAAACCGGTATTATCGGGAGTAACGATGAACAGACCGAGACCGGCAACAATGGAGCAGAGGGAGCCAAAGGTGGCAAGCTCTTTTTTGCCGAACTTGGCAACCATATTCCGCGCCAACGGAGTAAAGGCCACGATGGGGATCATGGCAAACAACTGAACGATACCCGAAATCTGAACATTCTTAAAATAAGATTGGAAAATAACGGTCACAGCGGTGGTGGCACCCTGCATACCGATAAACATACCCATTGCAGCAATGGTTGCGCCCACGGCAGGACGATTCTTCAAAAAGTTGGCCATTGCAGTAATCACATTAAATTTGGGAGCATCTTCATTGCAAACCACATCCGTATCCACGCGGATCTCCGTGTTGCGGATCATAAACTGGAAGCAGATGAAGCCCAAAACACCCATAATAAGGGCGGCAATGAACACACGCTCACCGATCAGGTTGTTATCCTTATCGTAAATAATAAAAGGAAGAATAACCATGGGAAGCATATTGCCGAAGATGGAACCGATGGAACGCCAAGCAGAAAGGGAAGCGCGATCCTTTACATCGTTGGAGATCAAGGAAAGCAAGGAGCCGTAAGGCACATTTGCTACCGTATAGAACGCATCCCACACCACATAGCCTGCGATAAAGATGACGAATTTTGCCCAAACAGGCGCGTTGGGGAAGGGCAGGAAGCAGCAAGCACCGCCAACGATCAGGCCAATGGAGCCGACCAGAATGTATGTTAAGAACTTGTTTCTCTTATAGGTGCGCTTATCGGCATCGATCAAAGAGCCGATCAGGGGATCGTTGATGGCATCCCACACCTGCACAATGATCAAAAGGAGCGCATACCAAAGATCCATTCCCATAAACTGGGTCCAGAAAATGGACATGGTTCCCTTGAGGGCAAAGCTCATATTACAGCCCAGATCACCGGCCGCATAGGCAAGGCAGTCGCGTATGCCGAATTTGCGGGTTTTTTGGTTCATTTCCATAAGTAAAATCCTCTCTTATTCATCGTTCATGCAACGATTTGATGTTTTTCCATTCGCGCAGAATGGTACAACTACATTATAAGGGATGTATTTTTATTCAGTTAGCATAATTTTACTATGTTTTGGCACAATCTTTATATATAATTTTTGAAAGCGGTTGAAAAGATGTTTAATATGTACTATAATTGTTCATAAAGAATGAGAAATTATGGTTTTTATTCTAAAAATTAGGGTGGTTTTTATGTTTTACGACAATGAATTGCGTTTTTTGCAAAAAATGCTGACCAAGTGCAATTTGCAGAATATGACCATGGACCCCAATGAGCCGGTGGATGAACGGCTGGATAAGGGGTTGCGGAACCTCTTTGGGGCAAATGGGTACTCCGAGACCTTTTTTGACTTCTTTCCCGACACCCGTCCCAACACCGTTTATCGGGTGACAGATATCTTTTTATGCCGCTATCTCTTTTTTATGCTCCCCTATTGCGAAAAGGAGACCGTCTTTATCATCGGCCCCTATCTCAACGAAGATATCTCCCGTCAGCAGATCCTGGAGCAGGGGGAGCGGATGGGCGTTTCCCCCAAATATTACCGTGAGCTGGAATTTTTCTATACCGCCCTTCCCGTGATCAAAGAAGAGCATTATATCTTTGCCATGGTACACACCTTTGCGGAGTTTTTATGGAGCGGTGCCGACCGCTATGAGAGTGTGGACATCAATCGGGAAAGCTCCGCCGCCTTTATCCCCCATCATTTAGAGCCCCGCGTACCCTCGGAGGGCAGCTCCCTCAATATTCAGGCCATGGAAAGCCGCTATGATTTTGAAAACCAACTGATAATGGCGGTCTCTCAAGGAAACCTTCATAAGGCAGAGCTGATGATGACCCACTTTTCCACCTTGGCCTTTGAAAACCGCACCCCCGACCCCTTGCGGAATATGAAAAACTACTGCATCATTATGAATACCCTTTTGCGGAAAGCCGCCGAGCAGGGCGGAGTGCATCCTGTGCAGTTAGACAGCGTTTCTTCGGATTTTGCCCGCAGGATCGAGCAGCTTCGCTCGGTGGCGGTCGTCACCGGCTTTATGCGGGAGATCCTGCAGACCTACTGCAATCTGGTGAAGCGCCATTCGGTGCGCAGCTATTCCCCGCCGGTGCAAAAGGCCATGGTGAAGATCGACAGTGACCTGACCGCCGATTTAAGCCTCCGCGCCATGGCGGAGCTGACCAATGTGACCCCCGGCTATTTTTCGGGGCTGTTCAAAAAAGAGACCGGTCAGACCCTGACCGAATATGTAAACGGCAAGCGGATGGCCTTTGCCAAGCATCTTTTGAAAAGCACCAACCTGCAGATCCAGACCATTGCCCAGCATTGCGGCATTTTGGATTTTCATTATTTTTGCAGAATGTTCAAGAAAACCGTGGGCAAGACCCCTTCGGAATACCGAATCAGCATCACCTTTCATTGATCTTTAGGGCGGCGGGACTCACCCCGTATTCCGCCTTAAAGGCGCGGAAAAAGGCGGTATAATCCCCAAACCCGCAAAGGGCACTCACCTCATGGGGCGCGCCCCCCTCGGAAAGCAGGCGATAGGCCACCGAAAGCCGCTTTAAGGTAATATAGCGATGCACCCCTGTTCCCACCGCCTTTTTGAATTGGTGGGAAAGGTAATATTTATTAATGAAGAAATGGGCCGACAGGCGATCCAGAGAAAGATCCTCCTGATAATGGGCGCCGATATGGGCAAGAATGTCGGCGATCAGGGTGGGCGTGCTGTAGTGTTCCTGCGTTTTTTGCGGGCGCCCTGCGATCCGATTGATCAGGGTCATAATTTGCAAAAGAAGACCGTGAGAATAAGCCTCCTTGCCGAAGGCATCCCCGTTATATTCCTCGGCAAGCTGCTGAAAGAGCGTGAGCAGTTGACTTTTTTCCGCCGCAGAGGGGCGGAGCATCTTGCGGCACCGAGGCGAGGCGGGATCAAAGCATTCTGCCAAGGTACCCCCTGCAAGGGTGCCCAGATAAGCGGGATCCAGCCAAAGCACGATGCGCTCATAGCGATCCTCCTCCGAGCGGGGGCTGGGCTTATGCAGCTCCGAGGGATGGATCAGCAAAAGATCCCCCGATTGCAGATGGTAAAACCGCCCGTCTACCCAATAATCCACATCACCGTCGATAAAGCAAAAGATCTCATAAAAATCGTGGTAATGGGCATCCAGATGGCGGGTGCGCAGATCTAAATAATGAAACACCTCATAGGTATTTCCGTTCATATTTTGGCGGGGATCAAACCGCTGGGTCTTTTTAGCCATTCTTTTCTCACCTCAAAGGTCATATTACAGCAACTTTTGCAATATGTCAAACAATTTATGCAATTAACATTGCAAAAACAATGTGTTATACTAAACGCAAACGATAAAAAGGGGGCCTCTTCTATGAAACCGTTTATGGGAGCCGATTTTCTTTTACAGACCGAAACGGCAAAGGAACTGTATCACGGCTTCGCCGCCAAACTGCCCATCATTGATTATCATTGCCATGTGAGCCCCAAAGAGATCTATGAAAACAAGCAATTCAGCGATCTTTTTGATGTGTGGCTTTCCGGCGACCATTATAAGTGGCGGATCATGCGCTCCAACGGAGTGGATGAATACTATATCACAGGGGATGCACCCCGCCGCGAAAAGTTCCAAAAATTTGCAGAGGCTCTGCCCAAGGCCATCGGCAACCCCATGTACCATTGGTGCCATCTGGAGCTGAAGACCTATTTCGGCTACGAGGGTGTGCTGAACGGAGAGACCGCCGAGGCGGTCTGGAATCTGGCAAACGAAAAACTGCAAGACCCCACTATGCGCGTACGGGGCATTATTGAACAAAGCAATGTGGCCTTCATCGGCACCACCGATGACCCCATCGACAGTTTGGAGTGGCATCAAAAGCTTGCCGCCGATGAGACCTTCCAAACGGTGGTGGGTCCCACCTTCCGCCCCGATAAGGCACTGAACATCGAAAAGCCCGATTGGAAGGGATATATCACCGCCCTTTCCCAAGCGGCAGAGACCCCCATCGGCACCCTTGCCGAACTGAAAGCGGCGCTTCGCAAGCGGATGGAGCATTTCGATGCTTGCGGCTGTAAGGCCAGCGACCACGGATTGGACTATATGATCTGGCGCCCCTTACCCGAAGAGGAGACCGAAGCCATTCTGCAAAAGGGCTTGGCGGGCAAGACCGTAAGCCGCGAAGAGGCAGAAAGCTTCAAAACCCACCTTTTGATCTTCTGCGCCGAGGAATATGCCACGCTGGGCTGGGTGTTGCAGCTTCATTATAACTGCTTGAGAAACCCCAACAGTAAGATGCTTGCCGCCTTGGGTCCCGATACCGGCTTTGACTGCATCGGTCCCGCCCCCTCCAACCGTGCCCTTGCAGGGCTTTTGGATCACCTTTATCAGGAAGACCTTCTTCCCAAAACGGTGATCTACAGCTTGGACCCTGCCGACAACGCCATGATCGACACCCTGATCGGCGCCTTTCAGGGCACCGAGATCGCAGGCAAGCTGCAGCACGGCAGTGCTTGGTGGTTCAACGATAATAAAACAGGAATGGAAGAGCAGCTGAAAAGCCTTGCCAACTTAAGCCTTTTGGGCAACTTTGTGGGGATGCTGACCGACTCCCGCAGCTTCCTTTCCTACACCCGCCACGAATACTTCCGCCGCATTCTTTGCAACCTGCTGGGCGGTTGGGCGGAAAACGGAGAATACCCCGCCGATCTGAATGCTTTGGGCAAGATTGTTTCCGATATTTGCCATCATAACGCAGAGCGCTATTTCAAATTATAAGGAGGAAGTCTTATGCCAATGAAAATGTGTTTCCGCTGGTACGGAGAGGGCAACGATAAGATCAAGCTTTCCGATATCAAGCAGATCCCCGGTGTGGACGGCATTGTGTGGGCATTGCACCATAAGATGCCCGGCGAGATTTGGGAAGAGGAAGAGATCGCCGAAGTCAAAAAGCAACTGGATGAATACGGCTTTAATATGGATGTGGTGGAATCGGTGAATGTCCACGACGATATTAAGATCGGCCTGCCCACCCGCGACCGCTACATCGAAAACTATAAGCAGTGCATCCGCAACCTTTCCAAGTTCGGAGTAAAGGTGATCTGCTATAACTTTATGCCCATCTTCGATTGGACCCGCAGTGACCTGTTTCATCCGGTGGGAGACGGCTCCACCGCTCTGTTCTATGAAAAGAATATGATTCAGGATGATTATAACGCTATGGCGAAATACATTCTGGACTTTACCGAAAAATATAATATGTCCTTCCCCGGCTGGGAGCCGGAGCGGATGGCAAAATTGGATGAACTCTTTAAGGCATATGAGGGTGTGGATCACGAAAAGCTTTGGGCAAACCTGAAGTATTTCTTGGAAGCCATTATGCCCACCTGTCGGGAGTGCGACATCAAGATGGCCATTCATATGGACGATCCCCCTTGGGACATCTTCGGTCTGCCCCGCCTGCTGATCAACGCCGAGAATATCGAGCGGTTCCTCACCATGGTGGATGATGAATATAACTGCCTGACTCTTTGCTCCGGCAGTCTCAACGCAGATCCCAATAATAATGTGGCGGAGATCGTGCGCAAGCATTGCGACCGCATCGCCTTTGCCCACATCCGCAATGTGAAGCATTTTGAAAACGGCGATTTCTCCGAGGCAAGCCATCGGGATTGCGACGGGGACACCGGCATCTTGGAGATCTTAAAGGCCTACCACGATTGCGGATTTGAAGGTTATATCCGCCCCGACCACGGCAGACATTTATGGGACGAAGGCCCCGGCAATGTGCGCCCCGGCTACGGTCTTTACGATCGGGCGCTGGGCATTATGTATATGCTGGGTGTTTGGGATTCTTTGGAAAAATTTGATACGGAGGTAACCGAAAAATGATTCAACTTCCCTTGAATGTAGATTACAGCGGCAAGGTGGTTGTGGTCACCGGCGCAGGCGGCTTGATCTGCGGCGCCATGGCCCGCGCTTTTGCCCAATCCGGCGCCAAGGTAGCCGCGCTGGATCTCAATGAAGAGGCAGTGAAAGCCCTTGCGGCGGAATTGCGTGCCGAAGGCTTTATCTGCGAAGGCTATAAGGCCAACGTGCTGGAGCTGGATGCGCTGGAAGAGGTGCATCAGGCGGTGCTGAAGGACTTGGGTCCTTGCGATATTCTGGTGAACGGTGCAGGCGGCAATAATCCCCGCGCCACCACCGACAATGAATATCACCACGAAGCCAAAGAGGGCGGCAAATCCTTCTTTGATCTGGATGCCTCCGGTGTGGACTTTGTGTTCAAGCTGAACTTTCAGGGCACCCTCCTGCCCACGCAGGTCTTTGCCAAGGATATGGTGGAGAAGAAGCAGGGCAACATCCTGAACATCTCTTCCATGAACGCTTATACCCCCCTCACCAAGATCCCCGCTTATTCCGCCGCCAAGGCAGGCATTTCCAACTTTACCCAATGGCTTGCCACCCATTTTGCAGGCACCGGCATCCGTTGCAATGCCATCGCCCCCGGCTTCTTGGTGTCGGCGCAGAATAAGGCGTTGCTCTTTCATGAAGACGGCACCCCCACCGCCCGCAGCGCCAAGATCCTGAAGGGTACGCCTATGGATCGCTTTGTGGACGCAGAGGAATTGCTGGGCGGAATGCTTTTCTTATGTGACGATCGGTCCGCTTCCGCCATTACCGGCGTGGTGCTGCCCATCGACTGCGGTTTTGCCGCATATTCAGGTGTATAATAAAGGAGAACTGAAAAATGGAAAAATTTGTACCTGTTGTTGTTATCAAAGAACTGTCCGAAACCGATAAGATCCTCACCGCTCTGAAGAGCGCAGGGATCAACTGTGCCGAGATCACCTTCCGCACCGCTTGCGCCGCAGAGGCCATCGCCTATGCCTGCAAGAATTATCCCGATATGAGCATCGGTGCAGGCACCGTGATCAATGCCGCCCAATGCGAAGCCGCTTTGGAGGCAGGCGCGCAGTTTATCGTTTCCCCCGGTCTTTCCGTGGCGGTAGCGAAGATCTGCAAGGAAAAGAACATCCCCTATTACCCCGGTTGCGTTACCCCCACCGAGATTATGCAGGCGCTGGAGCTGGGCATCACCACCGTGAAGTTCTTCCCCGCTAATGTTTACGGCGGACTTTCGGCACTCAAAGCCCTCTCCGCTCCCTTCCCCCAAGTGAAGTTTATTCCCACCGGCGGTGTGGATCGCAGTAATATTGATGAGTTTTTGGCATTCGATAAGATCGAAGCCATCGGCGGCAGCTTCTTTGTGAAGGAAGCGCTGGAAAAAATGGAGGAGGCAAAGTAAAATGGCAAAAGTTGTTACCTTTGGCGAGCTGATGTTAAGACTCGCCCCCAACGGTTATTACCGTTTCTTTCAGAATGATCAGATGCAGGCAACCTTCGGCGGCGGCGAAGCCAATGTGGCGGTCAGCCTTGCAAACTATGGGTTGGACAGTGTTTATGTGACCAAACTGCCCAAGCACGCCATCGGTCAGGCGGCAGTGGATTCTCTGCGCTATTTCGGCGTGGATACCTCCAAGATCGTCCGCGGCGGCGAGAGAGTGGGTATTTATTATCTGGAAAAGGGCGCATCCCAGAGAGGCTCCGTTTGTATCTACGATCGGAAGTATTCCTCCATTCAGCAGGCAACCGCCGCTGACTTCGATTGGGACAGCATCTTTGAAGGCGCCGATTGGTTCCACTTCACCGGCATTACCCCCGCTTTGGGCGAGAATGTGGTGGAAATTTGTAAAGAGGCTTGCATCGCCGCCAAAAAGCGCGGTGTGCAGATCTCCTGCGACCTGAACTACAGAGGCAAGCTCTGGACCAGAGAAGAGGCCAATAAGGCAATGACCGAGCTTTGCCAATATGTGGATGTCTGCATCTCCAACGAAGAGGATGCCAAGGATGTGTTCGGCATTGAGGCCGAGGGCACCGATATCTACGGCGGCAAGCTGAACCACGAGGGCTATAAGAGCGTTGCCAAGCAGTTGGCTGATAAGTTCGGCTTCTCCAAGGTGGCCATCACCCTGCGCACCTCCATCTCTGCCAGCGACAATGATTGGGCAGGGATGCTCTACGACGGCGAGGATTATTACTTCTCCAAGTCCTATCACCTGCACATTGTGGACCGTGTGGGCGGCGGCGACTCCTTCGGCGGCGGTCTGATCTATGCCCTGCTTTCCGGCAAGTCCTCCAAGGATGCCATTGAATTTGCAGTGGCAGCCTCCGCACTGAAGCATTCCGTTGAGGGCGACTATAACCGTGTCAGCGTTTCCGAAGTGGAAAAGCTGGCCGGCGGCGACGGCTCCGGCAGAGTGCAACGATAACGTATTAAAAAGCGGTGCTTTTTCACGAAAAAAGCACCGCTTTTTTCTTTTGATGAATTGCATTTTTTTCTTTTTTATTGTATACTAAAGCTACCAAATAAAGAGAGGTATTTGTTATGAAGATCGCAGTGAACACCGGTATTCTCAATCGGGTCTGTTCTTTGGAGGAGACCTTGGAGCTGATCAAGGCGGCAGGCTTTGACGGCGCAGAGATCAGCCTGGATCGGATCATGAAGGGTCCCGCCGATTGGGACACCCGTTTTCAGGGGGACAATTATTTGGAAGAAGCCCGCAAGTTGAAGGCTTTTATGGAAAAGCTGGGGCTGGAGGTAGCGCAGGTGACCGCACCCCGCGCCAAATTCCGTGCGGATTATTATACCAACCCCTATTCCTATCCCATGGCGGAGCGCAGTATTGAGATCGCCGCAGAATTGGGCTCCCCCATCATTGTGATCCCGCCGGTGGATCGCCCTGCCTACCCCGGCAATGAAGAGCGTCTTTTTGAAATTTCTATGGACTATTACGGCAAATTTGCCGAGACCGCCGAGCGCTGCGGCATCAAGATCGGCATTCCCAATACCTTTGCCTTTGATTTCCGCCGCCACGGCCCCGGTCATTATATCTGTTCCCGACCGGAGGAGCATCTGCGCTATGTGAATGCGCTGAATGAGCGGTACCCCGATCGGTTTGTTGCCTGTATGGATATGGGCGAGCCCAACTTGGTCTGCGGCTACGCCCAAGACAATATCCGCACGCTGGGCAAGCAGATCGCCTGCATCCAAGTGCACGATAACCATTACCGCAAAGACGATCACTGCATCCCCGGTCACGGGGTGATCGATTTCGAAGCCATCTCCCAAGCGCTGAAGGAGATCGGCTACAACGGCTATTACACCCTCAACTGCACCCTCAATCTCCCCCGCGCTTTGGCACCCTCGGCGCTCCGCCATATGGCAGAGGTCGCTCGCTATTTTGCATAGAGTGCGTTTTTGCCAATACAGCATAAAGGAGGGCAAGCAAAATGAAAGTAGCCATCAACAGCGGTGCTTTTTTGAAATTTTATAATAACGATATGTTCGAGGCCATGAATGCCTTTAAGGCGGCAGGCTTCGATGCCATGGATTTTTCCATTATGACGGTGCAGGGCAGACCCGAATGGGACGAGACCCATTTTGAGGAGTCCGCCAAGCGCTTAAGGGAGCACGCGGAAAAACTGGATCTGCCCATTACCCAGACCCATTCCGGCGGGGATCCGATCCGCGCCTTAAAGATCTCCGCTCTTTGCGGTGCCAAGCAATGCGTGGTCCATCCCCGTATTATTCAGCCTCATTTGGGGCACGAGGATGCCAACTTCCAAAAAAATATGGAGTTCTACAGCCAATTTGCCGAAACCGCCCTTGAAGTGGGCTGTAAGGTGGGGGTTGAGAATATGTTCAAATGGGAATGGAACCACGAGATCATTCAGCATAGTTCCTGCTCCCGTCCCGAAGAATTTCTTCGCTATATGGACGCGCTGGAGGAGCGCTTCCCCAATGCCTTTACCGCGGTATTGGATGTGGGGCACCTGCACGTGGTGCAGGTGGATCCCGCCGATTGCATCCGCAAATTGGGCAAACACCTCTCAGGGCTTCATATCCACGATAACTGCGGCTATGCAGACCACCACGCCATCCCCGGTGTCTGCAAGAAAGGGTTGAACTTTGCTTCCATGATGGAGGCCCTGCGGGAGATCGATTTCAAGGGCGATTTCACCTTGGAGGTCTCCCATCCCAACCAAGCCCCTGCGCTGATGCCTGCAACGCTGGAGTTTCTGCAGGCGGTCAGCCGCTATTATGCCGATCTGATGGAGGTGGATCAAGGATGAGAACTTCCGTTCACGGGCAGATCTATTACGCCCATTACGACTACGATAAAAAACGCACTATGGCCGCCCTGAAAGAAGCGGGCTTCGACTGTATGGCCATCGGGGTAATGACCAACCGCCCCGAATGGGATCCCCAGCACTTTGAAGCCTCTGCTTTAGAGGTGCGCAAATTCTCCGAGGAGATCGGCTTGCCTATCAATATCGCCCATGCCGCAGGCTCCGATCGGGAAGCGAAGGAGCGAAGCCTGAAGATCGCCGCCCTTTGCGGCGCCAAATATTGGGTGGTGCACCCCCGCATCCCCAAGCCTTATCAGGTGGATTACCGCAAGCTGAAGGAGGAAAACTTCCCCCGCGCCATCGAAGACATCGCTTCCTACGCAGAGCTTGCCAAGGAATACGGCATCGGCATTGCGGTGGAGAATATGTTCAAATATGATTGGGATTGGGAATATGTGCGGGACGCATCCTGCTCCGACCCCGATGAGTTTATCCGCTATGTGGATACCTTAAACGACCTCTACCCCGGCGTGTTCTCCGCCTGCTTGGACACCGGTCATGTGGCGCTGGTGGATCAAAAGCCGGAGGATGTGATCCGCAAATTGGGTCCCCGCCTCTCCTGCCTCCATGTGCACGATAACGACCTGACCTCGGATATGCATACCATCCCCGGTCTTTTCAAGATCGACCACGTGAAGCTGTCAGAAGCGCTCCACGAGATCGGCTACCAAGGCGATTTCACCTTGGAGATCTGCTGTAACTATCCCAAAGAGCTGGTGCCTGCCCATATGAAATACAGCGCGCAGGTCTCCCGCTATTATGCGGATCTTTTTGAAAATAAATAAAAAAAGAGCAGAGAACGTCAAATGTTCTCTGCTCCTTTTTTCTTTAGTTCCAGAACCCTTCGTCAAACTCTTCTGCAAGATAGGCACGGGTCATGGCCTTTTGATTTTTTGCGTTTAGTACCTCAAAACGGATGAAGCGGGGACGCACCTTTAATTCCTTCAAATCAAAGACTCCTTCGGTCAGGGAGTCCTCCCCCCGAATGATGTTCAGGCGGGTGCGATCCTCGGTGCGGAGAATGATCTTGGCGCAAGGGTCGGTCTCAATGTGGGCAACCCCATCCTCCACATAGATCTTATGAATGATGGGGCCCGAAGAGCCGTACACATCCCCCCGCTCCATCGCCTCGATGATGGCGGGATAGGTCAGCTCCTTGGCCTTGATCATGGTGAAACCGATAAAGGAATCGGAAGCGGGATGGTCCAACGGAAAACAGTTGTGGTTATCGTCGCCGGCGGTGGAGCAAACATAGTTCCCCCGCCGCAGCATCACCGCATATTCCCCGTCGCCCCAGCCCTCCGCTTGGGCAACCTCGGTGGCGCCGTTGAGGATCTCAAAGCCCCAAAGACCCTGAAGCCCCAAAAACTCATTGACGGTGTGGTGGGACCAGCGGGGATGATTGTATTGCGCCAAGAATCCCGCCTCGTTGCCCAGCGCGATCAGCTTGTTGATGGTCTCGGGTCCGTATTCCTCCCGAAACCGAACCTTGTCGAAGGGCGGAAAGGCATTGGTGTTCGGATCCTTGGCAAAGAAATTCAAATGATAAGAGGGACGGTGCCGCACCGTCATATCCCGATAGTCGGAAATGTCCACCTCAACGGCGGTGAGTGCCACAAAGTTTTCGTCGGTCAGCTCTGTGTGGGGCACCACTACATTGTGGTCGGAATAGGCGATCACGCTGTACCCCTTCGCCTGATAGGCTTCCTTCATCTCCGCGGGAGTCAATAACCCGTCGGACGCGGTGGAATGACTGTGCAGATTTGCTTTATAAAGCGCGCCCTCGGCGCAAAGAAGATGTTTTTTTGCCATAACGGCCTCCCCCTTTAGTGTTTTTCTCCCTCCATCATACCACGCAGTGGTCAAAAAGTAAAGGATGCCCACTCAGAAAGATCTGTTGCCAAACAATTTTCCATCGGTTTCAAAAAACTTTTCAAAAACCTCTTGTCAAATTTTCAAAAATCTATATAATAGATATGTGCCGGTAAAAATCGGTGCAACCTCGGGGTGTAGCGCAGTTGGTAGCGTGCTTGGTTCGGGACCAAGAGGCCGGGCGTTCGAGTCGCCTCACTCCGACCATAGAAAAGAAGGCAGACCTTGTGTCTGCCTTCTTTTTTATTTTCTTGGTCAAACGGGGGCGACTCGAACGCCCAACCTCTGCCCTCCCAACCAATTCGCCAAAGGCGCAGTTGATCAAGGCTTTAGACACGGAATGCCTATCAAGACAGGCACAAACCTCACCGAGTCGCCTCACTCCAACAACCGAACCAAAGCCGCGCTGCCCGCTCAAACAATACTTCTTTTAACTCTGCTTGCAGTTTTTCCATTTTTGCTCCCTTTTTACAAATTTTATTTGTATATGTCAATACAAATTTGATTTGTATGATATTCTTATATTAAAGAAAGGAGTTTTTGAATGAGTTACCGTATTAAAGACATAAGAGAAGACCATGATCTTCTTCAAAAAGATATGGCAAAAATTCTGCGAACCACTCAACAGCAATACAGCAATATTGAAAGCGAAAAATCCGACATCAGCGGAGAAAAGCTAATTCTGTTGGCAAAGCATTTCAACATCTCCGCCGATTATATTTTGGGCTTGATCGACGATCCCAAGCCCTTGAAAGGAGATCTCAAACGATGAAAACCAAGCTTTCCCGCCGCTTTTGGTGCGCGCTGACCATCTTCAGCCTGATGGGGCAGATCGCCTGGGTGGTGGAGAATATGTATTTCAACGTATTTATCTACAACATCTTCAACGCCTCTGCCACCGACATTTCCAATATGGTGGCGGCCTCATCGGTGGCGGCAACCCTGACCACCGTTTTTATGGGCGCCCTTTCCGATCGGCTGGGCAAGCGGAAGGTCTTTATCTCCGCAGGCTACATTCTTTGGGGCATCTCCATTTTAAGCTTTATGCTCTTAAAGACCGAGATCATCGGCACCCTCTTCCCCATGGCGGCTTCTGCCGCGGCGGTGGGGGTCTCCTTGGTGATCATTCTGGACTGCGTAATGACCTTCTTCGGCTCCACCGCCAACGATGCCGCCTTTAACGCTTGGCTCACCGACTCCACCGACAGCACCAACCGCGGTGCGGCAGAAGGCATCAACTCCATGATGCCCCTTTTGGCGATCTTGGTGGTCTTTGGCGGCTTTATGTTCTTTGACCTGACCAAGGAATCCAGCTGGAGCCTGATCTTTGCCGTCATCGGCGGCCTGACTCTGCTCTTCGGTATTTTGGGACTCTTCCTCATCGAAGAACCCAAGATCAAACCGGTGAAGGAGCCTTATTTTAAGACCATTCTCTATGGCTTCCGCCCCTCCACCGTGAAGGCAAACCCTGTGCTTTACATTACCCTCTTTGCCTTTATTATCTTCAACATCTCCATTCAGATCTTTATGCCCTATCTGATCCTCTATTATACCGAGTCCTTAAAGATGGCAAACTATGTGCTGATCATGGCGCCTGCCATCCTTTTGGCGGCGGTCTTTACCGCCTTTTGGGGCAAGGCTTACGACAAAAAAGGCTTCCGCTTTGCGGGTCTGATGGCGGTGGGTCTGCTGTTGGCAGGCTATCTGGTGCTGTACCTGACCCGCTCCACCTTACCGGTCTTTTTAGGCTCTTTACTGATGATGAGCGGCTACCTTGCAGGGATGGCGGTCTTTGGCGCTTCGGTGCGGGACCACACCCCCGAAGGAAAGGCAGGAATGCTGCAGGGAGTGCGGATCTTTGCCCAAGTATTTGTGCCGGGGATCATCGGCCCCTACATCGGCACCCTGATCCTTGCCAATGCGGAAACGGTGGTCAACAACGACGGCACCACCTCCTTTATCCCCAACGCCAACATCTTTTTGGGTGCCCTGATCGCCCTGCTTTTAGTGCTCCCCTTCTTCCTTTGGATCGGTGCGGCAAAAAAGCCGCGCCTCACCGCCCTTAAGACCCCATTTGAAGAAGACCTTCCCGAAACCCCTTGGAGCGAATACCCCCGCCCCCAATTCAAGCGGGACTCTTACCTATGCTTAAACGGCAGATGGAGCTTCGCGGTGAAAACCAAAAAGGGTACCGAGGAGCTGGGCTCTATCTTAGTTCCTTTCCCTCCCGAAAGCCGCCTTTCGGGGATCGAGCGGATCACTGAAAAAGGAGATCTTCTGCTTTACTCCCGCACCTTTACCCTGCCCGACGGATTCCGAAAGGAACGGGTTCTGCTCCACTTCGGCGCGGTGGATCAATCTGCCGAGGTCTTTGTGAACGACCGCGCGGTGGGCAAGCATTTGGGCGGCTATCTTCCCTTTACCTTTGACATTACCGATGCCCTCCAAGCAGGGGAAAACACCCTGCGGGTGGAGGTGACCGACCCCTTGGATTTGGAGCTGCCCTACGGCAAGCAACGCACCAAGCGGGGCGGAATGTGGTATACCAAGATCAGCGGCATTTGGCAGACGGTCTGGATGGAAAGCCTTCCCGCAGATCCGCTGAAGAGCCTGAAGGTGACCCCCACCCTCACCGATGTTACGGTGGAGGCAGAAGGGGAAAATGTTTTACTCTTCGGCGAAAAAGAATATCCTTTTACCGACCGTATAACGATTTCGGTGGAAGACCCCATCCTTTGGACCCCCGAAAATCCCCACCTTTACCCCTTCACGGTGGTGCACGGGGAGGATCGGGTGGACTCCTATTTCGCTCTCCGCACCCTTTCGGTGCGCTCGGTGAAGGGCAGGGCAATGCTTTGCCTCAATGACCGCCCCTATTTCTTCCACGGACTTTTGGATCAAGGCTATTTCAGCGACGGGATCTATCTCCCCGCCACCCCCGAGGGCTTCAAAAACGACATTCTGAAGATGAAGGCCTGCGGCTTCAATATGCTCCGTAAGCACATCAAAATGGAGCCCGATCTCTTTTATTACTACTGCGACAAATACGGAATGGCAGTCTTTCAGGATATGATCAACAGCGGGCGCTACGGCTTTTTGATCGACACCGCCCTCCCCACCGTTTGGCTGCGGCGGGGGATCACCCATCGCGCCACTCCCAACCGCAAGGCGCAGTTCTACCGCCACGGGGAAGAGATGATGGAGCGGCTGTATAACCACCCCTCGGTGGTCTACTACACCATCTTCAATGAGGGTTGGGGTCAATTTGAGGCGGATGCCGCCTACACCCACTTCAAGGCATTGGATCCCACCCGCATCTTCGACACCACCTCCGGCTGGTTCAAGGAGACCCAAACGGATGTGGAAAGCGACCATATCTATTTCAAGCCCATTCGCCTCGCGGCGGTGCCCCATAAGCCGATGGTTCTTTCGGAATTCGGCGGCTATTCCTGCAAGGTGCAGGGGCATTCCTTTAATTTGGATCAGAATACCGGCTATCATTTCTTCACCGAGGAGCCCAAGGCCTTCGAAAAGGAACTGCTTGCCCTTTACCGCAGAGAGATCCTGCCCGCCATTGAGGAGGGTCTTGCCGCCGCGGTGCTGACCCAACTCTCCGATGTGGAGGACGAGACCAACGGACTTCTCACCTACGACCGCCAAGTGCAAAAGGTAGATTTTGCGGAAATGACCGCCCTTGCCCAAGAACTCTTGGCGCAATTTGAAGCCACCCATAAATAAATCAAAAACGCGGTGCACATACTAACCCAAAGGAGTGAACAGTATGTGCACCGCGATTTCTTTTTCCGGTCTTTTCGGCCGTACCTTGGATCATCACGAAGGCTATGGAGAGCAGGTGGCGCTCGCCCCCCGCAAGCTGCCTCTTTCCTTTCGGAGATTGCCCGCCATGGGGGAGCACTATGCCCTTTTGGGGATGGCAACGGTGGAAAAGGGGGTTCCCCTCTATTATGACGGCTTCAACGAAAAAGGTCTTTTTATGGCAGGTCTTTTATTTGCGGAAAATGCGGTTTACCTGCCCCGCAGAGAGGATCACTATAATGTGACCCCCTTTGAACTGATTCCTTGGATCTTGGGGCAGTGCCCCGATCTGCGGTCGGCAAAGGCTCTTTTGACGCGGGTGAACCTTTGGGCAGAGCCTTTTTCGGAAAATCTGCCCCTCTCCCCGCTCCATTGGCTGATCGCCGACCGCACGGGAGCACTCACCTTGGAGCCCACCGCCAAGGGCTTGCGGATCTATGAAAACCCCATGGGCGTGCTGACCAACAATCCGCCCTTCCCCTATCATATGACCCACCTGACCGATTACCTGCAGCTTTCCCCCCAATACCCCGCCGACCGCCTGACCCAAGAGGGGATCCTGCGCCCCTACAGCCGCGGAATGGGCGCCATGGGTCTGCCGGGAGATTGGTCCTCCGCCTCCCGCTTTGTGCGGATCGCCTTTGCCAAGGAGCACCAAGCAGACGACAATATCTCCGCCTTTTTCCACCTGATGGATACGGTGGCGGTGCCCAAAGGCGCCGCCCTTTCCCAAGAGGGGGCGCCCATCATCACCCGCTATACCTGCTGCTGTGACCCCGCCCGCGGGAAATATTATTACACCACCCACCAAAACCGCCGCATCACTGCGGTGCCCTTGGAGCCCCAAGGCTCCGCCCTTTCTTGCTTTCCTCTCTATCAAACGGAGGATATTTTATATCTTTGAGACTGTCAAAAAAGTCCCCGATCGCAGAAAAAGAAGAATAAAGGGCGGTTGAAACCAATTTATAAAGTTTGATGTAGGGAAAGGGCATTGCTCTTTCCCTATGTTCCTTTATAAAAAGAAGGAATGGCAACCGCCATTCCTTCTTTTTCATTACATCTTCATATCAATGTTAAAGAACATTTCTCTTTCGTGGTCATCATAGTCAAACTGCTCGGCATAATATTGGGAATAATCGGCATCGGTCTCGATCCGCACATCCACCACCAAGCCCCAGTGGTCGGAAATATGCCCCTTGGGAACACCCATTTCCTTATTATCGTAAACGGTATAATCAAAGCCGTAATAATCGATGCACATATTGGGCATAGGTTTGCCCATCAGATAGTCGATCTGCGCGCCTGCAGAGGTCTTGGGCAGCTCGGTGCTCTCGCCGCCGGAGGTATTCATACCACCGTTGCCGCTGCTGCCCATTCCGCCCAGCTCGCAAAGACCGTCTTCATTCAGATACATCGCCGCATCGCGGAAGTCGCAGATGGTCTCCCAAGCGTCCAGCATCATCAGCCAGTAGGACTTATAGCCCCCTTCCCCGTTGGTGCGGTAGCCGCAGTTATAGTCGCCGCCGAAGAAGGCATAAGCATCCTTTTCGGTGGCCTTTGCCTTTTTGCAGAACAGCTCCATGGACTTGGCTTGACACTCACTGCCATAGGGGTCAATATGCACGCAGTAAACATACACAATGGCGCCGCTTGCCTTGTGCTGCAGCTTTGCCCAGTTGCAGTTGTGTCCGGTTGTGGCATCGGAATTAAAGGAAGTAGAAAAGCGGTCGGGAGTGGTGGAGAGCCAGAAATTGCCCTTATCCAAGCACTTGAACACCGATTTTTTCCACATCACAGGCTCCGACTGCATTCCGCCTTCATCGGGCATATGCTCTGCCCGATAGTGGTACATGATCTCATAGGTCTGGGCTATATAAGAATCTTCCGTATAGAACCCGATCTGACCGGGGCGGGCTTCCTGCACAAAGATCACATCGGGATCATTGGCCTGAATCATGCTCTTAAACCGTGCCAAACGGTTGCCCAAGGCACGCTGGTTGGTGGAGCTGACGGAATAATCGGGAGAAGAGCCGCCGTGATACACGTTTTGAGACATAAAGCGAATATTATAACCGCTGGACTCTTTTTGCACAGGCACCCATACGGTAGGCGCATCATCGTCGCCGTTATTTTCGTTATCGCCGTTGTTCTCGTTGTCACCGTTATTCTCATTGCCGCCGTTGTTTTGGCTGCCACCGTTGTTTTGGTTGCTGCCGTTGTTTTGGCTGCCGCCGTTGTTTTGGCTGCCGCCGTTATTCTCGGTGTTGCCGTTATTCTCGGTATTCTTATCGGGATCTTTCTCGTCTTCGGGGTCTTTGTTGCCGGCGTTTTCTTTTTGATCGTCGTCTTCCTCGTCGTCCCCCACAACGCCGACCCAATCCTCAGTAGCCGCATCCTCTTCGCTGTCCGGCGCGGTTTTACAGCCGGTCACCAAAGTAACGGTGAGCATCAAGATCAGCAATAAACAGATCCATCTTTTTAATTTCATGGGATTTATCCTCCTTATAGTGGTATCCTTATAATAACAAATAAATAATCTACGGTCAAGAAGTTTGTAAAAAAAAGAAAAAGGATGTGCAGATTTTGCACATCCTTTTTTGATCAGCCTTTTACGCCGGCATTGAAGTAGTATTGATCGTTTTCGTATTCATACGGCTCTCTGTAGTATTGCGAATAATCGGCATCGGTATCCAGCCGCATCTTCACCACTAAGCCCCAGTGGTCGGAAATGTGTCCCTTGGGAACACCCATTTCCTTATTCTCATAAACGGTATAATCGAAGCCGTAGTAATCGACGCACATATTGGGCATGGGCTTGCCCATCAAATAGTCGATCTGCTCATCGCTTGTGGTGGCGGCAGGCAGATCGCCGGTGCTATAACCCACATTAATACTGCTGGCCATTCCGCCCAGCTCGCAAAGACCGTCTCCATACAGGTACATCGCCGCATCGCGAAAGTCGCAGACCTTGGACCAATCGTCCATCATACGGGTATAGGAGCCGCCGCCCGCGCCGGTATTGGTGCGGTAACGGCAGTTATAGTCGCCGCCGAAGAACACATATTCTCCGTCCTTCGCAAGCGCTGCCTTTTTGTAATAAAGCTGCATGGACTCATACTGACACTCGGTGCCGTAGGGGTCGATATGCACGCAATAAACATACATCACCAAGCCGGTGGACTTTTCCTTCAGCTTTGCCCAGTTGCAGTTATGACCGGTGGAGGAAGAAGAGTTAAAAGAAGTGGAAAAGCGGTCGGGGGTCTCGGACAGCCAGAAGTTGCCCTTATCCAGACACTCAAATTTGGATTTTTTCCACATCACGGGCTCTGATTGCATGCCTCCGTCATTGGGCATATGGGGTGCGCGATACTGATACATCAGATCATATACCTGCGACATATAGGAATCCTCGGAGAAAAAGCTGATCTGACCGGTGCGGGATTCCTGCACAAAGATGATGTCGGGGTCATTGGCCTGCACCATGCTCTTAAACCGTGCCAAACGGTTGCCCAAAGCCTTCTGATTGGTGCTTATAGAATAATCACTGTCGCCGCCGTGGAAAATGTTCTGCATCATAAAGGTCACGGGCACACCGCTGGACTCTTTTTTCACGGGCACCCACTCGGTAGGACCGTCGTTGCCATCAGAAGGGGTTTCGTCCTTATTGGAAGGGTTCTCGTCCTTATCGGAAGGGTTCTCGCCCTTATCGGAAGGGTTCTCGTCCTTATTGGAGGGGTTCTCGTCCTTATCGGAGGGGTTCTCGTCCTTATCGGAAGGAGTTTCGTCCTTATCGGAAGGGTTCTCGTCCTTATCGGAAGGCTTCTCGTCCTTATCGGAAGGCTTCTCATCCTTATCGGAAGGCTTCTCGTCCTTATCGTCGTCCTCTACCACGCCGACCCAATCCTCGGCGGTGGCGCCGTCTTCCATATCCGGTGCAGTCTTACAGCCGGTCACCAAAGTGACGGTGAGCATCAAGATCAGCAACAGACAGATCCATCTTTTCAATTTCATAGAGTTTCTCCTTTTATAAGATTGTTTCAATTTTATTATGTCAAAAAACTGAAAATTCGCAATCGTTTTATTTGAACAAATCCGTATATTCTCCCGCCGTCAACTGTCGCTCCTCCCCGTGGGGCGTGCAAAGGACGGCGGTTGTGCCGCAGGGCACCCTTAAAGTATACTTAAGCCCTTGCTCCGTCTTTTCCCAGCGGAAGGTGATCAGGCCGTAGGGGGTGTCCTGCCGCCCCTCTGCCCAATCCATCTCTTGAGGGATATACGGATCAATGCGGAAAGTCTTAAAACCGGGAGCCGTGCGCTTGATGCCTGCCAGATGCTCATAGAACCAATTATTGATACTGCCCATCAGGAAAGGATGGCAACGGGAGCGGATATTCTCAGTGGACAGATATTCATAGGCGGTGGTGGCATCGAAATTTTGGATCCAACCGCCCCAACTTCCTGCACGGGTATCCTTGCAGAACTCATAGACCAGATCATTTCTGCCCCGCTCTGCCAAGGCGGGGATCAGGTTATGAATGCCGAAGCAACCGCAGGTGATCTGCTTATCATCGGCCAGCACCCGCGCCGCCAGCGCCGCCAGTGCCGCTTCCTCCACCTGCCCTTGGGCAACCCCCATATTCAGGGGCAGGGCATTATCTGCCTGCAGGTTGCGACCGAAGGTCTCCCCGTTCCAATGGTTTTGCAGGATCTCACGGCGCAGCTCTTCCGCTTTGGAAAAATACGCTTCCGCTTCGCTTTTTTGAAGCACTTGGGCGGCTTTTGCGGTGTGTTTCACGCTAAGGTAATAATACAGCGCACCCATAAAAGCAGGATCGGGCTTTTCCTGCACGGTGTGGTCGTTCCACCGCACCCCTCCCGCCAAGGTGCCCGCTTCTTTTCGCCCGTCCAGATAGGCGATCCATTTTTTCATGGCGGGATAGGCACGCTTTAACAGCGCCTCATCCCCATAAATGTCATAATAGTACCACGGGATCATCACGCAAGCGGTGGAAAAAGGAATATCCACTCTGCCGCCGCCCTCTACGGGGGCAATATAGTTCACATTGCCGTTTTCCTCCTGCTCATCCTCGATGCAGGTCCAATAGCCGTCGTAAAATGCCCGCATATCAAAGTTGAGGCATTCCGATTCCGCCACGCAAAGGGCATCTCCCAGCCAGCCCAACCGCTCCCGATGGGGACAATCGGTGGGGATGGTGGCAAGATTTGCCATCTGGGTGTTATAGCTCATTTGATAAAGCTTATTGATCTGCTCATCGGAGCAGGAAAATCCGCTCTCCGAAACCACAGGGGAATAGACCCGCCAAGCGGCAATATCTCCCTCCTCCGGCGTTTGCGGATAGTGCAGGATCTCCGCATAACGGAAGCCGTGGTTGGAAAAGGCGGGGGCAAACACCTCGTTTTCTTCTCCCCGCGGGATGTAAATATCCCGTTGAGGACCGATCTCTCCTGCATTGAAATTGATGGAGGAGGTGGGATCCAATTCTCCGTCGGGATAGACCGCCTCTGCATAGCGCACCGTGATCTTGCGGGCAGGATTTCCCTTATCAAACCGCAGGCGGATATGCCCGTGGAGGTTTACTCCAAAATCCGCCACATACCGACGGTAGGAATTCTTCCACATTTTTTTGGGCTTCATCAACTCCATCCGCGCCGCAGGCGAGATCTGCTCCGAAAGGGTCTTTACCCATTGGGAGGGCACCGCCTCCTGCCAACCGCTCATATCAAAGGCAGGCTGCTCCCAGCCCTTCCATTCCAGATGGGAATTATAATATTCATTTTTACCGCCGTGCTCCTTGACCCCAAACTCCCAAAGGGTGTAGGGTCCGCCGTAGGTAACTTTCAGATTGTCTGCATCAAAGGTGATCCATTGCTCACTGCCGTCTTTTTTCCGCAAAAGCAGGCAGGCACCAAAGGCAAAAGACAAAGAAACGGCGGTAAATACATTGGTCCCTTCTTTCAGTAGGTCCGTCACATCATACATCCGATAGACCGCCCGATTTTTCTTAGGAGAGATCCGCCCGAAGGCCAGCACATCGGCACTCGGAGCTTTGCCGCCCACCTTTGCCAAAAGGCAGTTCATGGAAAGGGTGGTCCAGCCGTGGGCACCTGCGGTGCCTGCCACCATCAGGCGGGCACTCTCCACCCCGCTGCCCACTTCAAATTCGGCGCGGGCATAAAGGGGCTCCTCCCGCTCCGCGGCGGAGACCCAGCCTCCCTTCCATTGGGAAAGGGAGAAAAAGCCTGTTTCAAAAAAGGAGGAGGCGGTCTGCTCACTGCCATCGGCGGCGGTCACCGTTACCGCCCAATCATAGCGGGTACAGGGAGCAAGAGGCGCACCGGCGTAGACGGTGAAATAGCCTTCTTCCTCTACCCTGCCGCTGTCCCAAAGCACCTGCTTTTTGCAGGTCACCACCAGCCGATAGGCCGCCACGGCCCCGCCTTTTTCAAAAGACTCCATCTGCCAGGAAAAGCGCGGGACGGGATTGCCGATCCCCAAAGGTTCCGTACGATGCTCACATTGCAATTTCTTTAACTGAAATTCCATCGTTGCTCCTCCGTTAAATAAGTTCGATCTATCCTTATTATAACATCCATATCTGTGATTTCAAGGTCTTATGTTGCAAAAAAAGTGTCCTTTTTTGCACTGAAAAAAGTGCTTGACAAGCGTAGCCGGTTATAGTACAATATAATTCGCTGTGGAGGCATAGCTCAGCTGGTTAGAGTACTTGCTTGACATGCAAGGGGTCACTGGTTCGATTCCAGTTGTCTCCACCAGAAAAGAAACACCATTTGTCTATCGGACAAATGGTGTTTCTTTTCAACGAAATAAATCCCTTTTGGGATTTGTGAAATACGCTTCACGTGTGAAATATTGCTTCGCAATGTGAAATGCCCGCGGGCGTGGGTGGATTTATTTCATTTCACTTGATGCGCCAGCATCAAATTTCACAATGACCGCAGGACATTATTTCACATCCGAAGGATATTTCGCTTCTAAAATGCTTGGCAATATGGTATGATTTGGCTAAGAAAGGCGATGCATCATTATAAAAGGAGTTCCCTGATGTTTGAAAAAGATTACCTGTTAGTAAAAATCGAAGGCGAATATGCCTACTTGCGGGACGAAAGCGGCGAATGTAAAGAAGATCTGTTCATTGCCCTTGCCCTGCTTCCCGAAGGGGCGGACATCGGCTCCCGCCTTCATTATGAAAACTTTACCTACGAGCTTCTGTAACACCTTGCCCCTTTGCGGCAGGGTGTTTTTTTATTTTTTTGCCTCAAGCGCACAAATGAATTGTGCGCTTGGAGGCGGTATTGGGGTTCGCCGCAGGGGGCGGGTGCCTCTGTTCTGCAGGTCTTATTTGTTCCTGCGCCTCATAGACTTTTTTGAGGTGATCCTTTGTCTGTTTTAACATTTTGGGAGGAGGCCTGCTCCTCCTTTCCACAACTGATGGCGGTGGTTTTAGCCTTGGGGGTCTTATTTGTGAACGGCTGGACCGATGCCCCCAATGCCATTGCTTCGGCGGTGGCATCCCGCGCCCTCACTATGAACAAGGCGGCGGTCTTGGCAACGGTGATGAACATTTTGGGCGGCATTTCTTCTTTATATATCGGGCAAAAGGTAGCAAAAACCATGGAGCAATTAAGCGCCTTTCCTCCCGACCGACGGGGAGAACTTGCTCTTTTGGCAAGCCTTTTGACGGTGGTGCTTTGGGCGGTGACCGCTTGGTATTTCGGCATTCCCACCAGCGAAAGCCACGGGCTGATGGCGGCGGTGGCGGGTGCCTCCCTT
>JAZQET010000058.1:0-33045 GCA_045539135.1 Eubacteriales bacterium | reverse complement strand
CGCCTTTTTGAATGACGCCGGCTCTCTCTCGCACGCGAAGTCTTCCTTTCTGCAAAGTGATACATCATTATTGTATACCATCTTTTCAAAAAAATAAAGGGCTTTTTCAAAAAATTCATAAATTTTATGATTTTTTTGCCGAGGAAGCGAAAAACCGCCGTTAATTTGCCTTTCACATACTGCAAAAACCGCTTCACCGCCCGCGCCTGCCACACCACAAAGGCACCCAAAGTATAATAATAAAGCACAAAGCCAAGCCCCTCCCCCGCCAGCAAAAACAGGCGCACCTGACCGTGGTTGGTGAGGGTGAAGCAGGCGGCGGTGGCAAGGGCGGCGGCGAAGGCAAAAAGAAGATCCTCCAAAAAGACGGCGAACCACCCTTTCTTTCGCAGAATTCGCCCGATGCGGAACCAATCATAAAGCACTCCCAAGGCACCGCCCAGAAGCACCGCCCATAAAAAAGCCGCCGCCTGATCGGAGAGATACCGTTCCATCAGCGAAAGAGCCCCTTAAAGACACCGCCTTTTTCCTTGATATCGGCATAATGCAAGCGGTCGATGGCGCCCTCCACGGTGATATCGCCGTTTTCCACATTCAGGCGGTTGATATGAAGATCCTCCCCCTCTACCGTGAGGACGCCCATATTGGTGAGGATCACCACCGACCGTTCATCAAAGCTATCCACATCCAACACCCCCGATGCGGTCAGTTGACGGCGGTTTTCCAAAGAGAGCAGGTGATTGCCGCCGCTGCGTTCCATTTCCATAATGCCTTCCTCCTTCGCACAAACACGCTCTATGATACCATCTTTATGAACAAGCCCTTGGAAATAGAACACGGACTTTATAAAAGCGATGATAAGCGAGAGTGCGGTTTACCCAAATATTGATGAGCATCAATATATGACACGGACGGACACCGAAAACTTTCGATATTAAGTAAGGTTTCATCTATTGATGCATTTCGATGTATAAAAACAAGAGCCCCGCCACACGGCAGGACCCTTGTTTGGTTCTTATTGGGTAATGGTAAAGGTTTTGGTCACCTTCTTATCATCCAGACTGAGCCACTCGGTCACCTCCACCTCAATTTCGGTTATTTCGTCATTTAGTTCGTATGCCACTTCTACATCCAAAGCAGCGTCTTTTTTGATTTCTTTTGTTTGGTTATCCGAGCTATAATTTGCGCTTTCATCCAAAATATAAGCCTCATTCAAACCAACGCCATTCTGGTATACCTCTGCTTCAACCGCAGTCATAAAAGAGGTGGCATTTTCGGAAAGGTTGGTATAGCCGTAATTGACGATTACCACTTTTTTACCCTCATAATCGGTCGCCAGGCGGCAGCTTTTGATCTCAATGTTACAGTCGCTTAAATTTCCTTTGTTAGCGTCTGCATTTGCGCTGCTGCTTCCTTGATCATCGGTACTGCTTTCCCCGCTGCCCATAGCAAACAAGCCAAAGGTCAACAGCAATACTACCGCCAAAATCAAACTGATCCATTTTTTCATAATTCCCTACTCCTTCAGTGATAGATTTAATATATTAGCCGTTAATGCGGCTAAAATATACATTAAAAGATCCCATAAATCTCCGGTTCCGCTGATCCAATTCAACTGTTGCAACAACTCATAAATGCCGCCGTAAGAGATAACTGTTAAGGCACACCAAACTGTCCCTTGCCTGTCTGGCTGAAAGATCAAATGCAATCCGCCGGAAAGGCTCAGTGCCCAAAGGTAATCCGCCAAATAAAACTTTACCCATCCACAGTTCATCCAACGAAGACATTCTGTTATCCGATCAAACTGTATATAATTGGAAACGATCAATGCGATATATGTGCGGGGACGAAACAGCAAATAGATCATTCCGCCCAACAGCAGCGAAGAAAAACTGACGGCGAAAAAACATTTTGCTTTCATTGAAGATTTATTCATACTTTGTATTATAGTCATAATTATGACTATTGTCAAGATACTTTTTGCAATTTATGCTAAACCTTGAAAGGTGGTGAAGTCATTGATCAGCTATAAGCCCTTTTGGGAGACACTAAAAGAAAAAAACATAACAACCTATGCCCTGATCAATAAGCACAACATCAGCAGTGCCACCATCGACCGAATGAAAAAGGGTAAAGGGATTAGCACGATGAAGATTGATGATTTTTGCCGTATCTTGAACTGCAAAGTTTCTGACATCATCGAATATCTACCAAATGAGTAAAAAAACGGCTGCCCAAGGCAGCCGTTTCGTTTTTATTGCATCTTTCAGTTTTTCTTTGAAAAGATCTTATTGATCAGCATGGTGGTCAGGATGATCACGCCGATGATCACGAAGATCACCAGCATTCCGATGCCCATATACTGAAGCATCTTCACAAAGTTCATAGGGTTAATCTCCAATTTAGATCCATCCACCGCCTGAGAAGACAATACATAATTCATAAACATATTCATTCTTCAATTCCTCCCGATCATACCAAAAACTCTGCAAACATATTGAGGATAATACCGCCTGCAATCACCGATGCGATCTGACCGGACACATTCACGCCGATGGAGTGCATCAGCAGGAAATTTTGAGGATCCTCTTTCAATGCCATCTTATGCACGATTCTGCCGGACATGGGGAATGCGGAAATACCTGCCGCACCGATCATAGGATTGATCTTCTTTTTGCTGAACAGGTTCAGGAATTTCGCAAACAGCACACCGCCTGCGGTATCCACGATGAAGGCAATAAGACCCAGACCCATTATCAGCAAAGTATCCCATTTCATGAACTGCTCTGCGGTCATATTGAAGGCAACGGAGATCCCCAAGAAGATGGTGATCAGGTTTGCCAGCACCTTTTGGGCGGTTTCGGACAGAGAATCCAGCACACCGCACTCACGGATCAGGTTACCGAACATCAAGAAGCCGATCAAAGCGGTTGCTTGGGGAACCACAGCAGACACCACGACGGTGATGATGATGGGGAACATAATACGGGTAAGCTTGGAGACATTCTTTTGCTCATAAGGCATCCGAATCATCCGCTCTTTTTTGGTGGTCAGCGCCTTAATAACAGGGGGCTGAATGATGGGCACCAAAGCCATATAGGAATAAGCGGCAACGGTGATGGCACCTACATATTGAGAACCGAATGCATTTGCCACGGCGATGGAGGTGGGACCGTCTGCCGCACCGATGATGGCGATGGAAGCGGCATCCTTGATTTCGGGGAAGAAAATGCTTGCCATACACAGGGTGAAGAAGATACCAAACTGCGCCGCGGCACCGAAAAGCATCAGCTTCGGGTTGGTGAGCAAGGGACCGAAATCGATCATTGCGCCGATACCGATAAACAGCAGCAAGGGGAACAATTCATTGGCAATACCCGCTTCATACAGTTCCTTAATAGGACCGTATAATGCCTCGGAATGAGGGATATTGACCAAAAGAGTACCGAAGCCCATGGGCAACAGCAAGGTGGGTTCCATCTCTTTGGCGATAGCCAAATAGATCAGCAAGCAGCCTACCAAGATCATCACGCCCTGCTGCCAAGTGAACTCAAACAGGTTTTCATACAGAATGTTCATTTTAATTCTCCTTTTACTCTCAAATTGAACATTAAAAAAAACATTTGCGGCGTAAAATACGCCGCAAATGTTTTAATATCGCCGCATCCTACCCCATTTTAATACCACTGAAAGAATAGCATAGTTTAGGCAGAAAGGCAAGCAGAAAGATTATTCAAAATCGGGGGGATTTTTAGCAAAAATGTCTATATTCTTTTACGTTCGGGAAGTTCGCTCCAAAGAAGAGCGCCCAAGATCAGCACGGCGCCCAGCACCTGCACAAGGTTCATTGCCTCGCCCAGCACCGCGGCAGAAAGCACCAGCGCGGTGACGGGATCCAAATAAGCCAGCACCGCCGAAGAGGAGGCGGAAAGGCAGGCAAGACCGTTGAAATATAATGTATAGGCAACGCCGGTATACACCACCACCAAAACCGCCAGCAGCAACACCGCCTTCCAATCAAGAGCGCGGAAGGAAAACCGCTCTGCGCCGAGAGCATAAGGCAGAATGGTGGCTCCTGCGATACAAAGCTGAAAGATGGTGCGATCCAAGGGTTCAAGGGCGGTCAAGAAGCGGTTTGCCAGCATAACGGTGGCATAAAAGCTTGCCGCCAGCACTCCCATCAGGATGCCCCGCATACTGCCGCCGCCACCGGAAAAGACACCGGAGACCAGCACCATTCCCGCCAGCGCCACCGCGATGACACCGCCTTTTTTCAGCGTTAGACGTTCCTTCAGCACCAAGGGTGCGACCAGCATCACCAGCACGGGCGCCAAGTAATAAAGCAAGGTTGCCACCGCCACGGTGGTATAACGATATGCTTCAAATAAAAAGATCCAATTAAGACCGATGGCGACTCCGCTGATCACCAAGGGGAGCCAATGGGCCTTGAATGCCTTCCAATCGGGCTTACGGCGAAGCGCCAGCAAAAAGAGTCCGCCCGCCAAGCCCCGCACCATGGCAAGCCAGCCGGAGGGCATAGGAATGCCCCGCACGGGAAGTGCCACAGTGCCGAAGATCAGCATCGCGATAATATATCCGATTTTAGGAGAAACTATTTTTTTCACAGCAGGTTCTTCCGCAATTCTTCGCTGCTTGCGGGATGGAGCAAAGCAGGAGCCACATCCAACACGGTTTTACAGCCCTTCTCCCCTGCCTTTGACAGCCGATAAACGGCTCTTGCATAGGCAGTGAGCACGCTGGCGGTGAATTCGGGATTGGAATCCAACTGCAGGCGGTATTCAATAATATGACGGTGCTCATTTTCCAAGCCGGTGACCCCGCTGCGGAAGACCATTCCGCCGTGAGGGATACCCTTATGATCCCGATCCAACTCCTCTTGGGAGATAAAATGGACGGTGGTATCATAATCGGCAAAATAATTAGGCATGGTCACGATCTGCTCCTTAATAGCGGCAAGATCCGCGCCCTCTTTTGCCACCACATAGCATTCGCGGGTATGCTTTTCGCGGGTGGAGAGTTCAGGGTTTTCTCCTTTTCGCACCCGCTCAAGAGCGGTCTCCACCGGCACGGTATACTGGCGGGCATCCGCCACGCCTTCAATCCGGCGGATGGCATCGGAATGCCCTTGGCTGACGCCCTTGCCCCAGAAGGTATAATCGGCGCCATCAGGAAGGATCGCCTGACCAAACAGGCGGTTCAACGAGAACATTCCCGGATCCCAGCCCACCGAGATCATCCCCACGGTGCCGTTTTCACGGCAGACCGCATCCACCGCCGCGAAATGCGCGGGGATCTTGGCATGGGTATCAAAGCTATCAATAACATTAAAATATTTTGCCATAGCGGGGGTCTGCCGGGGCAGGTCATTGGCACTGCCGCCGCAAAGGACCATCACATCGATCCGATCCTTCATCTCCACCGCTTGCTCCATGGTATAAACAGGCACACCGGTGCGGGTCTTCACCGAGGACGGGTCCCGACGGGTGAAAACACCCACCAGTTCCATATCTTGCGCCTTGGTGACCGCCGCCTCAACACCTTTTCCTAAATTTCCGTATCCTGCGATTGCAATTCTGATCATGGTCTTCTCCTTTTGGGTACTTTTACTTATTTTACTCTTATTTTTACGGAATGTAAAGAAAAAACCGCAGAAATCTGCGGTTTTTTGTTGATCTCTCTTTAGAGTGGGTTCATTCGAACCCAAACTGGTTTTTACAGGCGGATTTCCGCCAATACTGCATCAGACCTCATCCATATACGGTAGTATTATGCATGAGTTCTTCTTTGTCTTGCCAAAAATCCGCTCTGTAAAAACTGCGAGCACCTTTTGGCAAGGGATGTTTGAGTGAGTTTTGGTGGGGTTTCGGGCGGCTTTGCTGACGCAAGGCGCCCGGAAGCGCGCCGAAAATCGCCGAAGAGACCTGCCAAAAGGCAGTTTCGGTTCGAATGAACTCACTCTACACACGCTCGGTGCCCCAAAAGAAGAGGGCAACGGTACCGGGGCCGGTATGGCTACCGATGGTGGTGCCGATATTATTGATCTCCACCTTCCCGTTCAGGTTGGGGAATTTAGCTTCCACCAACTCTGCCACAGCACGGGCGTCTTCCATACAGGCAGACTGGCTAATATAACATTTACCGCTGTAATCGGTGCCGTTTTCGGCATTTTCCACCATTTGATCCACGATCGCCTGAATGACAGCCTTCTTGCCGCGGATCTTTTTGCGGGGGATCAATCTTCCTTCTGCATCCATATTCAAAAGGGGACAGATATTCAGCACGGTGCCGAACCAGCCGGAAACCTTGGAGACCCGCCCACCCTTCACATAGAAGGTCAGGTCGGTAGAGAAAAACCAATGATGCATTTTGGTACGGTTCTCCAATACCCATTGATGAAGGGTATCGATATCCTCGCCTGCATCTCTTTTATCCGCCAAGGTCTGCATTAAAAGACCGAAGCCGGAGGAGGCGGCAAGAGAATCCACCACAAAGAGTTTACGGTCGGGGAACTCCTCCCGCAGCTGCGCGGCGGCGATGCGGGCAGAATTATAGGAGCCGGAAATACCCGAGGACAGGCACAGGTGCAAAACATCCTTCCCTTCTTCCAAGAAGGTGCGGAAATAATTACTGTATTCATCCACATTCACCTGAGAGGTGCGGGTATCGGCACCGTCTACCATCTTTTGATAAAATTCATCAAAAGGGATGGTCTGACCCAGATCGTCGGAATATTGCACGCCATCCATCTCAAAATGGAAGCAGATATAGTTTACATTGATTTTTTCAAAATGCTCTTTGCTCAGATCGGCGGTGGAGCAGCAACTCAATACATAACTCATTTTGAAGCCTCCCAATAAATGATTACCGATTCATTATATATCCAATTATTGGAGGTTTCAATCCTACATTAAGTTTTTTAATAGAATTCTAATTTTATAATCCCAAACTCACCTGCAGACCTTGATCCACCTTACTCATGGTTTCGGGACCGATGTGACCCATTTTTTCTTTGAGGCGTGCTTTATCTAATGTACGCACCTGCTCCAAGAGGATCATAGACTTTTTCTGCAAGCCACAGGACTCCTCAATATTGATATGGGTGGGCAGACGCCCTTTATCCACCTTACTGGTGATGGCGGCGGCAATCACGGTGGGACTGTAGCGGTTGCCTACATCATTTTGCACGATCAGCACAGGGCGCAAGCCCCCTTGTTCACTGCCCACCACCGGTGAAAGATCAGCATAATAAATATCACCGCGTTTGATCATTTGCGTTCCTTCTTTCCTTTTTCGTTTGCTGATTCTATTATTTCCCTTCAAACGAGTTCTAATACAATCTACGAAAGAAAAAAGCAGACGGTGTCATTTCCAAAAAAGTTGACCTTTTTTCAAAAGGGTGATACAATGCTTTTATTCTTTTATTCTTTTGGTGGAGGCTTATGAACACACGCAACAGGCATATTACGGCGCTGAAAGCCGCCTTTCCATATACGGTGCCCATCCTGACCGGCTTCCTTGTGTTGGGAACGGCATACGGTATTTATATGAAGGTTTCAGGGTTTTCCGCCCTGCTTTCTTTGGGGATCAGCCTGCTGGTTTTTGCAGGCTCCATGCAGTTTGTGGCAGTAGATCTTCTGCTGGGTGTTTTTAATCCCATCGGCGCGTTACTGCTGACGCTGATGGTCAATGCCCGCCATCTTTTTTACGGCATCTCTATGCTGGAAAAGTATAAAAACATCGGTAAAAAACGGTGGTACCTGATCTTCGGACTGATCGACGAGACCTTTTCCATCAACTGCACCCTTGCGGTGCCCCAAGGGGTGGACAAGGGGTGGTTTTATTTCTATGTGACCTTGCTCAACCATCTCTATTGGCTGAGCGGTACGGCGCTGGGCGCGCTTTTCGGCTCCTTGGTCACCTTTAATACCGAGGGGTTGGAGTTTGTGATGACTGCTTTACTGTTTGTGCTGTTTTTGGAACAGATTCTTAAGGAAAAAAACTATTTTTCCGCCTTTACGGGGGTAGCAGTCTCCGCCTTGAGCCTTTTGCTCTTTGGCAAGGATCGGTTTATCGTTCCCGCCATGCTGATCATCATCGGGGTACTGGCTCTTGCCCAAGGAAAGAGAGGTGCCGCCCATGAGTAATCTGCAGATCATTATCACGGTGGGAATGGTGGTTTTAGGCACCATGATCACCCGCTTTCTTCCCTTCTTACTCTTCCCCGCAGGGAAAGAGACTCCCAAGTTTATCCGCCATTTGGGCAACGCGTTGCCTGCGGCGGCTTTGGGGCTTTTGGTAGTCTATTGCTTTAAGGATGTATCTCTTTTGCGTGCACCCCACGGTCTGCCGGAGGGGATCGCCATTGCCCTTGTGACCGTGCTTCACTTATGGAAGCGGAATCTACTGCTCTCCATCGGCGCAGGCACGATCTGCTATATGCTGCTGGTGCAGTTTGTTTTTTGAGGTGCTTTATGAAGATCATTGCTCATATTCGAAATGACTTTACCGAAAAATTCGGCATTCCCCGCCAGAGCGGTCTGGTGGAGGGGATCCGCTCTGCCATCGTGATGGAGCCGGAATACCGCAATCCCGATGCCTTTCGGGGCATCGAAGGCTATTCCCACCTTTGGCTTCTTTGGGACTTTTCCGAAGCCAAGGCGGAAAAATGGTCGCCCACGGTGCGCCCGCCCCGCTTGGGGGGCAACACCCGCATGGGGGTCTTTGCCACCCGCTCCCCCTACCGCCCCAATTCCATCGGACTTTCTTCGGTGCGGTTGGTGCAGGTGGAGCTGAACACCCCCGAAGGTCCCATTCTGACGGTGGAAGGCGCCGACCTGCTGAACGGAACACCCATCTATGATATTAAGCCCTACCTTGCCTACACCGACTCCCACCCCGATGCCACCCAAGGCTTTGCGTTGGGCAAGGGAGAGGGCACGGTGCAGGTGGAATGTGATCCCGCCCTTCTTGCCAAGGTTCCTTTGGAAAAGCAGGCAGGTCTCCTTGCTCTTTTGGAGCAGGATCCCCGCCCCGCTTATCAAGAGGATCCCAACCGCATCTACGGAATGGAATATGCGGGGCTGAATGTTCAGTTCTCCATTGAAAACGGGATTTTGAAAGTTCTCAAAATTGAGGATTGACAGTAAAAAGACCAAGTGGTATAATTTTAACAATTTAAGATGCTAAAGCGTAGAAACGCAGAAAGAAGATGACTCCCATGGAAATTAAATTTACTCAAACCGCAACTCCCAAAGCAAAGCCTACTTTAGAGGAGGAAGCCGCTTTAGGGTTTGGTACTACTTTTTCCGATCATATGTTTGTGATGGAATATGATAGCGATAAGGGCTGGCACGATGCACGCATTGTGCCTTTCGGTCCCCTGCCCTTCCTGCCCAGCGCCGCTGTTTTTCACTACGGTGCCGAGGTTTTCGAGGGCTTGAAAGCATACCGCACCGCTGACGGCAAGGTGCAGCTTTTCCGTCCCGAAGAGAATGCCAAGCGGCTGTATAACAGCGCAGAGCGCCTTTGCATCCCTGCGGTGGATCCTCAAGACTTTATGGAAGCGCTCCACGCATTGATGGAAGTGGAAAAGGATTGGGTTCCCCATACCTTCGGCTCTTCCCTCTATCTGCGTCCCTTCCTTTTTGCCACCGACCCCGCTTTGGGCCTGCATACTATTCACCATGCGATGTTTGTGATCATTGCCTCCCCCAGCGGCTCTTATTACAAAGAGGGCATCAACCCTGTGAAGATCATGATCGAGACCGAGGATGTGCGCGCTGTGCGCGGCGGTACCGGCTATGCCAAGTGCGGCGGAAACTATGCCGCCGCCAACCGTGCAGGCTATAAGGCCGAGCAAAAGGGCTATACGCAGGTGCTTTGGTTGGACGGCGTGCACCAGAAATATATCGAAGAAGTAGGCGCCATGAACGTAATGTTCAAGATCAGCGGCAAGGTCGTGACCCCCGATCTGATCGGCACCGTGCTCCCCGGCATTACCCGCAAATCCTGCATCGAACTGCTGAAGGAAATGGGCTATGAGGTGGAAGAGCGCCGCATCAGCGTGGACGAGATCATAGAGGCCTTGGAGCAAGGTACTTTGGAAGAGATGTGGGGCACCGGCACTGCCGCGGTGGTCTCCCCCGTGGGGCACCTTGCGTATAAGGGCAAGGAGTATTGCATCAACAATAACGAGATCGGCCCTGTGACCCAAAAACTCTATGATGAGCTGACCGGCATTCAATGGGGTAAAAAAGCTGATAGCAGAGGCTGGATCGTCCCTGTAAAATAAGACCGTTGAAAACGGCGAAGACCGCACAAGGCTTCGCCGTTTTTCATTTTTGGCGTATCGACATACGCCTTCACCTGAAGAAACGGCGATCTTCATCCGTTTTGAACGGTCTTAAACCTACTTACCGACGGATCAAAATTTGTTGAGGGGATCCCGACGGTGCCCTCCAACCGAATCAAAATTTCGCAGACGGCTCAAAATGAGAACGGATTTTCGTTTTTCTTGACAAAGGCGTATGTGATACGCCGAAGGCAAGAAAACGGAAAAGAAAAAGAGTTGTTTTCAAAACAACTCTTTTTTCGGTCCGGCTCATTTTCAGCCGTCTGCTTTAATTATTGATGCCGTGGTGACAAGTAGGACTGGTCATATCCAAAGCCTTAAAAGTATACCCCTGTGCAAGTCCCCACTGAATTACTTCTTCCACCGCATTGACACTGAAGTTCTTAATATCGTGTTGCAAAACGATGGAGACGGTGCCGTTGGACATTACACCGTTTTTAATATTCCGCACCACCTGCGCGGTGGAGGTGGTCTCCCCTGCATCGCCGCTGCTGACATTCCAATCGAAATAGCGGAAGCCCTTTTCGGTGAGGGCCACGGCAAGGCGGCTCATAATACCGGGGTTAAAGCGGCTGATGGTATTGGAGCTGCCGCCGGGGAAGCGAGTAAGCATGGTGGTTTTGCCGGTATGGGTCTTAATAATTCCTTGCAGATTATAAAGGTCATCGAAGAACGCCTCTTCGCTGGCATAGATCTTATCGTAATCATGGGTGGTGGAATGAATGCCGATGGCATGGCCTTCATTGGCCATACGGGTTAAAAGATTATATCTTCCACCGTCGATCACAAAAAAGGTGGCTTTCACATTATATTTTTTAAGAATATCCAAAAGCTTTGCGGTATAAGGGCCCGGACCGTCATCAAAGGTCAGGTAGATGGTCTTATTGGCAGGCATTACGGTATTGGAGGGCTCCTCGGGCTTGACGATGGGTCTGTACACAGGTGCCTTCACGGTAACGGTACGGGTGAGGGCGGGAGCGGCATTGCCGCTACTGTCCTGCACCTGATAGGTCAGGGTATAGGTGCCTGCCTTGGAGGTATCCACCTCTCCGCTGACAGTGATTTTGGCGGTCAGATCGCCGTCATAATTATCGACAGCAGTACAGCCTGCGTCTTTATACTCGGTGCCGCGGGTCACGGTTACCGCCGCATCTCCTACCAAAGTAAGGGTAGGTGCTTGGGTATCCACCACGGTAACGGTACGGGTGGCAGAGCCGATCTGCTTCCATTTTCTGCCGGTATAGGTCAAGGTATAAGTGCCCAGCTTTTGGGTATCCACCGTTCCTTCGGGAGCAACCGCAAAGGGCTCCCCTTCTTTCATAAAGAGCTTGCCCCGCAGGTAGGCGGAGGCACCCTCTTCGGTATAGGAAGAACCCACCTCAAGTGTTACAGACGGGCTCCCTGCCAGCTCCACATCCACATGGAAGCGGTTCGCAAAAAACAAGCCCACACCAATGCCTGCCAACACCAAGACGGCGGCAACGGCAATGATCGCGATTTGGTAAGAGCGTTTCAAATTCATTATCCCAATTCCCTTTTATACAGTTTCATAAAATCTTCCTCGCCCACATAGCCCAAACAGGGGTCTGCTTTTTCCTTGGGGAGGACGCCTGCAAGGCGATATTTGCTCAATGCCCAAGGATCGGGACCGCCTTCGCCCGCAAAGCCGCCGATCAGACCGCTATGGTCGATACCGCCCAGCTTATAAAGGTTATTCTCTTCGCAAACGCGGTTATAGAATGCCTTTTCTTCCTCGCTCATAATGGGATGGTTGACTTCAAAGCCCATAACACCCATTTTAATATAATTTTCTACTTCATCCTCAAAGAAATACTTCGCGGTACGGGTGGGATGAGCCACCACGGGCACACCGCCTGCATCCCGAATGATGCCGATCAGGTCTTCTGCCTGCGGCATATCGCAAACCTCGTTCTTGATCTTCAGTGAGGTAGCTTTATCCCGCTGGAACAAAGGCTCCGCTGCCAGCAGTTCCTCTTGGGTAAAGCCGCAGCGCTCTGCCAGCAGAGCAAGGATCCAATGGCGGCAGATATAATCTACACCCAGATCGGCGCAATGGTTTTCAACATCGCTCCAAGTGAGGTCGCAACGCAATGCGCCATTCTCCACGGCTTCATTGAACATTACTTTATGATAATGGGTCATACGGGCGGCGAGCTTATCCACCAGCGCCCGCAAGGTCTTATTTTCGGGGTTGAAATCAATGCCCACGATATGTACACGACCGAAAGAAGAATAGGCACCCGGCTCGATGGCACGCAGGGTCAAGATCCCTGCCTTACGGCAGGCACGTTCAAAACGGTCATAGCCCGCAAAGGTATCATGGTCGCTGAGCAGCATGGCCTTATGCCCCAGCTGCTTCCCCAATTCCACCAGATATTCGGGACTCCACACACCGTCGGAATAATAAGAGTGCATATGCGTATTGGCAAAATACATATTCATTCGCTCCTTTTGACATAATAAATTTATTTTAACCCATTGATTTCCATAGATAAATGGACAGATCCTCTGCATTTATACAGAAATCACATTAATTTCATTGTACCCCCCCTGCCGCCAAAAGTCAACGGCAATCATCGGGAAAAACCACAAATTTTTATCGTCAAATCCTTCATTTCTCGGCAGCTCAAACGAAATCTTCTTTTTCTATTGACAATTTATTTTTATTATGATAATGTATTGATATATTGATAGAGGCGCACTGCATCATCAGTAGCTTGCTCTATGGCGCTTTGCCGAAAGCGAGAGCAGGAGAAAGGGATGGGTGCCGAAGACGGTTTAAGGCAAAAAACCGATCTGGCAGCAAGGACTAACAGCTTTGTTGCTGTCGCAGGAACTGCGGAGTGCTATCTTCCTATATTTTGGCGGGGATCCTCTGCCAAAAGGCTTGAGTAGTAGGATAGTTGCCGCTTTGCAGCTATCTTTTTTTGTGTTTTGAGGAGGAAAAACCATGTCGAATCCGATTTTTAAGGGTGTTGCCACCGCAATCATTACCCCTATGAACAAAATGGGTGTAGATTATGAGAACTACGGAAAGTTGCTCAATTGGCAGATCGAAAACGGAATCAATGCCATTGTGGCCGCCGGCACCACCGGTGAAGGCTCCACTTTGAGCGACAAAGAGCATAAGGAACTGCTAGAGTTTACCGTACGCACGGTGGACGGCAGAGTGCCTGTGATCGCCGGCACCGGCTCCAACGATACCGCTTATGCGGTTGAACTGAGCAAGTTTGCCTGCAAGGCAGGGGCAGACGGTCTTTTGATGGTCACCCCCTATTATAATAAGGCCACTCAAAACGGCTTGATCCAATCCTATACCGCGGTAGCAGATGCGGTGGATAAGCCCATTATTCTTTACAATGTGCCTTCCCGCACCGGCTGTAACATTTTGCCGGAGACCTGCGCCAAATTGGCGGAGCATCCCAACATTGCCGCCATTAAGGAAGCCAGCGGAAATATTTCCCAGATCGCCGATACCATTGCCGCAGTAGACGGCAAAATGGATGTTTATTCCGGAAACGACGATCAGATCGTGCCCATTATGTCGCTGGGCGGCATCGGCGTGATCTCGGTGCTCTCCAATGTGTTCCCCAAGGAAACGGTGGAGATGTGTGACCGTTATTTCCGCGGGGATGTGAAGGGGGCTTGCCAACTGCAGCTCCATTACCTGCCGATGATCCACGCTCTTTTCAGCGAAGTGAACCCCATCCCCGTGAAGGCGGCGATGGCGGCCATGGGCTTCGGAGAGAATTATCTCCGTCTGCCCCTCACTCCCATGGATCCCGCAGGGGAAGCCAAGATGCTGGATCTGATGCGGAAGGAAGGCTTGAAGGTATAAGATGAAAGTAATTGTTTACGGTGTAAACGGCAGAATGGGGCAGGAGGTTGCCCGCCTTGCCAAAGACGGTGCACGGGGCGCTTCCCTGCACGCGGGGGTAGACCTCGGCGGGAACGACAGCGGTTTTCCCTGCTTTGCCACCTTGGAGCAGGTTCCCGCAGGTGCCGATTGCATTATTGATTTTTCCCATCATTCCGCCACCAAAGCTCTTTTGACCTATGCCCGCAAGGCAAAGCTGCCTGTGGTTCTTTGCACCACGGGGCACACCGATAAAGAGCAGGCCATGATCAGCGAAGCAGCCAAGGAGATCCCCATCTTCTTCTCTGCCAATATGTCGATGGGTGTGGCTCTTTTGGCAGAGCTTGCCAAAAAGACCGCCGCCCTTTATCCCCAAGCGAACATTGAGATCGTGGTGTCCCATCACAACCGCACATTGGTTGCCCCCAGCGGCACCGCTTTGATGATCGCCAAAGCCATTCAGCAGGTGTTGGAGAAAGCCACCCTGAAGCTTGGCAGAAGCGGACAAGCCAAACGGGAACCCAATGAGATCGGCATTCACGCAGTACGGATGGGCAACATTGTGGGCATCCACGAGGTTTTGGTGGGCACCGATACCGAGACCATCACCCTCAAGCACGAAGCGCACAGCCGCTCCCTTTTTGCCGACGGTGCCATGGCGGCGGCAGAGTTTCTCTGCAAACAGCCTGCAGGGCTTTATAAAATGCAAGATATGATTTAAGGATATTTGATTATGATTAAGGTTTTGAAGTTTGGAGGCAGTTCTCTTGCGGATGCAGAGCAGTTCCGCAAGGTTGCCGCCATTATCACTGCGGAGCCGGAGCGGCGGTATGTGGTCGCATCGGCGCCCGGCAAGCGGTTTTATGAAGACGAGAAGGTGACCGACCTTCTCTTGCTTTGCCATTCCTTGGCGGCAGACCGCAACCCCTTTGAGGAGACCTTCCGCCGCATTCGCGAGCGGTTTTGCGGCATTATTGCCGATCTTGGGCTCTCTTTGAACATTGATCGGGAATTGGATGAGGTGCGTGATGCCATTCAAAACGGCATCGGCCGCGATTATGTGGCCAGCCGCGGCGAGTATTTCAATGCTATGATCCTGGCGGATTATCTGAAGGTTCCTTTTTTGGATGCAGAAGAGTGTATCTTCTTTACCGCCGAGGGCAAATTGGACTCTCACAAAACCAACACGGTTTTGGAAAACCGCCTTGCTATGATGCCGCGGGCAGTGATCCCCGGTTTCTACGGTGTGTTGCCCAACGGCGAGATCAAGACCTTCTCCCGCGGGGGCTCGGATATTACCGGCTCCATTGTGGCAGAAGCGGTGGAAGCGGATCTCTATGAAAACTGGACCGATGTTTCGGGTATGCTGATGGCAGACCCCCGCATCATCGAGAACCCCGCCCCCATCGACATTATTACCTATCGGGAATTGCGGGAGCTTTCTTATATGGGCGCTACCGTTCTGCACGAAGACGCAGTCTTCCCCGTGCGCCGTTCGGGAATTCCCATCAACATCCGCAATACCAATGCACCTTTGGATGCAGGCACCATGATCGTGCCCCAGACCGAGGATAAAAACTCCAAACGGATCATTACCGGCATTGCCGGAAAGACCGGCTTTACCGCCATCTACATCGAGCGGGATATGATGAACTCGGAATTGGGTTACGGTCGCCGTGTGTTGGAGACCTTGGAGCGCCGCGGTGTCAGCTTTGAGCACCTTCCCTCCGGCATCGACACGGTGACGGTGGTGGTCAACAGCGACGAGCTGAAGGACAAGCGGGATATGGTGATCGCCGACCTGAAGCGGACGGTGCGTCCCGATGCCATTCGGGTCTATGAGGATCTGGCACTCTTGGCAGTGGTGGGCCGCGGTATGATCAGCGCCCCCGGTGTTGCCGCCAAGGTCTTTACCGCTCTTGCCAAGGAGAAGATCAACATCCGTATGATCGACCAAGGCTCCAGCGAGTTGAACATCATTGTGGGCATTGCCGCAAAGGATTATATTCCTGCTCTGAAAGCAATCTATAAGGAATTTGAACCGACATTATGATTTGTACGAACTTATCCGTAAGTGCCGAAGGGCGCCTGCTCTTTGCAGGGCAGGATGCGGCGGCGCTTCTCAAGACCTACGGCTCTCCCCTCTACCTCTTCGATGAGGAACGGATTCGGGAGAATTGCCGTACCTATTATGAAGCAATGAAAGCGGCGTTCGGCGAGAACGCCCTTCCCCTTTATGCCAGCAAGGCGGCTTCTTTTAAGGAGATCTACCGCATTGTTGCCGATGAGGGAATGGGCATTGATGTGGTTTCCCAAGGGGAAATCTACACCGCCTTCTCCGCCGGAATCTCTTTGGAAAATGCTTATTTTCACAGCAACAATAAAACCGATGCCGACATCGCCTTTGCCATTGAAAAGGGTGTGGGCTACTTTGTGGTGGACAATGAAGACGAGCTCTATGCCATTGAGCGGATCGCCGCTGAAAAGAACACCGCCCAAAAGGTGCTTCTGCGGCTGACCCCCGGCATTGATACCCACACCTATGAAGCGGTGAACACCGGCAAGGTGGACTCTAAATTCGGTTCCGCCATTGAAACAGGGCAAGCCGATGCCATTACCGCAGTTGCTTTGAGCCTTGGGCACATTCGCTTGGTTGGCTTCCATTGCCATGTGGGCTCCCAAGTGTTTGATTCCGATACCTTCCTTCGCTCTGCCGACATTATGCTGACCTTTATGGCGGAAATGAAGGCGAAATACGGCTATGTGGCCGAGCAGCTGGATCTTGGCGGCGGCTACGGGGTGCGCTATTTAGAGAGCGATCCCACGATCGACATCGCTGCCAACATCGCTCAGGTGGCAGAATATGTGAAAACGAAGTGTAAAGCATTAAACCTTGACATTCCCGCCATCCGTTTGGAGCCCGGTCGCAGCATTGTTGCCGATGCAGGAATGACCCTTTATACCGTGGGCACCATCAAAAAGATCCCCGGTTATAAAAATTATGTTTCGGTGGACGGCGGAATGAGTGATAATCCCCGCTATGCTCTTTACGGCTCTCCCTATACCATTGTGGCCGCCGAGAAGATGCAGGAGCCTTGCGACTTTGAGTGCTCGGTGGTGGGGCGTTGCTGTGAGAGCGGCGACATCATTCAGGAACAAATTACACTCCCTTCTTCCATTCAACGGGGAGACATTTTGGCGGTACTGACCACGGGTGCCTATAACTTTTCCATGGCATCCAACTATAACCGCATCCTCCGCCTGCCGGTGGTAATGCTGAAAAACGGCACCCATCGCTTGGTGGTCAAGGGCGAGACCCTTGATGAACTGATTCAAAATGATTTATAAGAAAAGCCTGCGGTTTTAACGCAGGCTTTTTTGTTTGGACAATTCGATCACCGCTTTTCCCTGTTTCACAGCAAAAGACTTAAAACGGGCAGCACCGCCCCAATCGTGGGTTACATAGGTAATTACAAATTTTGATCGTTGGATCATCCATTTATTACGGTAATTGATCGCAAAGCGCGGAGGAACGGTTTCAATTCCATTCGGTAAAAGGGTTTCATTGATTTCATAAGGGAAGTCTTTATCGGTATGTTTTGGCATATATGCTAAAACAATTTGATAATCGATATGTGGATAGAACTTTTTGATCTCTCTCAAAACACAGCATGTATGGCGATCAAAAGCGCCGTGTGTACCAACGAAAAAAGTATCTGCCTTTTGATTTTCAATCAAGTCTATCACCGCTTTTCTCAAAAGTGGAATGACCGCTTCCGGAGTATCGGAATGTCCAAAAAAAGTACAAGTGTTCATAAATACCTCTCAAAAACTATGCGTCATTTTAATGTCATTATATCACCATTTTAGTTTTGGTGCAATAATTGCTTTATAATGATGTCATAATAACACTAAATTGACACATAAGAGGTGCTTTATGAAAGATAAATTATTGCGGTACACCCTTCGGGTAGATCGATTGCTGTTCAAAAAGTTTCGCTATATTGCAGAGGCGGAAGGTCGCTCTGCCAATCGAGAGATCGAGCAATATTTAAAGCGCTGTGTGGCGGAATATGAACAGAAGAATGGAAAAATCCCTGTTGATACCGAAGAACTATAAAAAAAGAGAAGGCTTAAGCCTTCTCTTTTTTATTAAAATCCCAACGATTCATTGACCAGAATCACTTTAATTCGACCAACTTGGCGCTGGTGACCCAGCACGGAATAGGAACAGCAGATCCGATCGGGGCTGTTGCAACCATCGGTCATCGCCCCATCCACCGCTACGCAATGGCCTTTTTCTCTGCAATAGGTATTGCAGGAAAGCCGCTTGGTATTGGCAGGGGCGGCAATGGTTTTCACGCGGCGCACGGCGGCATTCAGGTCGGGCACGATCTTATTGACGCCTGCCACCACGATCACCGATTTGGGGCCAAAGGTCATGGCGGAGATGCGGTTGGCATTGCCGTCCACATTATAAAGCACACCGTCTTCGGTGATGGCATTTGCCGAGCCCAAAAAGCAATCGGCGGCAAAGGTCTCTTCATAGACCTTTCGCACCCCTTCGGGGGTAATGCCTTCGGCGGCGCGATCCAGGAAATGATAAGCACCGCTCCGCAGAAGCTCCATCACACCCGTTTCCTTCAGGGTGGCAGAGCCGCCCACGCTGACGGTACAGCCCTCTTGCATCAGGCTTTGCACCAAGGGAACCACTTCCTCTTTGGTTTCCACAAAATAAGGCTCCATTCCGTTTTTCTTCAATGCGTCCATCACTGCTTGAATTTTCATTTCAGTTCCTCCAGTAAGGCATCCAATTCCGATGCATCATTCAAAATATAGGCAGGGGTTTTTGCCAGCACCTTTTTATGCTGATGCCCTTTGGCGATCAGTGCACAAGGGGCTCCCACATATTCCGCCATCTCCCAATCGGTAACCAAGTCGCCGATGACCAAGGCATTTTTCGGATCGATCCCGCGAGCGGCAAGCGCTTCGGCAACCGCCTTTCCTTTTCCCCCCAAGGAGCGATCCTTCAGCCCCTCTACCCCATCAAAACAGGGCGCAATTTCCCGCTCTGCCACTTGGGCAACCAATGTATCGTGATAGAGGGAAGAAAAGAGAAGCTGGCAATAGCCTTTGGCAGAAAACCGCTCCAAAGCCGCCTTGACCTCGGGGAACACGGGGCGGGGAAAGGCGCGGCATTCCCGCTGAAATTCCTCCGACACCTCTGCCAGTTTTTCCTTCTTCATATCAAAGCCCACGCTCTCATAAAAAGCGTCCAGCGGCATAATCAAATGCTCGGTATACCATTCGGCGGTGATCAGCGGAAGCCCTCTGCGGGTCAGCATTGCATTCACCGCGCCCACCGAGGCACCCACATCGTCCATTACGGTACCGTTAAAGTCCCAAATCAGAGTAGTTATCATATCTTCACACCTAACAATAAATTTACGGAATGGTTCAAAAAGGATGCAGACCGTTGTTTCTTCACGCCGAATGCGTATGTCGATACGCCGAGGATGAAAAACGGCGGTATGCGCCTTTTTCAACCGTTCCAAATAATCAAAAAACCGAAGGCGCTTACCTTCGGTTTATTTGATTATTTATCCAAATTATATCTCTTCTTAAAGCGATCAACACGTCCGCCGGTATCAACCAGCTTCTGCTTGCCGGTATAGAAAGGATGGCACTTGGAACAAATTTCAACTCTGATCTCGCTCTTGGTGGAACGGGTCTCAAAAGTATTGCCGCAGGCACACTTTACAGTTGCTTTTTCGTAGTTGGGATGGATACCCTCTCTCATGATTGTCACCTCTTTTTCCCTTGATACTTCTTATCACTCAAGTATCTTATCATATTTTATATACAAAGTCAAACATTTTTTTAATTTTTTTATTCCTGCCGTTCCGGCATCACAACGGTCTCCCGATACAGGCGATCGGCGGGAACTTCCGCACCGAACTGATAGAGCGCCTGCAACAGTTCGGGATTGCTGATGGGGCGGGCAGTACCGCTGACATAAACATCACGGTTCAATTTAATGATGCCCATAGAGGTCTTCCCCATCGCCACATCATACACATCATTTGCCACTGCGGTGGGAACGGCGATATTCTCTCCCGCGATCCCCAACTGACCGTTGGCATTATTGCCCCAGACATAAAGGGTGCCCGAAGCGGTAAGGGCGGCGCAGGAATTACCGTTGACCGCGATCTTTACCACCCCTTCCAAAACCTTTTGGTAGTTGGCATAATCCCGCGTATCCCCCGTGCCCAACTGACCGAGATGGTTTCGGCCTGCGGCATACACTATGCCGTTTTTGGTGAGCACGATACTGAAGTTTCTGCCTGCCGCCGCCTGCCGCACACCGCCCATCAGCTTGATGGGGGTCATACTTTGGGCGGTGGTACGGTTACCCATTTCGGAATAGCTGTTACTGCCGAAGCCATAAAGGTTACCGTAAACATCCACTGCAAGGGTATGGGTCTCGCTGACCGAGGCGGAAACGGCATCCTCCAAGATCTTAGAGGCTTCCACGCGGTTCCGCTCGGTACCGTCTCCCAACTGACCGAAGGGGTTATAGCCCACGGAATAAAGGTCCCCGTCGGACACATAGAACAGATTATTACTGTTGGCATCCACAAAGGTACAGTCTTTGCTGAATACCGTGCCGTTGAAGGTGCGGTCGTCCCGCTCATACTGCTGGTACTCAAAGGCACCGTAAAGATTCAGGCGCTCTCTGCTGTTCAGCACCGCCAAGAAGGTATTGCCGCCGCCGATCATGGAAACCGACTTTTGGAACAGACCGTTTTGATAGCTGACGGTCTCCAACTGCGCCCCCGAAGCATCGGTGGTGACGGTGGTCATCGCCAAATGACCGTATACGGCGTTTTTACCGGTGGCAATGTAATAATCATCCCCTGCCGCATAGATCCGCTCCGGCAGGAAATCCACCGCTCCTGCGGCATCGCTGGCCTTTAATCTATTTTGATAGGCCTCCACGGGAGTGGAAAGGTCGATAAAGGTTCTCCAATCCCCTTTGGGCACCGCCATAATCTCCAGAATGATGCCGGTCAGAAAAAAGAAGGCGGCAACCCCTGCATAAAGGCGGCGCAGGGTACGGATCTTTTTCCGCCCTTTAAGGCTTTTCTTTTTGGTCTTCTGCAAGAGGCTGACCCCTAAAAGCAGCAACCCCAGCGCGGAAAAGCCGAAACTGATATATCCGATCCATTGAAGCATCAGCCGTTCCCCTCCTTTACGGTTGCTACCCGCTCAAAATCGGCGCCGTTGCCGGTGCCCAGTTGATAATAGCGGCGGTCTCCCGCGCCCAGCAATTTGCCCTCCTCGGTATAAACCATGGTGCTGTTACCGGAGGTGGAGAACAAAAGCACTTTTTTACAAATGACCTTCGGCGAAGAGGAAAAATGCTTGCCTCCGTTGCCGAACTGCTGCATCCGATTATCGCCCCAACCGTAAAGATCGGTGCCGATCAATGCAAGGGCGGTACTGCCCCCTGCTTCCACATCGGTCACTCCTGCCAATTCCACCGCGCCAAACACATTGGCGGCGGGAGGCGGTGCTACTTCTTCCCCTTCTTTTGGAGCAGGCGTTCCTGCCTCTTCCAAGGTGATCCGACCCAGCTGACCGAAGGCATCGCTTCCTGCCGTCCAGACCGTACCGTCGGTCTTCAGCAGAACGGTGAAATCCTCTCCTGCCGCCACATCGGCGCAAGCGGAAGCGATCAGCACAGGCGCCGCCTGTGCATCTTTATTGCCAACACCAAACTGACCGTAGGCGTTACTGCCTGTGGCATACACATTACCGTCGGCAGTGCGATAATACAAAGAGCGCTCGGTGACCACCACCTGCACGGCATTCTGCGCCAAGCGGCTGTTGGTATCCTTTACCGCTTCCGTTGCAAGTCCCAACTGACCGTAGGTATTTTTACCGAACACATAGAGATTGCCGCTTTCCTTGATCAATGCCCCTGCGGTTTTGGAGACGGAAAAGTCTTTCACATCGGTTTCCACCTTCACAAAGGCATCCACATAGGCGGCGGTCTGATTGGGGATCAAGCCCCCCTGATTATCGCCGCGGGCATACAGGGTATGATCTTTGGTCAACACAAAAACGGTATCGCCCACTGCTTGGGCTTTTACTGCGTTTTCATAGAGCTTTCCGCTCTCATCCAAGGCAGTCATCTTCAACGCGCCCCAGCCATACAGCCCGCCGCTTTTGGTAACGGCAAGGTTTTTGCCCACACCGCAAAACAGCGCGGCAGGTGCCTCGGGCAATTCCGCGGGGCAGAGGGTAGAAACAGTTCCCGTTTCTCCGCTCAATTCCTTTTCATGGGTACGGTTTTCAAAATAGGTGGTCAATCGAGTGGCAACCAAGGCGCCGCCCACCACCAGCACAATGCCGGCAAGGAAGATCCAAGTGACCAAAGGGGAAACGACGGTCAGTTTTTTGAACGCCATCTTCACCGGATTGGTCTCTCCCTCTACCCCTTTGGCATTGGGGATAAAGCAAACCAACAGCACCCCGATGGGTCCCAGCAAAAGACCCAGCCAGCCCCAAGCGCGCCTACGTCCTTTCAGGCGGGCGATCTGAACTGCCAAAAAGGTGCAGGTGACTACGCAAAAATAGAGTATTACCGCACCGATGATCAGTCCGTATTCCAGCATAAAACAATCCTCCAAAATCATCCGAAGATCGGATGTTATTCTCCCGACAGTAGCTTGCCTTCTTCCGCATCTAAAATCGGGAAGGACACGGTAACCACAGTGCCCACATTCAATGCGCTTTCAATCTCCAAGGTGCCGCCGTGAAGCCGCACGATCTCATCGGAAATACCCAAGCCGATGCCACTGCCTCGTTTTTGGGATTTTCCCTTATAAAACATATCCTTGATATGAGGCAGATCCGCCTCATCAATTCCTTCGCCGAAGTCCTGCACGATAAAGAGTGCCCTTTGATCTTCGGTGCGAGCGGCAATTTCGACCCGACCGCCCCGATGGGAATGCTTGATGGCATTATCAATAATATTGAAAAAGACCTGCTTGACCCGATCCCGATCCACCAAAGCAAGGATGCGGTCCTCTTCGGGCACATATTCAATAATGATCTCCTCGCTTTTGGCACGCTCGGACATCATAAAGACGGTCTCTTCAAACTCCGCCAGCAGGTCACATTGCTCCACCGACAGCTTCATACTGCCGGACTGCAGGCGGGACATATCCAAAAGCTCCTCCACCATTTTGGAAAGGCGCTCGGTCTCACTGTAAATGATCTCCACACCCCGATGGGTGGTCTCGTCCATCTGCTCGGGAGCCGCCAGCATGGTTTCGGTCCAACCGCGGATGGCGGTAAGGGGAGTGCGCAGCTCATGGGAGATGGAAGAAATGAATTCATTCTTCAGCTTCTCTGTTTGAGACAGTTCCTCCGCCATTTGGTTGACGGTATGGGCAAGCCTTGCGATCTCATCATCTTTTCCGCTTTCCTTCACGCGGGCGGTCATATCCCCTTCCGCGATCCTCAAAGCGGTCTCGTTGATAAAGCCCACGGGGAGCACGATGGATTTGATGAAATAGGTACCGGTCAGAATGGTCAGCAAAATCATCACCAATGCCACGCAGAAAATGCCCACATTCACGGTGCGCAGGGCACTGTTGACCTTAGTGAGAGAGGACATCATCCGTACCGCGCCCACCTGAATACCATCGTCGGTATAAAGAGGCAGAGACACGCTGACGATCTGCTCATCTGCCGAAGCGCTATAGCCGAACCAGCTATCCTTTTTGCCGTTTCGGGCGGTGAGCAGGTCAGGGGTCTCATTGACCTCTTCAATAGCAAAGCCTGTGGACGAGAAGATGATATTCCCGTTTTGAGAGATGACCTGCATCTCCATAGTGGCCTTATCTTCAAAATCTTCGACCATTGCCATAAAGCCTGCGGAAACACTGCGGTACTGCGGATAGACATAATCCTCGAAGTACTTCGCCATATACTCTCCGCTGGCCTCCAAGATATTCACACAGTTGGAGTAATACACATTCTTCAAAATGGCACTGAGCACCGAGAAGACCAAGATCACCAGCAGAAGGGTCACACCGAACACATTTACCAGCCAGCGGCGGGTAATACCGAAAAACACGTGTTTACGCAGAACATCAATATAAAATGCCGCTTTTTCCGTGAGGACGCGGAGATTCTTCTTCAGTTTTTGAAAATCGATCTTATTCATTGCCCCAGCGATACCCGAAGCCCCAAACGGTCTGAATGTACTTAGGATTGGAAGGATCGTCTTCGATCTTCAGCCGCAGGCGGCGAATATTAACGTCCACGATCTTATGACGGTCGCCGCGGAAATTCTCGCTCCACACCCGACGGAAGATATCCTCACGGGAGAAGGCCTTTCCGGTGTTTTCCAGAAAATGCTTCATTAACTGGAATTCCACCTGCGTTACCTCCACCGGCTGACCGTCTTTGGTCAGTTTACGGCTTTTGATATTCAACACAAAAGGACCGTCTTTCCGCTCATCGCTGTCGGCAACGGCGATCCCCTTCATCATCTGCACACGGCGGTAGAGGTTATCCACCCGCACGGTCAGTTCCAAGGGCGAAAAAGGCTTGGTCACATAATCGTCTGCCCCGTTCATCAGTCCCGCCACCTTATCGATCTCCTGCGCTTTGGCGGTCAGCATAATAATACCGATCTTTTGATTGGAGGAGCGGATCTTTTTGCAGACCTCCAGCCCATCGATCCCCGGCAGCATCACATCCAGCACCGCCACATCAATATCGGGGTTTTGATCAAAAAGTTCCAGCGCCTCTTCGCCGGTGGAGGCTTCCACCATTTCATAGCCTGCACGCTTTAGGTTCAGCACCACAAATGCGCGGATGGCTTCTTCATCTTCTAAAATTAAAATCTTTTTCAATGTTATACTCCTTTTTAGCCCACTTCAAAGAGGTTGGCAACACGGATATGGTCGATCTTCAATTCATTCTTTGCTTCACACAGAACGGCGTAGATATAATCACTGTCGCTATGCAGTTTATGCCAGCCGTTTATACTCTGCTCATTTCCGTATTCTTCCTGATCGAAGATCCGCAGGGTAAAGAGCAGGTCTCCCTCATAGGTCTTAAACACAAAAGACCGATCTGCCGCGGCACTTCGCTCCACGGTCACCTTTCCGTGCCACTCATCGGGGAAATGGACGGTGATCTTCTCGGTCATCTCCACAAAGGAATAGGAAACGGGGGTCAGCAGCTTTCCGTCAAAACTGTTCCAACGGATCAGGTAAAGATTTTCGGTCAGACCGTCCCGCACATAGGAGGGCAGGGATTCTTCCACAGGGATCTCCAAAACCCCATCTCCATTCACATCGCGGCAGGCAACGGCGGTTTTTCGCCAAGAGGTGGCATTCATTTGGGTCAGAAGTTCATTGGTCAAGCGCCCATGCTCGTTCATTGCCAGCACCTCGGTCACATACTGACCGCTTTCCAGCACGCTATCCACATATACTGCGGGCAAGCCGCCCATAACGGTACCTGCCGCCACATTAAGATAATCGGCAACACGGCTCTGCATAGGCACAGAATTGATCAGACCGACCTCGCCCCGATCTTCCCCTATCAAAGAGGCGGTTACGGTTTTGGTGGCAGAATTTCGGCTGATCACCACCAAGCGGGGCGTCTTCTCCGTCATCATTGCAAAGCGGGAATACAGACCGGAATACCGGCTTTTTGCCTCTTTGGCGGTGACGGTATACACATCGAAGCTTCCGTCGGTCTCGCCCAAATACTGCCAGCCCACCACGATCTCGGCAATGCCATCGCCATTGAGATCGCCGAAGGCCACTCTGCCGACCGACTCCGCTTCGCTTTCGCCCTTAGACATAGCGTTCCAGTTTTCACCGCTCCCCTTCATCACCAAAAAGCAAAGGCGGTCTTCCTTGCCGGAAGGGCGGTAGAAGCAGATGGCTTCATTCACTCCATCGCCGGTCAGGTCCTCGGAAATAATGCCGGTGCGGTAAGAGCCCGCCTGAGGATAGACCAACTCATAGCTCTCCCCGATGGCGGCTTTTATGGCTTGCGACAGCGCTTCGCGGCCCATACTCATCGCAGGAGGGGTCAGCATGGAATTCAGATCCTCTCCATAGAAGGAGCAACCGCTGAAAAGCATCGCTATTATGATCATTAACAGAATCAAATTTCTTCGTTTCATAAAAAATCCTCAATATTTCTACATTATTAGTATTATACTATACTTAAACCGCAAATTCAAGTATTCGGAAATTTTTTAGAAATTAGGTATTTACAATTCGGGAAATATGTAGTATAATTCAAAATTGTCAGTATGACCGAACTTAGAAGCACGTCTCTTCACCGGACGGCTCCTCGGTTCCGGCCGGACAAATCTAAAGAAAGGTGAATAAAGCTATGCTGAAAAAGGACATTAAGGATTCCGTTATCGCTGCCAACAAACTGCACGACACCGATACCGGTTCTCCCGAAGTACAGATTGCGATCCTGACCGCTCGTATCAACGAGTTGACCGAGCATCTGAAGAAGAACCCCAACGACCATCATTCCCGTCGCGGTCTTCTGAAAATGGTTGGTAACAGAAGAAATCTTCTCAACTACCTGACCAAAGTGGACATCAATCGCTATCGTGCTATCATCGAGAAGCTGAACATCAGAAAGTAATCAAAAAGCAGGCGGAAAAAGGTGCCGATGCACCTTTTTCTGCCTCTTTCCCATTTTAAGAGCGGCAAATTTAGCAGTTAATCAAGGTGCCTTGGGTGAAAAGCACCTTGATTAAGTGCTAAAAACGTCCTCTTGGAATGGAACAAAAATTCAAAAAGGAGAACGTTATTATGTACGAAAATCACAAGATCTTCAAAACCGAACTTGCCGGCAGACCCTTGGTTGTGGAAACCGGCAAATTCGCTCAGCTGGCCAACGGCAGTGCTCTGGTGCGCTACGGTGAAACCGTTGTGTTGGCTACCGCTACCGCTTCCGCAAAGCCCCGCGACGGGATCGATTTCTTCCCCCTCTCTGTGGACTTTGAAGAGCGGATGTATGCTGCCGGCAAGATCCCCGGCGGTTTCTTAAAGAGAGAGGGTCGTCCTTCCGAGAAGGCCATCCTCAGCTCCCGTGTTATCGACCGTTCCATCCGCCCCTTGTTCCCCAAGGATATGCGCAATGATGTGAATGTGAACCTGACCATCCTGGCTGTAGATCAGGATTGCATCCCCGAGATCGTTGGTATGATCGGTGCTTCCATCGCTCTTTCCATTTCCGACATTCCTTTTGCAGGACCCATCGGCGGTGTCTCTGTTGGTTTGATCGACGATGAGATCGTGATGAACCCCACCGAAGAGCAGCGCGAGCGCTCTCTGATGGCTGTGACCGTTGCTTCCACCGAGAAGAAGGTCACTATGATCGAGGCAGGTGCCAAGGAAGTTCCCGAAGATAAGATGCTGGAAGCCATTATGGCAGGTCACGCATTCAACGTGGAACTGATCCAATTCATCAACTCCATTGTTGCCGAGATCGGCAAAGAGAAGTTTACCTTTGAATCCTATGAAGTGCCCCACGAGATCTTCGATATGGTAAAGGACTATGCCGAGGATATGATGAAGGAAGCCCTTCATACTGCCGACAAGGTGACCCGCGACAACAATATTAAAGAAGTTTCCGCAAAGGTTGAAGAGCGCTTCACCGAAGAGCTGGGCGAGAATGCTTACCTCTTGGGCGACTGTCTCTACAAGCTGCAGAAATATATCGTGCGCAACTGGATCTCCGAAGAGGGCAAGCGTGTGGACGATCGCGGACTCAACGATATGCGTCCTCTTTGGGCGGAAGTTGATCTGTTGCCCAAGGTGCACGGCTGCGGTCTGTTTGCCCGCGGTAAGACTCAGGTTATGACCGTTTGTACTCTGGGTATGGCCAGCGAAGCACAGATGCTGGACGGTTTGGACAATGTGGAATCCAAGCGTTATATCCACCACTACAATATGCCCGGTTTCACTGTTGGCGAAGCGAAGCCTTCCCGCAGCCCCGGTCGCCGCGAGATCGGTCACGGTGCTTTGGCAGAGCGTGCTCTGGAGCCTGTGATTCCCGATGTAAGCGAATTCCCCTATGCCATTCGTTTGGTATCGGATGTATTGACCTCCAACGGTTCCACCTCTCAGGGTGCGATCTGCGGTTCCACCTTGGCTCTGATGGATGCAGGTGTGCCCATCAAGGCTCCTGTAGCCGGTATCTCCTGCGGCTTGATCACTCGCCCCGACGATACCTTTGTGACCATGGTGGACATTCAGGGTATTGAAGACTTCTTCGGCGATATGGACTTTAAGGTAGCCGGTACCAAGAAGGGTATCACTGCCATTCAGATGGATATTAAGGTAGACGGTCTGACCGAAGCCATCATCAAAGAGGCTCTCACCAAGACCCGCGACGCGCGCTACCACATTTTGGACAATGTGATCGCTCCCGCCATCGCCGCTCCCCGCGCAGATGTAAAGGATTGGGCCCCCAAGATCATCACCTTGAAGATCCATCCCGATAAGATCCGCGAAGTGATCGGTTCCGGCGGTAAGGTGATCCAAAAGATCGTTGCCGACACCGGTGCGAAGATCGACATCGAGGACGACGGTTCTGTGTTCATCTCTGCTTCCAATCCTGCTTCTTCCAATCAGGCATTGGAGATCATCAAGGGCATTGTGTTTGAGCCCGAAGTTGGTCAAATCTACCGCTCCAAGGTTGTGAAGATCATGGAGTTCGGTGCGTTTGTTGAATTCGCACCCGGCAAAGAAGGTTTGGTTCACATCTCCAAGCTGGATAAGAAGCGTGTGGAGAAGGTAGAAGATCTCTTGAGCGAAGGCGACGAAATCTGGGTGAAGTTCATGGAGGTAGACTCCAAGGGCAGATACAACCTTTCCCGCAAGGATGCTCTGATCGATATGGAAAACGCTCAAAAAGCGGCTCAGGAAGAGTAATTTCAATTCATTGATAAAAACCTCGTAAGCAATGCTTACGAGGTTTTTTCGGCGCAAAAAACATCTATATTATATATAAGGATAAAAAAGAAAACCGCAAGGAAAATTCCTTGCGGTTTTCGGTTTGCAATCAATTATTTGGTATATGCAGCCCAAACAGCCTTATTATGGTCGATCAGCAGGGTAACCTTACCAACAATGGCGGCTTCGCTATCATCGGTATAGGTGGGAGCCTTCAGGTATTTTTGCTCGCCGCCCACGATGAAGTAGTCTTCCGACTCAATGGCGGTCATCTCTACGCGATCCACAGCATACATATTCACTTTGCCGCCTGCGGTCTTTGCATAGGTATAAACATTACCGGGGGTGGTATCCAGTTCACCGTTCAAAGTTTCGATCCGATCGGTCTCAACAGTCAGGGTAACTTCTTCGCCGGTAGTCCAATCTCTGCCCTTCACGGTAACGGTTGCGTTATCCTGAGCAAAGGTGGCAGACATCAACTCGATGGCGGTTTCTTCGGTAACGATCTTTTCTTCCACAGCCAAGAAGGTCTTGCCGGTGGAATCCAGCACTGCGATCACATCGCCGGTCATCCCCTCGATGGGATCCATATTCAGGTTCTTATAAAGGTGAGGAGTATAGGAAACGTTGATGCCGTTTTCACCGGGGGTCTTACCGACAAGATTTCCTTCTTCATTGATCTTATAAGTAGCCAATTCAGCAATGGTGCCTTCACTCAAATACAGCTTATCATTACCCTCATAGTAATTGATATAATCGCCGCTCTTGATGTTTACAACTTGATTCAGCACCAGATCCTTATCTTCATAGGTAAGGAGGTCATTGGTATAGTAGCTGAAGATGGAAACATAATTATCGGTAACAGCCATCACACGGCCGGGGATCCACTCTTTTGCCATCACAACGTCTACGTTTGCCATACTGTTCTGCACGAAGGTGAACTCCAGATTGGGACGGTTGGTAACGGTCTTCAAGGAAGCGGGCTTACCGTACAGAGTAGGCAGAGAGTTCAGATCATAGATGGGATCGGAGGGCCATACATCGCCGTTCAGATACATCATTGCTTGAGGATATACATAGAAGGCGGTGGAACCGGTTGCAGTGAAATATGCATGGTCGAACATCTTCACATCGGAAAGAGAGAACTTGCCAACCAAGGGAGAAAGGATCTCATAACTGAGCATCTTCTCATCGGGAGTGAAGGTATCGGAACCGTCCAGATCGGTATAGATCAGGTTGATGGGATAGCCGATATAGGAAGAGAAATCGGCATCCACGGAGATCTCGGTACCGTTGGAGAGGAGAACATCCTCGGTTACCTTATAGTTCAGCGGAGTCTCACGGGTGGCACGAACGATCAACTCGGTTACGTTACAACCGTAGACGTTGGTTGCCAAGCAGTTCAGACGGTTGCCGTCCATATCTGCGAAGGTGGTCAGAAGATCTTCGCTGGTCTCGATCTCGGGATCATAAACCATCGCACGGGCAACAATGATTGCGGCCTGCTCGCGGTTTACAACCTGAGCGGAAGCATCCAACTCACTGCCATCCAGAACAGCTTCCTGGAAAGCCTTATAAGTGTCTTCATTATCTTCCTCTACCGAGATACCCAAGGTCTTGGTGATCAGGGTGATGAACTCTTCCGCAGTGATGTTCTTATTGGATTCGAACTTCTTATTGGGAACATACTCGGAGTTGATCAACTGATAATCCAATGCCCATGCAAGGTAAGGCTTCAGCAACGATACGTCGCTGATATCACCCTCATCCCCATTCTCATCGAAGGGAGTGTTTTCCATGGAGTAGTCTTCCAACTCGTCATAGGTTCCATGGAGCATACGGTAAGCGATCTTCAGCGCTTCCCCGCGGGTAACATTCATTTCAGGCATAAAGTTACCGTTTTTAGTGCCGGAGATGATGCCCAGACTGTCCACAAACTTAATATAGGTTGTGTTGATGTTGGACAAGGTGGTGCCGTACATCTCATCGACATCGTCGTATGTAATGTTTTCGTATGCCGCAAAAGCAGAAACGCTTAAGGATGCGATCATCACGACCGTAAGAACGGCTGCCAGCAAACTTTTCAAAGATCTCATTCCGTTACCTCCGTCTCAAAAGGGGAAACCCCCTATTGTTCTTTAACTTATTATATATAATAATAAGCAAAGTTTCAAGTATTTTATTAAAATGAAATAAAAAAGATTTTGAGTTTGTTAAAAACGTATAATTTTATGGTTTATTTTTTGTGAAAAATGACGGTGTAAATTTACACTTTTTCGGTATTTTCAGGTTCATTTCAAAAATTACACCCACATATACTGTAATATGCGATTAAGTTGGTTGTTTGAGCGGTGCCTGACGGTACCTTATATCCCCATTGAAGATGAGACCGATTATGCGGCAGAGCGGCTGGGAAACACCCTTTACCTATACTTTGAAGCCTCCCACGGAGCCGCCGATTGGCGCAATAATCTGGACTTTCCCGCCCGCCCGTATAAGCGAATGGGCAAGACCCTTTGGTTTGCTCACCGAGGCTTTTTACGGGTATGGCAATCGGCGCAACCATACATCGAAAAAGAGATCCGCGATCCCACCTTAAAAAAAATTACCACCGTGGGTTATTCCCACGGCGGTGCCTTAGCGGTCTTTTGCCATGAATATATTTGGTTTCACCGCCCCGATCTGCGTGCCCGCATAGAGGGCTACGGTTTTGGTTGCCCGCGGGTGCTTTGGGGGCTTCCCTCCCCTGCTATTTTGAAGCGATGGGAGCGGTTTACGGTGATCCGTAACGGGCAGGATGCGGTGACCCATTTACCGCCCGCCGCCTTGGGATACCGCCACATCGGCAAAATGATGAAGATCTGCGATCCCAATGGCTGCTCACCCATTGATTGCCACCGCCCCGAGCAGATCTTACGTGCTTTACATCATTATGAAGGTTGAATGCCCCACACCCGATTGCTCGGGCGTGGGGCATTCGTTTATTTTTGGAGAGGATCTTTTGGGATTATTCGAAATTGAGGCAGGTCTGAATGGCTGCGTCTACCACATTGGCTACCTCGCGGTGCTTGGTTGCCAAGTTGATCTCGGGCAAGTAAGCAGCCCAGATATAGCCGTTAGCGGCATCACGCATTGCCTTGAAGTTCTCACCGCTCAAGTTTCTCCATTCGTTCATCTGCAGGGCGAAGTAGGTGTTCTTCACGCAGAACTCGAAGTATTCCTTCTTCTGTGCATAGGAGAAGTTGATATGGGGTTGCTCTTCAAAGTAATCGAACAGAGCCTCGGTACAGCGGTTTGCCCACAGTTCGGCAAACTTTACTGCGTAAGGAATGTTAGACTTATTCTTGACGATCTTGGGAATGGTCATGGTCAAACCGTAGGTATGAACCGCATAGCGGCCGTTCTCACCGGTGCCCTTGGGGAAGGGAACCCAGTTGTACTTACGGTTTCTTGCATAATCGTTATCCGCCTGATCAGTCATCATCCAAACACGGTTGGACATCATCAGGGTACCGTCGAACAAACGGCCATAGTTTTCCTCGGTCTTCAGGGTGTTCCCGTCGGAAGGAGTGGTGGTATCCTTAACGCTCTTCATAACGTCTGCATAGAAGGTCAGCGATTCAATTGCACGGTCATCCAACCAGTTGTTTACCAGCTTCAGTTCTTTACTATTGGAATCCAGATCCACGATGGTTACACCGTTGGTCAAGGGATATGCATACCACCAGCTGTTTACGGGGCCGCTGGTTGCAAACAAGGGCTTACCGTCGGAG
>JAZQET010000057.1:0-14825 GCA_045539135.1 Eubacteriales bacterium | reverse complement strand
CCTCGGCTTAAATCCGGGTCTTATCAACGCTTCTGGTTATTCCTGGACGGCGGATTACGTGACGGTGACCGGAGATCTGTGTGCCGACCTGCTCAGCAATATCGCGTCCGAACAGCGTGCGAAAGTGGTTTACGAATACCTTTACCGCCAGATCGACGACAAGAAGGTGCGGGAGACCATTGATTTTCTCTTAAATCGCGAGGAAGCGCACAACCAGATGTTCCGCGATGCCTTTAACAAGGTGCAAAACTCCGGCTCCAACCGTGATTTCGGCACCACCAAAGCTGCAAAGATGTATTTTTCCATGTCAGACCCCGGTCCTAACGCATTTGCGACGGGTGATACAAAGCCTGTTTCTTTTGAGTGATAGCAAAACGCCGATGAAGAATCAAATGATTCTTCATCGGCGTTTCGTTCTATTAAATGGTATTTTCAAGGCATGCCTTCTTTAGAATGATTATTTTCGCAAATTCTGTTTCAAATACATTATCTACAACCATTCCTACAGCAGTTGCATATGTCTGAATATTGTCTACTGTATCTGGATAGATCGTAATCGATCGCGTGCCATAATCAAGTATTTCCTCTTGATTCTTTTCTATAGAAAGCACAAAGATACCTTCGTCTTTTAAGATTTCTGAGACTTTTTTCATAGCAGAAAGTTTATTGCTGATGTGCATAAAAGTCAAAGATGAATAAATAACATCAAATTGTCTTTCATCAATATCTGCCGAAATAAAATCACTACATACTAATGTGATGTTTTTATTGCTCGCTAAGTTAATTTTTGCTTTTTCAATGGTTTTAGGCGAAATATCAATTCCAGTAAACCATGCACATAGAGGAGCAATTTTCACGGCCAACCTACCTGTTCCCACGCCTATTTCAAGAACCTTCTTATCGCTGCTTAAACCCATAGCATCAATAAAGGTTTTTCCGTCCCACTTATCCATATGTACTTGTAATTGCTCGGAGTCATATACTGGATCATTTCCTTCATCAATAAGCAAATCGTAGTGCGAAATAACATCGGATTTGTTTTTAGGATTCTCTATAAACTCACAATTCCACTCATATGAATTGATTTTTTCTATCAATTCTCGAATGTTTCGGATTTGATTATTTGCTTTTCTATATTCTTGATACTTAATTTTACCTCCAAAGCTCAAGCCGAGAATACTCTTTTCAAGTGTATCCATTAACAAAGAAAATGCTATTACCGATGCATCGGACAGGTTTATAATAGTAGTAATTCCGTTGGGGATGGCGGAATTCACCAACTCATCTAAAGCGATTTTTCCAGCACGATTCATAGATTTTTTAACAAAGTACACGTTGCTTAGCAAGTCCAATATTTCTTCTAAGGAATTACTAAAAGCGTCAAAATCAAATGATTCGTTATGGAGAGACTCAGTTACCATTGCAATGTTCAAATTCATATTATCATTAGTTTTAATAATTTGTTTTAACAGCAACTGAATATACGATACTTCTTCATCAATATCGCCACTAATTGAAGATAGGTCAACCGAAATTCTATCTATACAATAATTCTCTGCGTTAAGAGTTAGTTCGTAACAATCAATTCCTTTTTCATGACAAATTTCCATCAAAAGTTTTTTGCAAAGAATATCTATCTTGGGTCCAAACGTAATAGACTTTACAAATGGCAAATCAATAAATAATGGTGTGTTTTCTTCACCAATGTTAATAATTCTCCACTCTTTCTCATACTCCCAACAAGTATTCTTACATAACATGTATGAGATTATATTCATAATATCGACATCGCAGTTTTCTATATTATTAGTACCTTCAATTGATATTCGGCCAATGCCTACGTCTTTAAGAGATAACGTAGGTCTATTCTTGGAATATTTAACAGGATACACAAATCCAACAAAACCACTAAGCTTTGATAAATCGTATTCTACACAAATGCCCGAATAGGAATTAGCATAATGCGACCACATTAGTTGATTATCCCATCCGCTTGTGCTAAAACAAGAAACGGTTATTTTGGATAAAAAAATCCTCAACTGCTCTGTATATGTTGTATCCCGCAGTTCAATTGCAGTTTTGTGAAGGGTGTCTAACATTTCATCCATTTTCAGCATTGAAAAAATGTTTTCTTCAGAGATATCGATGTCTCCCAATTTGGCAATTATAATCATAAGGGCATAAAAAGTGTTCTCAATAAATAAATTTTTCAACTTTTTAGGAGCCTTATTATATAAAACCTTTGCATTACCATTTACGAAAGTTTCGAGTGGCATCCGCGTTTGATGCATTATTGTGCGTCTCTGATCAACATATGTTTTTATTTCTTTTAACGCCAAAATCAGCTCTGCCATTTTCTCAAACGCTCTATGTTGTAACAATGTAACTATTACCTCTTTGGTAAGTTCATCACACTCTAACGCATCAGCGAGCATTGAAATGCATTCTGCATATACTTTTTCGGCAGAAAAACCAATCATCGAGTCAAAAGGATCATTCATATTCAACGGCGTCTGAGCATAAACAACTCCATGTCGAATATTCTCTATATCATATATTGTTTCCGCATTTCTTCTGCAAGGTCTATATTGATAGAACAGTCCGCCGGCTTTCTCGATGCTTTCCTTCATACTTTCCATATTCTGTGCTAAAGTCATATCTTTATCGCTCATATTTTCACTCCTATTTTCACTCCTATTTACCATATGTACCCATAACAAGGCTCTATCCTTATGCGTTGGCTTTACCCCATAATTTTGATATGCATATTATACCATGTTTTTGTTGAAAATTCAATTAGAGGTCTCTGCGTATACAGCTCCTTTAGCAATCCCTTTTTCTTTGTCTACTGCGGGGCAAAATTTGTTTTGCGAAAGGCCTTGACTTTTGGGGCGGGCAGAGTTACCATACAGACGACAAAAAACACCTCGGATGCGGCGAGAGCTGCATTCGGGGGGTTTTGTTTGACCACAGTTCATCCCATTTACACGACCGGAGTACACAGAAACAGTGGAAGATAAGAAAAGCCGGAAAGGATGTGTTTCCGAGCGGAAAGGGGCGGGAGCACATCGAGGAGGTGCGTTCAAAACCGAATAACCGCGGGAGTTTGAACATAAATCTTTAATGATATTATAACATTATAACAGGCGGTATTGGGATGAAACGAGATCTTTCTCTTTGGCAGTTTTCCGGCTTTGCGTTGGTGTCGCTTGGCGGCACGCTGTTGCATTATCTTTACGATTGGACCGATGGAAGTGTGCTGATCGCGCCTTTTTCGGGAGTGAACGAGTCCACGTGGGAGCATATGAAGCTGTTATATTTCCCTTTATTTCTTTTTGCGTTGGTACAAAGCCGTTTTTTCAAGGAATATGAGAACTATTGGTGCGTGAAGCTGGTGGGGACCGCGGTCGGGCTGATGCTGATTCCCGTGCTGTTTTATTCCTACAACGGTGCCATTGGGAAATCCCCTGATTGGCTGAACATCGCCATCTTTTTCATCTCTGCGGCGGCGGTGTTTTTGCTGGAGACCCGTTTGTTCAAGCGGAACGCTTTGACCTGCAAGCACCCGTGGCTTGCCTTTGGGATTCTTTTCCTGATGGGGGTGCTGTTTGCGGCATTTACCTTTGCTACGCCGCAACTGCGGATCTTTCAAGACCCGCTGACAGGAACTTACGGGATCAATTCGCCTAAGGTGACAAGAGTAATCCGCTCCCTGCCTCAAAGCGGGATATTTCGGTGCTTTTCACCCAATTTATTCTTGCAAGGCGCAAAGCCTTGCTTCACCTAAATTGAGCAAAAATCCCTCGAAATTTCCTCGCTTTAAGGTTGAAGATTTTGAAAAGTGCGGATTTTTGGTCAATCAAGGCACAAAACACAGCCAATACTGCTGTATTGGCGAGTATTTTAACGAAGAGTGAACGAAAATCCGCCTTTTCAAAACAGGTTCGGATTATTCTTGTCACCTTATGTAACGGAATAATTCAACTTGCGCCGTTTTTTGTCGGAAACATTGAAAACGCGTTGCGTTTATGATATAATATCTGCAAGCAGATATTATATGATGTCCAATTTTCTCGCCTGCGTGGCAGGCAACCGAAAATGATGGACGATTATATCAAAACGCGTTGCGTTTATGATATAATATCCGCAAGCAGATATTATATGATGTCCGATTTTCTCGCCTGCGTGGCAGATTATATTAGAAAATGTTTTCGGAGGGATCCATATGGAAAAACAGGTTGAATTGGTATATTTAATAGGTGCAGTTTGCGGAGGAATTGTAATCGGCGGTCTTTGCGGCAGTTTGTCGTTGTTGGTTGGCATTCTTCGCAAGAAACTGTGGTTAGGGTTGGTAGGGCTTGGCGTCAGTATGGTATTTGGTGTATTGATGACAACTGTTTTTTATCAACCTGCATTTCTCTCTATTATTCCTTCTGCGATCGTAACGGGCCTGATTTTCTTATTGACAAGGAAACCCAAGATTTGAACGAAAGAACCGCATTAAAAAAGCCTATGAAATCATTGATTTCATAGGCTTTTTGTAATATGGAGTTATGGGTAATTATTTTTTATTCTTTTCCTTGGCTCTCTTATCGTTGATGATCTGCATATGCTCGGCGGTGATCAGTTCCACGCCGTTTTCCTTTGCTTCCATCTTTAAACCTCCTATTTTCACCAGATGAAGGGAATCAATCGGTATTTTACTTTTTGCTTATATTCCGTGTACCCCTCCAGTTCCTTGGAAAGAAGCTGTTCTTCATTGCGGATCCGCACCGCGATCACCAAGGGATAGCATAAAAAGAAGGGCAGGGCATACCAGGAACCCAAAAGAAAGGGGATCATAAGAAAGAGCAAAACGGTTGCTCCGTACATGGGATGGCGCACAATGCCATAGAGACCTTTGTCGATCACCTTTTGGTTTTCCTGCACCTGAACGGTGCGGGAAAGATAGGCATTTTCCCGCATCACCTCGGCATACAGACCGTATGCAACGAGAAAGAGCACCGCGGCAACGGCGGTGAGCAGGGCGGGCATATGGGACCAACCAAAGCGGAAATCCAAGCCTGCCACCAAAAAGCCGCCTAAAAACAACAGCCCCGAAAAAGCCACCACCCCTTTTTGGGTGGCTTCTTTTTCCTTGCCGTCCAACCGCTTTTTCAAAAGATCGGGCGCCTTCACCAGCAGGACGACTCCCATTATAAAAATAGGGATAAAAAGCACTCCCAAAAAGAGCCAGCCGCCGGTGTAGCGCAGGGTTCCTGCAGGCAGAAAAAGCAGCAGACCGATCAGTAAAAGCCCCGCGGTGAATTTGATTAGGGCATTCCATAAAAGTTTCATTTTGATTTTCCTCGATTCTGTTTGAGGCAACAGCTTGCCGATTTCACTCCCATTATACCTTGAAACAGTTCATCTTTCAATCCCTTTATTCAACGGAAGTTTTTTGGAGGATCAGATCTGAAAAAAGTTCATTTAGGATCGGCGAAGAAAGCAACAGGTCCTTTTTCTCAGCAATCATTTCATGCGTGATTCCATATTTGGAAAGTTCTTCGTCGGTTGCGTTTAGATAAAAACAGGGGGCATATGCTTTATCGCCTGAAATGATGGCATATTCAGAGGAAAACGCTTTGGTAATGCGGGCATCATCGTTGGAGTATAAGGCATCGATTTCCTCTTGAGTAAAACAGACATCCGCAATGCGGGCATCCCAGCCGTTTTTCTTATAGATTGAAATCCTTTCGCTGTTGAATTGCTCAAACACCGTTTTGGGAACCTTAAATTCATTGATAATGCGAATCAATACGGGGGTATAATCCGGCGAAGAAATTTTGTATTTGTCAGCTTTATTTTTCTCATCTTCTTTGGCCAACCAAGCTTGTAAATCATGTTTTTTGCTGATATAGTCATAAAGCTCACCGCTAATGCCGTATATTTTCCAATGATAGGCTCGTTCATATTCAAAAATTCCTTCGCCGCCTGTTCCAACGGGTTCGGGGGAAACATTGTTTTCTTCCCCGCCCGTTCCGATCGAAGGCTCTGGAAGATCATTAGAGAAAAAGGGCAGTTCCCGTGCCATAGGAACAAAGAACATTCCAATAAGCATCAAGCAGGCGGCAACAACGCTCCATCGGATCCATATATTACGCCGATTGGCGGCATAGATAGCAGCTTCGTTGATATATTTTAGGTCAATGTTTTCGATGCCTTCGGATATAAGAACCTTTTTCATAGCCATACTCCTTTCTCTATTAAATGCTGCTTTAATTTTTCTCTGATTCTGGAAAGACGCACCGAAATATTGTGCTTTCCCGTTTGAAATTGCTTGGATAGGTCAGCAATGGAATCGCAATACCAGTAACGGCGAACAAACAAAACGCGGTTTGATGGATTCAATGTTTCCAAAAAATCATCAATAACCTGTGCCAATTCTTTGGCATCCAAGGTGTCTTCTACCGAAGATGAAGAGGGAAAACAGTTTTCCAACTCATCCAGCGCAATATCATAAATGCTGTTTCGCTTGGCGGCGGTGTTTGCGTGGTATTTTTTGATTGCCAAATTTCGTGTAATGCGACAAACATAACTTTGCAACGGGTTGGGGCGTTGAGGCGGGATGGTATTCCAAACACCCAAATATGTATCGTTGACGCATTCTTCCGCATCCTGAGAATTGTTTAGAATATTATTTGCGATTTTAGTGCAGAGCGCACCGTATTTTTTTGATAGTTCTATGATCGCTTGTTCCGAACGCTCAAAAAACAGATGGATTATTTTATGATCATTCAAAGAAGTTCCCCTCCCTTCACTTCATCTTTATACTACGGATTGAGAGGCAAATATCTCATGCTTTTTGAAAACTATATCATATTTTACATTTTATATCTATAGTTTGGGAACATTATATAGTGAAGAACAGAAGAAAAAAGGAGCAAAAAATGGAAAACCACGAGTTTGTTAAAAATACGCTGGATCAGATTCCAAAGGCACAACCGGATGCAAAACGAATTGTAGCGCTTATAAAGCGGGGCGGAAAGGTGACCGGTTATAAACTTTCCGATGAAAGGGTGGTTGCCAAGCAAGAGGCGGTAGAGATGGCAAAACAGGGGCAGATCGCCGATGTGGGGATTGCCCACCGAGGGGAAACCGAATATCTGAAAGCCATCCCAAATGGCAGTGAAAACGATAATCTGGGCAGTCTTCCAACGGTTTTGGGGCAATAATAAAAACACTCCGAACACAACTGTGTTCGGAGTGTTTTTATAGATTCTTTTTGCGGTGATAGGGTTTACTTTTCTTCCATGCAAGGCGGTAGCTTTCGTCTAATCTTCTGCAGAGCTCTTCGGTGGGAAGGGTGCCGTCCATACACAGGGAGACCCAATGCTTTTTATTCATATGGAAGGCGGGGAAGTAGCGCAGGTGATCCACCGTATCGGCAAGCTCTTGGGGGTCCATCTGCAGGTTTAAGATCTCCACCCGTTCATCGGAATCAAGCCCCAGCTTACGGCGGGAAACGGTCAGGATGGCGGCATACCATTTTTGATTGTCCTTCCGCCGCAGGATGGCATTTTCGGGCGCGGTCTCCCACAGGTGCTCCGGCTCATCTCCGTAAGTCTCCTTGGCATAGGCAAGCACCCCTTTGGTTTGCGGTGCCTTAAAGACCTCCGCATCAAAGCAGGCGGCAAAGACGGTCTCCAGTGCCTCTTCATAGTCACTGCGCACCTGCCCCACAAAGGCGCCCGCCGCGCCTGTAATCAAATGGAGAACATATTCCTCCCCGCTGTTTCGGTCGGTCACTTGGGTGAAGACTTCCCCTTTCGCCGTGACCTGAACCGTCAGCACCATCTGTTCCTCTGCCAGCGTGGTGCGGTAGAGAAATCCGTCCTCTTGGGGCAAAAAGCCAAAGGCTTGCAGTTTTTCTTTATTGGGTTTTCGGTAGTTGCAAAGAACCTTGGTCACTTTAGGACTCCTGAACGGCTTTGCCGCAGATATGCTCCGGCGTTAAGACCAAAAGCAGGGTGTTGCGGGCAAAGTTGGCGATCTCTTGGCGGATGTACTCCTCATCTTGGGTGAATTTGCGGCTGAGCTTGGCGGTGATCTCCGCGATTTTTTTCGGATCGTCCGAGACCTCTATTTTACCGAAAACGATGACGCTTTTTACATTCAGCGCCCATTCGCCCTCTTGGCGGTATCCTTGGTCGTAAACGCAAAAGGAAACCTTGTTCTCCTTCTTCAGCGCGTCCAGACGGTGCCCTGCCTTGCCGCAATGAAAATAGAGTTTGCCGTCTTCTTGTTCATACCAATGGTTCATGGGCATTCCGTAGGGATAGCCTTCGTCGCCCAAGACCGAAAGGACTCCGCGGGTCTCGGTCTCCAAAAGACGGATGCATTCTTCCAAGGGCAGTTTTTTCTTTTTGCGCAGTAATTCCCGAAACATCGCTTGTTACCTCAGCTTCTTGCCGTCGGAAAAGGCGTTGCCCACCTTTTCTCCCAAGGCAATATAATGGTGGTTCACCGGATCGTAGGTAATGGGGGAGAACTTGTGAAGATCCACCTTCCCCTCGGTCAAGATCGCCTCGTCGGCGGAAACATTCACAATGGTGCCCACCAAGCGGCAGGTCTCGGGGTCGTAAGACTGGAGGGTGCACTCCAAGGTAAAGGGCAGCTCCTCAAAGTAAGGAGCGTTCACCAAGGGGCTTTTGACGGCGGTCCAACCGCACTTGGCGATTTTTTCGGATGTGTCGTTTCCCGAAGCGATCCCCACATAATCGGCGGCGATCACATTTTTTGCATCGGCAACGCTGACGGTAAAGGCACCGCTCTTCAAAATGTTCTCGGTGGTCTTGTGGTTCTCGGATACGCAGATGGAGATCTCTGCCTCCTCGCTGATCCCGCCCCAAGCGGCATTCATGGCGTTGGGAACACCGTTCTCGTCATAACTGCCGATGATCAATACCGGCATGGGATACAGCATAGGCTTTGCACCGAAATTTGTTCTCATTGTTCCGTCTCCTTTGTTTTATATAACTTCATTATAGCAAAGAAAAAGAAAAACGGCAAGGAACCTTGCCGTTTTTCTTTAATTCAATTTTTCATTCAGTTTTTTGCCGGCGGTGCGGACCGAAAGATAAACGGTGATCCAGATGACCAAATACAGCCCCACAAAGACGGCGGTGAAGATCAGCAGCACTTGAGGGACAAAGGGAATCCAAGCGTTTACAAGGTAGCAAAGAACATAGGCGATATAAAGGGTGGAAAAATGGCAGAGGAGGGATTTGGGTACCGACCAAGCCTCGATCTGGTTGAAAACGGTGGCGCCTGCCTGCAAAAAAGCCAAAAGGTAGGTGGAAACAATGGCAAGGCAGACCTCACTGCCGCTTAAGGAGAAGTCGGGCAGTGTTTTGGTGAGGATGGCATAGACGATCCCCACCACAATGGGGCCAAAGCCCCCGAATAGCAGTCCGCGGTGTAAAAAGGATTTCAAATAGGTATTCATATGCTTATAAACCGAACCTTTCTTTTATAGATTTAAGATTTCTGCGGGATACATAGTCGGTGTATCCGTTTTTCAGTTGCACCTGCAAGGTGCCGGAGAATGAGGCGCGGAAGCGGGCAATTCTTTTTGGGTTGATCAAGCAGGATTGGTTGATCTTGATAAAGCTACCGGAAAGCTGCTCCTCCAGATGGTACAGGCGGCATTTTAACTGCCATTTTTCTTGCCCCGAAAGGGCATAGACTTTATTGTTTTCCACCAAAAAGCAATCCACCTCCGGCGGATAGAGGCGAACCTTTTCGGTGCCCCGAAAGCCGATCAGCACAGCCGAGTCCTCCGCGATCAACTGCTCGATGGCGGCAATGAGCGGTGTTTTTGAGCGGGCAAAGATCAGGATCTCTTCTTCGTGATCTTCCCCGATATGAACGGTGCATTTCATTGGCGTTCCTCCTTTCGCTTTTAGAATATCCGAAAATCTTTTCGAGTTTCAACCCTTTGGAAGCGTTCGGTCGGTTTTTCGGTTGCAAGCGGTAAAAAAGCCTCCCGTTTGGGAGGCTTTTAATATTAATCGACAATTTTAATATATTCGATCACCTGCGGTGCCATGGGAGCATCCAAGGGATTGGTGGGAACGGCGGCGATGGTGTCTACTTCCTCCATGCCAGAGACCACTTTGCCGAAGGCGGCATAATTGCCGTCCAAAAAGAACCCGTCTGCGTGCATAATAAAGAACTGGCTGCTGGCGGAATTGGGGTCCTGCGCCCGTGCCATGGAGATCACACCCCGCTCGTGGCGAATGGGGTTGGGAAATCCGTTGGCGGCGAATTCGCCGTAGATGGGTTCGTCGCTGCCGCCCATTCCGTTGCCCAAGGGGTCGCCGCCTTGGATCATAAAGCCGCTGATGACCCGATGGAAGGTCAGGTTATCGTAAAAGCCTTCCTTCACCAACTTCTCGAAATTGGCAACGGTTTTGGGTGCCTTTTCGGGATACAGTTCCAAGCGAATGATACCGCCGGTATTTTTGATTTTGATTTCTACCATTTTTATATTCTCCTTAAATAAAGATACTAAAAATAAAGGTAATGCCGCTGAATACGGCAAAGAGGATCATTCCCACATTGCCCCAAGCCAGCTTAAATTGGGTGCCCAAGGTCAGGTAACGGTCGCCCACCTTGGAAAGGTTCAGCTTTTTCCATTTCAGGATCAGGAAGATCAAGCCGCAGCCTGCCAAAAGGTAGGTGGCCATGGAATAGATCCCCGCCACCATCACCCAAGGATTGATGGAGCTGGCAAGGGTGACCTGATCGGAGGTGGCCTCCGCCAAGAAGGAAGCAATGGTGCTCCCTGTGAAATTAATGATCATATGCATAATGATGGTATACCGCAGTTTTCCTGTCTTTACATAGACAATGGAAAAGAGGGCGCCCAGCAAAACCGCATAGAAGAATTGATAAAAGTTTCCGTGGATCAAGCCGAAAATCAAGGCGCAGGTGATCACTGCCAACCGCTCGCTATAGGGAAGCAGACGATCCATCACCAGCTTGCGGAACATGATCTCCTCCACAATGGGTGCCAAGATCACAAAAAGCACAAAGGTGAAGAGGGGAGAATAACTGTCCATATAAGTATCCACCACATTGGAGATCTCCTGCCCCCGCAAGGCTTCAAAGCCGCTCATCAAGGCGGTAGAGATCAAATTCCCCACCAACACAAAAAGGAAGGAGATGGCAAGAAAGGCAATGGAATTTTCCCCGCCTAAGCGGTTCTTCTCCGGCGCCTTTTTGGGCATCCCTGCAAGAAAGAGGCAAAAGAGGGGGAATGCCACAAAATAGGAGGGCACGATCTGCAGGATCCAATCAAAAAGCGGGGAATGATAAAAGGAAGGAAACACCGCTTCGGAAACCACCATCAATGCCGCCTGCAAAAAGGCGGTCACGGCGGTATACATCAAAAGCCCCAAGCCGATGCGGGAAAGAAGCTTTTTTTGCTGATTTTTATAAAATGGATTTTGCTCCGGCGGCAATGCGCCCAAAGCGGAAGAGTTTTCAACGGTCATAAACAGCCTCCGTTAATATATTGTCATAATTTTATCATATTTTTTTCCCCTTTTCAACGAAAACCGCCTGAATTTACAATTCGTTAATGCTTTCGGGGTTGACAAAATACGGAAAAAGAGGTACACTGAATTAGCACTCGATAAGCAAGAGTGCTAAATTTACAAAAAGAAGGTTTGTTTTCGTGGCAAAAAAGCAATTCAAAGCAGAATCCAAGCGTTTGCTGGATATGATGATCCATTCCATCTATACCCAAAAAGAGATCTTTTTGCGGGAGTTGATCTCCAATGCCTCCGACGCATCGGATAAAAGCTATTATAACGCCCTTATGAGCGGGAAGGCCCCCGATCGGGAGCAATACCGCATTCGCCTTGCGGCAGATAAGATCAGTCGTACCCTCACCGTTGAGGATCGGGGCGTTGGAATGAATAAAGAGGAGCTGGAAAAGAACTTGGGCACCATTGCCGAAAGCGGTTCCTTTAAGTTTAAGGCAGATGCCGAGGAAAAAGACGGTGTGGACATCATCGGTCAATTCGGTGTGGGCTTCTATTCCGCCTTTATGGTGGCCGATGAAGTAGCGGTCACCAGCCGTAAGGAAGGGGAGGAGACCGCTTGGTGCTGGACCTCCAAGGGGAGCGACGGATATACCGTGACCGAAGCCCAAAAGGAAGAAAGCGGCACCAAGATCGTACTTCATATTAAAGAGAATACCGAGACCGAGCAGTATGATGAATTTTTGGAGCAGTACCGCTTGGCGGATCTTGTTAAGAAGTATTCCGATTTTATTAAATATCCCATTGTGATGGAGATGACCAAGTCCCGCAAAAAAGAGGATAGCGAGGAATATGAGCAGTATACCGAGGAGGAGACCCTCAACAGTCGGGTGCCCCTTTGGAAGAAATCCAAAAAGGAACTGACCGAGGAGGATTATAAAGCCTTTTACCGCGCCCAGCGATATGGCTTTGATGAGCCCATTAAAACCATCCACACAGGGGTGGAGGGCACCCTCACCTATACCGCTTTGATGTATATTCCGTCGGTGGTGCCCTATGATTTCTATACCAAGGAATACCAAAAGGGTCTTGCCCTTTATTCCAACGGTGTGATGATCATGGAAAAGTGCGCCGACCTTCTGCCCGATTATTTCGGCTTTGTGCAAGGATTGGTGGACTCTGCCGATCTCTCCCTCAATATCTCCCGTGAACTGCTGCAGCAGGATCACCAGCTCAAAGCCATCTCCAAGCATCTGACCAAGACCATCCAAAAGGAATTGGCGGCGCTTTGCAGTAAGGATCGGGCTTCTTATGCCAAGTTCTTTGAGTCCTTCGGCAGAACCTTGAAATACGGATTATACAGTGATTGGGGAATGCATAAGGATGTATTGCAGGATCTGATCCTCTTCCGTTCCTCCAAAGAGGAAGATTATACCACCCTGAAGGAATATACCGATCGAATGCCCGAGGAGCAGAAGTATATTTATTACGGCACCGGCGAGACCAAGGAAAAGATCCGCCTGATGCCCGCCGCCGAGGGGGTTTTGGCAAAGGGCTATGAGCTGCTGTATTTCACCGAGGATGTGGATGAATTTGCGGTGAAGATGCTGGGCACCTATGCCGAAAAGGAATTCAAGAACATCACCGATGCGGATTTAGGCTTCGAGGCGGAAGAAACCGCCCAAGAGGAGCATAGCGAGCTGATGGGCAAGCTGAAGGAACTGCTTTCCGGCAAGGTGGCGGATGTAAAGACCTCCAAACGGCTGGTCAGCCACCCCGCCTGCCTTTCCACCCGCGGTGCCATCTCCATCGAGATGGAAAAGGTGCTCTCTGCAGGTCCCGATGGTCATCAGGCAAAGGCGGAAAAGGTATTGGAGATCAATCCCAACCATGCGCTGTTTGCCCGCCTGCAAAATGCGGAAGAAGAGCAGTTAAAGCTGTTGGCAGAGGTGCTCTATAACCAAGCGTTGCTGATCGAGGGACTTCCCTTGGAAAATCCCGTGGAATATGCCAACGCGGTTTGGGAGCTTTTGAAATAACCGGAGAAACTGCCGATGTTCGGCAGTTTCTTTTTATTTTTAGAATTATTCTAAAAAACTGTTGACAAACAAAAAACCTTGTGGTATACTAATGTCAGATTTAGAACAATTCTAAAAAGGAGGGATAAGATGACCAAGCAACGGGAATTGATCCTGCGGCTGATTCGTCAGTCCAAAGAGCATCTCACCGCCGACCGCATTTATGAATTGGCGCGGCAGGAAATGCCGGGCATTGCCTTGGCAACGGTGTATAATAACCTGATTTGGCTGTCGGAGCAAGGCGAGATCAAGCGCGTGGTCTTTTGCGGTCATCGGGATCATTATGATAAGACCCAAGTCCCTCATATCCATCTGATCTGCGATTGTTGCGGGCAGGTGGAGGATCACCCCTCGGAAGGGCTTTTGGAGGAGATGGAAGGGCGGATCGGCTTTCCTATCCATGATTATGAAATGACCCTCCATTATACCTGCCCTTCTTGCAGGGAATAAAAAGTTTCAAATTAAAAATTATATAAAAGGAGAACAATACTATGGAACTGAAAGGCAGCAAAACCGAGAAAAACTTAATGACCGCATTTGCAGGCGAGAGCCAGGCAAGAAATAAGTATACTTATTTCGCTTCCGTGGCTAAGAAAGAGGGCTATGAGCAGATCGCAGCCATCTTCCAAAAGACCGCCGATAACGAGAAAGAGCACGCTAAAATGTGGTTCAAGGCTCTGGGCGAGCTGGGCGATACCGCCGCAAACCTGTTGGCCGCCGCCGAAGGCGAGAATTATGAGTGGACCGATATGTATGATACCTTTGCAAAGGAAGCAGAGGAAGAGGGCTTCACCAAGCTGGCATATCAGTTCCGCGCTGTAGCCGCCATCGAGAAGTCTCATGAAGAGCGCTATCGCGCCCTCCTCTCCAATGTGGAGATGCAGAAGGTCTTCGAGAAGAGCGAAGAGACCATGTGGGAATGCCGCAACTGCGGTCACTTGGTGATGGGCAAGAAGGCTCCCGAGCTGTGCCCCGTTTGTGCACATCCCAAGAGCTACTTTGAGGTAAGAAAAGAGAATTATTAATTTTCAGCGTAAGAAGTCGGAGGCCAAGCGGTCTTAGGAAGACAAGACCTGATAACAACTCCTTGGCTCACAGAACGACATGGCTACGATCCGACTTATGGGCAAGAAGGCTCCCGAGCTGTGCCCCGTTTGTGCACATCCCAAGAGCTACTTTGAGGTAAGAAAAGAGAATTATTAATTTTCAGCGTAAG
>JAZQET010000056.1:0-27093 GCA_045539135.1 Eubacteriales bacterium | reverse complement strand
CTTGATGAGATTTTTATACAACGCATAAAACCGAAAGAACCGATGGGCAAAATGCCCATCGGGTCTTTTTTATTTTATTCTACGCAGCGCGACCGTACCAAGCAGGCGGTGGCAAAAATGATCAGGAAGAAAAAGAACAACAGCGCTCCGCTGAAGAGGGCACCGATCACCCCATCGGTCACCGCGGGGATCCCCAACAGGATCACCCCCAGCACCACCGTACCGAGGATCCCGACCAAAACCGCTCCGCGGGAGCGGCAGGAGCCGCAGGTCACCGTGCATTGCCCGCAGGAAGAGGTGGCGAGCAGCACCGCAAGATACACCACCGCGATGCCCAGCACCACCCATAAAAAGGCGGGGGTCAAAGCAACCACGCCGGTGATCTGCAAAAAGGCGGCAATAATGCCCAAGATCAAGGCGGAAACCACCGCCAAGCCGGTACAGGAGTACCGACACTCACAATTCAAAACAGCCATTCGATTTCACCTCCGTTATATAATATGATTACACACCTTCTCTTGACATCATTTTCCAAATCTCTTATACTAAAACCATCTATAAACCATCAAATCGGAGTCGGATATGAACATTCAGGAAACAGCACTTAAAAGTGCAGAAATTTATTATCAATACGCAACAAGCCGCGATAAAGGAACCATTGAATATGTTGTTCGCAGCATCAAAGAAAACGGGGTATTCTTCGACGTAGAGCTTGCTTCGGCAATTCCTTCTTTTGATAATATGAAAGTTCGCATTCATAATGTGCTGTATGAGGATGATCAAATCAAAATTATGGAATACCAAGAAAAGAACCATATCGTACGATTGGTTCCTTCTCCTGATTGCCGCGCACTTTTGCAAAACTGTTCGGCTTCCGATCTGCTTTTGGTCACCAATGTCCGTTTTTTAATAAAATGCACCGAAGATTGGTACTTAAAATACGGGCATCTTGTTTCTCTGCCTTCCAAAGCCCCCACCGTAACTCCCTATAAGCCGCGCAAAATCGAAAACATTCCTTCCCATGACCAAAAAGCCGCAATTCAGGGCATTCTCAATGCGCCATTTTCTTATGTATGGGGCGCTCCCGGCACCGGAAAAACGCAATTTGTTTTAGCGCAAAGCCTTTTGACCTACATAAAAAGATCCAAAAAAGTATTGATCACCGCGCCCACAAACCGTGCATTAGAACAAATTCTATACGGAATCTTGCCTGTTTTAGAATCCGTAAATATTCCAATGGAGCGAATTCTTCGATTAGGGGTTCCCTCTGCAGAATTTGCCCAAAAATACCCTGTGGTTTGCGAGAATCATCGTTTGCGGTCGTTACTTATTCAAACCCAACAACAAATTGAAACCGTAAAAATTCAATTAGAACAGTTTCAACAAACAGCCAACAAGCAAAAGCGCCATCAAAACTATTTAATCGCACGTGCGAAATTTGAGGCGTTTGCCACAAAGGCGACACCTTGGCTGGATCAATTGGAAACCCTGATTGCAAATTCAAAAGAAAGCTTAAAAAGCATTAATTCATATCCTATCCAAGAAGCAAGCCTTAATCAAGAATTTGACCGCCTTTCTGTAGAGATCGTTAAAACTAAGAATCAGATTCAAAACGGTGAAAAACAACTAAAAAAACTTCAAACCAGTTTACTGAAAGGCTTTTTCAAAAGAAAAAGTTCGTTTTTGCAAGAACAAATTGTCTTTTTCAAGCAAACATTAGCCGAACTGGAAACAAAGCGCCGTGCAATTTATAAGCAACAGCAAGAAACTAAAATACAGGCAGAAAATGAAGAAAACGAGTATCAAAAAAACCTTACTCAGCAAAAAGAACTGATCTGTAATTTACAAAGCTTCAGCCATATTTTAATTGAGTTGCATCTTTTAACAGTGCAATCTGTTTCCGATCACGCCGAATCACTTTCCAATTTCCGTACCGCCTTGCAAAAAGGTATTTCTCTTTTTAAGGCGAAGGAAGAAGAGTATGCGGATATGCCCCCTTATGATGCGCAAAAAACCATTTCGGAGATTCATCTCGCAACAGTTCAATTGGAACAATTGAACCAAGCATTGAACACTCTTACCACCAAGCAACATGTAAGGCTTGATAAATGCTGTGTAATGGCGGCAACCATCGACGGATGCATCACCAAGGTTCTTCCCGACGGAGACTTTCAGCCAACTCATATTTTTTTGGACGAGGCAGGCTATGCACCTCTAATCAAAGCCGCCACTTTAACCGCATTCCATTGCCCCATCACATTATTAGGCGATCATATGCAGCTTCCTCCCGTGTGCGAAATGAATGAAGAGCAATTTTCAGAGCTCCAGTTCGCTCCCGTTGTTCTTTGGGCGCAATCCGCTCTTTATTTGGAAGACTTGTTTGCATTCCCCTTCGAAACGGTTCATCAACGTTATTTGGAACATCAGCCTCCCCTATTTGAAAAGCTGAAGAAATTTGACCTTCTGTATTCCTATCGCTTCAGCGATTCTTTAGCCTCTGTTTTGGCAGGGGATGTTTATAACCAAGCTTTAATTGGCACAGGGAATCACGAGACACGCATTTTTTATATTAATGCTCCATATAAATCCTTAAAAAACACCTCTGAATCCGAAAAACCGATTCTTAAGCGATACAATCCAGCCGAATGCGATGCCATCGAAAAATTTGTGAAGCAAAACGACGATTTGGAAATCGGGATTATTACACCATACAAAAATCAAAAAAATGCCCTCCGCAAACGGATTCGTAATTCCATTGAAGTCAATACCGTTCACGGTTCTCAAGGGCGAGAATGGGATTGTGTAGTTTTCAGCGTTGTTGATACTACCGACCAATGGTTCACAAACTCACTGCTTCCTAAAAGCAATGGTAAAAATGTTGTGAATACCGCTGTCAGCCGTGCAAAAAAACAGCTAGTCCTTGTTTGCGACGCAAACTATTGGTCTACACAAAAAAATCAATTGATCGGCAAGCTGCTTTCCATCGCACAAGAACTAAAGCTTTGATACCCAAAGGGGTGTTGTGCTATAATGCACAACACCCCTAAAAATCATATATTGACATTTCACAAAAAAGGACTATACTATTAAAGGATTTCACTATTGCATTAAGTAAACAGAGGGATTTTTTATGGAATTTTTATTGAGTTTATCCGTTGCCTTATTTGCGGGGCTGATGCTTTCCCGCCTTGCAAAGGTTGCGCAGTTGCCTGCGGTCACCGCCTATCTGGTGGCAGGCATTTTGATCGGGCCTTATCTGCTGGGTGCCTTGGGCATCAAGGGCTTGGGCTTCACCTCCATGGCAGAGCTTCATGATTTGAGCTTGCTTTCGGATGTGGCGCTGGGCTTTATTGCCTTTTCCATCGGCAATGAGTTTCGCCTTTCCCAACTGAAGCAAACCGGCAAGCAAGCCACCGTGATCGGTATTTTTCAAGCAGTGGTTGCCACCCTTTTGGTGGATGCCGCGCTGATCGGCCTGCATTTTCTCATCCCCGATAAATTGCCCCTGCCCTCCGCCATTGTTTTAGGCGCGGTGGCTTCGGCGACTGCACCTGCCGCCACCCTGATGGTGGTGCGCCAATATAAGGCCAAAGGACCTCTCACCGATCTTTTACTGCCCATTGTTGCGCTGGACGATGCGGTGGGTCTGATCCTTTTCGCCATCTCCTTCGGAGTGGCAAAGGCGCTGCTCTCCGGTCAGGTGGATTTGATCTCGGTTCTGCTGGAGCCCATTTTGGAAGTGGTGCTTTCCCTGCTCTTGGGCGCGCTGATGGGCGGACTGTTCAGCTTCTGCGAACGGTTCTTCCATTCCCGCTCCAAGCGGCTTTCCATGTCGGTGACCTTTGTGTTGCTGACGGTGGCGCTCTCCATGCTGAAATTTGAAGTAGGCGGCATACATATCGCCTTTTCGTCTCTTCTGACCTGTATGATGCTGGGAACGGTCTTCTGCAATGTTTGCGACTTTTCCGAGGAACTGATGGATCGGATCGACCGCTGGACCGCACCCCTCTTTATTCTGTTCTTTGTGCTCAGCGGCGCCGAACTGGAACTTGCGGTGTTCCGCGATCCCGTGATCGTGTTTGTGGGTGTGGTGTACATCCTCTTCCGCTCCTTAGGAAAATACTTCGGGGCATTCTTCAGCGCCAAAGCGGTGCATTGCCCGCCCCGCATTGTGAATTACTTGGGCATCACCCTTCTGCCGCAGGCAGGAGTTGCCTTGGGCATGGCCATCAAGGCAGAAGCCTTGGGCGCCGAAGGCGCGGTGGTTGCCAATATCACCCTCTTCTCGGTGCTGATCTATGAGCTGATCGGCCCCTACCTCACCAAAATTGCCCTGCTGAAGGCAGGCGATATCCGCCCCGAGGGCAAAACCAGCGCAAGACAATCCATTATTCGATGACTTTTTCTTCACAAAGCCCTTGCGAAAAAGCAAGGGTTTTGTTATGATTAAATACATAAGTATGTAAAAAAGGAGTGTTTAGTATGTCCAATATCTGGCACGACATTTCCCCCAAGCGGATCAATCCCGAAGATTTTATCTGCGTGATCGAGATCTCCAAGGGCAGTAAAAAGAAATATGAACTGGACAAGGAGACCGGCTACCTGATGCTGGATCGCATCCTGCATACCTCTACCCACTATCCCGCCAACTACGGATTTATTCCCCGTACCTACGGCGACGACGGAGACCCCTTGGACGTTTTGCTCCTCTGCTCCGAGCCCATTGAGCCCATGACGCTGGTGCGGGCATACCCCATCGGCTATATTTCCATGATCGATAACGGCAGAAACGATGAAAAGATCATTGCCATTCCTTTCAATGATCCTACCTATAATCATTATACCGACATTGATCAGCTTCCCATCCATATCTTTGATGAGATGCGCCATTTCTTCACTGTTTATAAGAATTTGGAAAATAAGACCACCGCGGTGGATGAGGTGCGTGCCAAGGAAGAAGCGATCACCGTTATTAATGAAGCCATTGAACGCTATGTGGAGAATTTTTGCAAATAATCCTTTTAAAAGTGCCTGTTTTGAACAAACAGGCACTTTTTTATTGACAATAGGATTCACGTATGATAAAATGACATTTGTAATCAGGTGTTACATTTGTAATGGAGGATCTTATGGATCAAGCTTTAAAAACTAAAATTGCCTTTTGGTATTATAATTGCGGGATGACCCAGGAAGAGATCGCCCGCCGTACCGGCCTGACCCGCCAAAAGATCAACGGCGTGATCGGCTCCCTACGAGAGGACGGCATTTTAACCGTCAGTATCCGGGGCTGCCAGGACCGACAACCGGAAAAAGAGGCTTTTTTAGAAAGCCATTACCGGTTGGATCAGGTAATTATTTCCCCGGACTACGGAAGCGAGGAATACTCCTTTTTCAAACTAGCCAACACCGCCGCCCAATATTTAGAGCAGATCATTTCCGATGGATGCGTGATTGGCGTATCATGGGGTAAGACTCTGGCAGCTACAGTCCACGAGATGCGCTTTATGAAAAAAAGAGATTGCCGAGTAATGCAACTGATGGGTGTTCAGAGTATGGACCGCTTTCCGATGAAATCCGACGATATCGTTCGCTCCCTGGCCGAAAAGCTGGACTGCCCCAGCAATATGCTTTATGCGCCGGTTTTAGTTTCGGACCCCCATACCAAAACCGTCCTTTTAAAAGAAAAGAGTATTCTTGGGTCCGTGGAGGCGATGAAAAACTGTGACATCGGGCTGTTTGGCATTGGTGAATTAAATAAACAGGCACCCATGTGCACCATGGGCTACCTTGCCCAAGAGGATCTTGCCCGTCTGAACCGGGAGGGCTTTTGTGCCGACATTGCCCTAAACCCCATCCGCAAAGACGGCTCCTATGACCGCTGCTTTTTAAAGGAGCGTACCATCAACGCCGACCCAGACTGTATTCGCCAAATGAAAAACGCAGTAGGTATTGCCGCCGGCAAAAAAAAAGCAGAGGCCGTACTTGCCATATTAAGAGCCCATCTTTTAAACACCCTGATCATTGACCAAGAATTAGCAGACGCTTTAATACAAATGACGGAGGAAACAATATGAAAATCTTTTTTACCGCAGAATATGACCCCAAGGAGCTGACTCCTCTTTACGAGCTGGGGGAGATCGTGATCGACGGCTGGGCCAAAGGCCTTCCCAAACTTTCGGAAGAAGAGCTGATGAAAAAGACTGCCGATGCCGACATCATCATCACTACCTTTGACGACATTACCCGCAAGGTGATCGAAAACGCAAAATCCTTAAAGCTGATCGCCTGCACTCGTGCCACTCCGGTCAACATTGACGTAGCCGCCGCAAAAGAGTACAATATTCCCGTGCTCTATACCCCCGGCCGCAATTCCGATGCCACCGCCGAGCTAACCATTGGACTAATGCTCTCCATTGCTCGTAAGATCCCTATGGCCCACAGTGCCTTGAAAGCGGGAGAATATACCGCCCCGCCGGAAAATGAATTGGAAACCAAAAAGGGACTGCGTGCCGACGTTTTCTGGGGTGTGGGCGAGGATGCCCCCTATACCGTCTTTAAGGGAACGGAACTGAAAAACAAGACCCTGGGCGTTGTAGGCTACGGTAGTATAGGCCGCCGGGTAGGCCGCATCGCCCGGGCCTTTGGAATGGAGCTACTGCTTTTTGACCCCTACGTTGGAGAGATTGACGTGGAGGAAATCGGCGTGCGCAAGGCTCTGACTTTAAAACAGCTGATGGCAGAATCGGATTTCGTATCCTGTCACCTGAAAGTCACCCCCGAAACCACCGGCTGCATCAGCCGGGAAATGATCTCGTATATGAAGCCCACGGCCTACTTTATCAACGCTTCCCGCAGTGCCATTCTGGACGAGGAAGCCTTGATCGATGCCTTGCGGGAGCATAAGATCGCCGGCGCCGCCTTTGACGTTTATGCCAAAGAGCCCATTCCCAGCAACCATGCCTACATCCGGGAACTGGACAATGTGGTGATCACTCCCCACATTGCCGGAGCCACAGAAGAGGTGCTGACCAACCACACCAAAATGATCGTTGGCGAAGTACGACGGTTTGTCAACGGAGAGCATCTGCTCTACCGTTACCAATAAAAAGGAGGAGTAAGCAATGGATCAATTAAAAGCAAAGGCTGTTCAGGAAGAAGTCTGCAAAACGGCAAAGGCCATGGCAGATGCCGGGCTCACCGCAGGTACCTGGGGAAACATTTCCGGCCGAATCGACGATACTTATATGGTCATTACCCCCTCGGGAATGGATTATTCCAAGCTGACCGCTGACCAAATGGTCATCACCAATATGAAGACCGGCGAGTATCTGGGCGATCTGAAACCCTCTGTGGAGGTGCCCATTCACTCCCGCCTTCTGTTGACCCGTCCCGAGGTCAACGGTATTGTCCACGTTCATTCCTCAAAGGCCCTGGCGGTGGCGGTGACCCGCAAAGGGATCCCCCCTATCTGCGATGACCAAGTGCAAATTTTAGGTGGAGATATCCGTTGTGCCGACTACACCTTCCCCGGCAGTGAGGAAATGGCCAACAGCGTGGCCGAAGCCCTGGAAGACCGTATGGGGGCACTGATCGCCAACCACGGCTCCATCGCGATGGGACGCACTCTGAAAGAAGCTTTGACCGCCGTAACCGTATTGGAAAAGACTGCTCAGATCTGGATCGACGTACAGGCTCTGGGCGGCGCGGTGGAGATCTCCAAGGAAGACTGCGACTTTTTCCACGACTTCTTTTTAAACAAATACGGCCAAAAGAAATAACAAAAACGACCATTTGGGCAGTCCTTCGTAAGGAATAAGCGCCTTAAAATTCAAGATTTTGGCGCAAATCTGTATTAAAAATACTCGCCATCCGCCAGGATGTCTCGCATTTTATACCTTGCTTTGCATCCAAACTTTTGAATTTTTAGGTGCAGAGCAGTTTTGAGATACAGATTTTTCGTTCAGACGAAATAACAAAATCTCCGCAATGCTGACGCATTACGGAGATTTTCCATTTTGTTTGGGCGGAAAAGATGCACGCAAACCGCTTCTTCCTTACGAAGGGCTGCCCTTTTATGGGCCATTTTTTGTTGACTTTTTTTCTTTAAATGCTATAATAAGAATTCCACAAAGCATTTAGGAGGGCTTTTTTATGCCGAAATACAAAATCGTTGCCAGCGACCTGGACGGCACCTTATTCAATACCGCGGTGGAGATTTCCAAGGAAAACCTGGCCGCCATTGATCAGATGGACCAAATGGGGGTGCACTTTGTTCCCTCCTCCGGCCGGGCTTATACGGAGATTCCCGACAAGATCAAAAACATTCCCCAAGTACGCTATCTGATCTGCTCCGACGGCGCAATGATTTATGACCAAAAGACACAACAGCAGCTCTGCCGTTGTTATATGGACAAGGAGCTTTCCAAAACGGTGCTGGATGTTCTCAACGAGTACCAAACCCTTTTAACCGTACGGTATCACGGAAAATCCTACGTTGATACCTCCAAGCACGATTGGGACATTTACGGCAAATATCGCTTGACGGGAAATTATAAGGAATTCATTTACGAATACGACCATCCCATCGAAAACTTTGACGATTTTTGCTACAACCTACCGGAGATCGAAATGATCTGTGTGTTCTTTAAAAGCAACCGGGAAATGGCCGAGTGCAAGCGCCGGCTACTGGAAACCGGGCGGGTACAGGTAGCCTCCTCGGAGCCCTACAATTTGGAAATCTTCCACATCAATGCGGGCAAGGGCAACGCCCTCAGACGGCTGGCCCAGCACCTGGAGATCGACCCCCAAAAAACCATTGGCGTGGGCGACAGCCTTAACGATATGGACAATATCCGTAAAGCCGGCTTGGGTCTTGCCATGGAAAACGCCTGCGAAGCACTCAAAGTCGAAGCCAACCGCATCATCTGCAATAATGATGAACACGCCATGAAATACATCTTGGAAAATTTTATCAAATAATTTGAAAATTTTTCTTGACAAATCCATTCAAAACCGTTAATATATATTCGGTTAGCACCCGCTAACCGAATATTTTTATTCCAAAGTTAGCGTGTGCTAATTCAAAAAATAAGGAGGGATACATCGGTGAAAACGTTGCGCGAAGCAAAAATCGGTTCCACGGTCAAAGTTATTAAACTGCACGGAGAGGGACCGGTGCGACGGCGAATTATGGATATGGGTCTTACAAAGGGTGTAACCGTCTATGTGCGAAAGGTTGCCCCGCTGGGAGATCCGGTGGAAATTATGGTGCGTGGCTATGAGCTTTCGTTGCGAAAAGACGATGCCGCTATGGTAGAGATTGAATAAGGAGAGCACAAATTATGAGCATTCGTATTGCCCTTGCGGGCAACCCCAACAGCGGAAAAACCACTGTTTTTAATGTACTGACCGGCTCCAACCAATATGTAGGAAACTGGCCCGGTGTTACGGTGGAAAAAAAAGAAGGTCCCTTAAAAAACCATAAGGATATCATCATCACCGACCTTCCCGGTATCTATTCCCTTTCCCCCTATACACTGGAGGAAGTGGTGGCGCGTAATTATTTGATCAATGAGCGCCCCGATGCCATTTTGAATGTGGTGGACGGAACCAATTTGGAGCGAAACCTCTATCTTTCTACCCAACTGATGGAAATCGGCATCCCTGTGGTGATCGCCATCAATATGATGGATATTGTGCGCAAAAACGGCGACAAGATCAATATTGAGCAGTTGAGCAAGAAATTAGGTTGCCCCATTATTGAGATTTCCGCCTTAAAAAATGAAGGACTGTTTGAGGCGGCAGAGGTTGCCATTCAATCGGTTCAAAATGCCCTCCCCCTCCCTGTTCATAATTTTTCAGGTCCGGTGGAGCATGTGCTTGCTCATATGGAAGAGGCGGCGGTGCATCACCTGCCGGAAGAGCAGCAGCGGTGGTATTCCATTAAACTGTTCGAACGGGATCAGCGGGTTATGGATCAGTTGAATTTGGATAAAACCACCCGCGCCCATTTGGAAAACGACATTGTAAAAGTGGAAACCCGCTTGGATGATGATGCCGAAAGCATTATCACCAATGAGCGCTACAACTACATCACCGATGTTCTGAAAGACTGCTATAAGAAAAAGAATGCCGGAAAACTGACCGTTTCCGATAAGATCGACCGCATTGTTACCAACCGTATATTGGCGCTCCCGATCTTTGCCTTGACAATGTTTTTGGTCTATTATATCTCCATCGGCTCCATCGGTGCTTGGACCGTTGGCTTTATGAATGATACCCTCTTTGGCGAGTGGATCATTCCCAATGTCAGCAGTTGGCTGGAGCAGATCGGTTGCCTTCCTTGGCTGAACAGCCTGATCTCCGACGGAATTGTGGGCGGTGTGGGCGCTGTTTTAGGCTTTGTGCCCCAAATGATGATCCTCTTTTTCCTGCTCTCCCTCTTGGAGGATTGCGGCTATATGTCCCGCGTGGCCTTTATTATGGACCGCCTGTTCCGCAAATTCGGACTTTCGGGAAAATCCTTTATTCCTATGCTGGTAGCCACCGGTTGCGGTGTGCCGGGCATTATGGCAAGCCGAACCATCGAGCAGGATCGGGATCGTAAAATGACCATTATGACCACCGGCTTTATTGTTTGCGGTGCCAAGCTTCCCATTGTCAGTATGATCGCAGGCGGACTTTTCGGCGGCAGTGCTTTGGTTGCCACCACCGCATATTTCAGCGGTATTGCCGCAGTGATCATCTCCGGCCTGATGCTGAAGAAAACCAAGCCCTTTGCAGGAGATCCCGCCCCCTTTGTGATGGAGCTTCCTGCTTACCATGCGCCGATCCCCGCAAACATCCTGCGCACAACCTGGGACCGTGGCTGGGGCTTTATCAAACGCGCCGGGACGGTGATCTTGGCGGCAAGCATCATCATTTGGGTGCTGAATAACCTGACCTTGCAGGGCGGGTTCCATTTCATCAGTGAAGGAACCGAAGCCTCTGTTTTGGAAGCGCTCGGCAAAACCATCTCTTTGATTTTCATTCCCCTTGGGTTTGGCAACTGGGAAGCCACCGTTGCCACCATTTTGGGTCTGGTTGCTAAAGAAGAAGTGGTCGGCGTTTTCGGCACATTGGGTGCAGAGCACGGGATGAATGCAGAGCAATTCATCCATCATATCTGGAACGGAAGCGGCCTTGCGGGAATGTCCTTCCTGCTGTTTAACCTCCTTTGCGCGCCCTGCTTTGCGGCAATGGGTGCCATTAAGCGGGAGATGAACAACTGGAAATGGTCCGTCGGTGCCATTACTTATATGTGTGTGTTTGCCTATGCGGTATCCCTCTGCGTTTATCAGTTCGGTGCTTGGTTTATCGGAGCCGGAAATCTGATCGGGACCATTGCTGCCTCCTTGGTGGCACTCACCATCCTTTATTTCCTGTTCCGCCCCAATCCCTATAAGAAAAAGGAGCGCTGATGGGTATGAACTTGCCTTCTGCAATTATTTTAAGCGTACTGATCGTGATTTTTGTTGCGATCATTGCGAGCGAAATCATCAAAAAGAAAAAAGGGCGATCTTCTTGTAACTGCGGCGGCTCTTGCGGCGCTTGCTCTATGAATTGCCACTCTAAAGAGGAACAATAAAAGAAACGCACATCGTTTGCGAGACTTCTCTAAGGGAAGTCTCGCAGTTTTATTCGCCAAAGGCGAGTGATATTGCTTCGCAGTTATATTATGCTTTCGCATAGTGATATTGTCCTACGGACAGTTTTTAGGGCGAATAAAATATCACTACGACCAGAGGGAGTAATATCACTTTCACAAAGTGAAAATATCACTCTTTGCACAGCAAAGAATATCACTTATCTTTCTTTTTGTTGTAAAAAGGATTTGGGTATCACCCAAAAAGAAGCATTTGTATTTACAAATGCGATGTCGGTTCTATCCGATAAGCATAAGAAAAGCCTCGATGAATTTCATCGAGGCTTTAATCATCCTTATGAGAAGTGGCGTTTTCGATGTGCGTTTTTCTTTATACTCTTCTTCGGGTTGTTTTTGCCGCAGGCAGATTTTGCCGCGCGGGAAAGGTCACAAACTTGATGGAATAAAAATCGCAAACAATGTAGTTCTCGGTGCGGGGATCAAAGAGGGTCACAAAGCTCATCCCCACATCATAAAGAACCCCTTCCTTCTGCACCAACCCCGAGGTACCGATCAAAAAATCAATAATGCAATATTCTCCCACATTATTGGCAAGCGTCTGTTGCCATGAGCCGGCATAGCCGGGGAGCTGTTCCATGGGAGGATTGGTGGTGCCTCCCCCTTGAAAATTCCGTTGATTCAGTTCAGCCATAGGATCACCTCAATTAAAAAATTATGTAAACTCGTATAGGTCGGTGGGATCGTAGAAGCAATGTGCCTGATACCGCCCGATAAAATACCCCACATCGGAGGGAAAATTGGGGCGGCAACGATTGGAAAAGGGATTATAAAACCAAAGGGCATTCCCCAACCCCGGCAAACGGTTGCCCGCGATGGCCCAATCGGCGATATTAAAATGCTCCTGTGTCGGGTTCATATTATAGATGTTTTGGGGATTATAGACCCCATTCTCCTCGGTACGCACGCAAGCAAACTGCCCCGGTTGCATAATGATATTGCGGATACTGCCGCCTTGACTTACCCGCGCATATTCCCCATAGGGCACCTGCACCCGATTCATAATAACGCTGGCTACCGCCTTCATCCCCGTGTCGCCCTCGCCGCCTGCCTCGCACTCGATCAGCCGTGCCAGCAGCTCCCGCTCGGAATACGCCATACTACCACCTCGCTTTGTTCAATTTATGAACCGACTCAATAAAAAAGAACCACCCATCGTTCAAACCGCTCTCAAGGAGTGTTGGACAACGGGTGGTTTTATTTTATTTTAAATATTCAGAAAATCTTTACGGTAGCGGACACCAAAAAACTCTGCAAGCTCTGCCATCTCTTCATCCTTTATCGTATTGATGCGAGGAAGATGAGCGGTAAGCATATAGATTTGGGCGGCTTTTTCCACGGTTTCGATCAGTCCGAATGTTTCATCCATGGTTTTGCCTGCACCGTAGATCCCGTGCATTCCCCAAACCACCAAACGAAACTCTTTCATCTTTTCAGCGGTAGCCTCCCCAATGGAATTGGTTCCGCAAAGCATCCAAGGAAGGACCCCGATCCCGTCCGGAAACACCACAATGCACTCGGTACACATCTCCCAAAGGGTATGGGTGAACTTTTTTTCGTCCAATTCATGAACATAGTTCATCGCCAATGTATGGGTGGGATGGCAGTGCATAACCACGCGGTTTTCGGGATCCACCGCCAAGCGCGCCATATGGCTCATCAAATGGGCAGGAAGCTCGGATGTGAATTTACTTCCGTCGCGGTAGCCCCACAGCAGTTGAGCAGTCGTACCGTCCTCTGCGATGCGGATGATTCCAAGATTGGTCTCGGGATCGCTTTCCACATTTTTGAAATACTTTCCGGTTCCTGTCACAATAAAGATCTTTCCCGCTAAAGAAGGAGCCGTAAACCCGAGAGGGATCGTACGGATCACCTGATCAAGATCCAAATACTCTGCGACCTCAGAGGCCTCCAGTAAATAACTGATATTTCCGCCGTTACGCTCATCCCATCCAAGGCGATACATATTGGCAGTGGTCTTTCTCATTTCCTCCACAAAGGGCGCTGTTAAAATATCTTTCATCTCTTTATCCTCTCTTTGCCAGTACTTCCCGCTCATACGCTTCAATTTCAGACAACCATTCTCCGTCGGCAGGCTTTTTGCAAACACGGCAATATTCTTCCCAAACCTCTCCAAAGGGGAAGGTCTTCAATTCTTCTTGCAGAACCATCAGCTTGGTGAAATTCCCTTCATTCTGCAGATCGGTCAAAAGTGCATTGGGTTGCAGCAATCCGAAGAGCAATGCCTTTTGGAGATTACGAAATCCGGTGACCCATGCGGCAATACGATTGATCGATGCGTCAAAATAATCCAACGCAATAAAGACCTTATCCAACCCGCACCGTACAAGTTCCTTACAAAGCTCTTTGGTCTCATCATCAAACAGCACCACATGATCGCTGTCCCAACGGACGCCGCGGGTCACATGGAGAGCCACCTTCTTATCATAAGCCAGTATGGCGGAGATCTTATCGCTGACCACTTCGGTGGGGTGATAATGACCGTTATCCATCAGGCAGATGCAATCCTCCCGCCCTGCGGCATATTTCAGGCACCATTCGGCAGAGCCCACCGTATAACTCTCCACTCCGATGCCAAACACCTTGCTCTCGGCACAAGGATAGACCCGAGTCGGATCAAAAGGCTCCGATAAGATCTCATCAAAGGAGCGTTTATAGCGCAAACGCGGGCCCAAACGGTCGGCGGGAATATCCTTATAGCCATCCCCTGTCCAAATGTTCAAAACGCAGGGTTTCCCCAGTTCTTCGGCAAAATAATTGGCAATGCGCACCGATGCCTTCCCATGCTCCACCCAAAAGCGACGGGTCTCCTCGTTGGGCGATGAAAGCGTTAAGGGATCACACTTGGGATGCGAGAAAAAGGTGGGATTGAAATCACACCCGATTCCCCGCTCCTTGCAGAAATCCCCCCACTTTTTGAAATGCTTCGGCTCCAGACGATCCCGATCCACCCAGCCGCCGTTTTCCTCATCAAAAATGGCATAGCTTGCGTGAAGATTCATCTTAACCTGCCCCGGCACCAAAGCAATGACCTGATCCAGATCTGCCATCAACTCCTCGGGGGTGGTCGCCTTTCCCATATAATTACCGGTAGTCTGAATACCGCCGGTCAATGCCTTTTCTTTTCGGTCAAAGCCGCCCACATCATCTCCCTGCCAGCAATGCAATGCCACAGGGATTTCTTTTAATTGCGCAATTGCAGCATCGGTATCAATCCCCAGTGCCGCATATTTCTTTTTTGCTTCCGAATAACTCATCGATCTGCCTCCATTTGTTGCTTTAAATTTCCAAGCGCAGTTGCTTCAATGGGCAACGCAATAACCGTCTTGGCGGTTGCCTCTTGGGTCAAAGCGTTCAAAAAAAGATTTTTTGCTCCGCCGCCCACAATATAGAGCTTTTCATATTTTTGCCCTGTATTCGCCTCCAGCTCCGCAAGCGCCTTTCGGTAACTGTGTGCCAAACTCCGATAAGCGCACCGAAAATAATCCCCCTCTGTTTGAAATCCGTCGATCGCCGCCTCAAAGGCCGCTTTCATGCTCTTCGGGGCCAAAAATTCGGGCGCATCGGCATCGACCAATCCGTTGAAGGTACTCTCTTGCGCCATTGCCACGATCTCTTCAAATGAACGGTCGGGACAAAGCTCCTTTTTCAGGGAATTGATCAACCACATCCCCATAATATTCTTTTGATAGCGGTTATAACCCACCCCGCCCTCATTGGAATAATTTGCGCACGCGCTTTTTTCATCCAAAATAGGTGCAACGGTCTTCACACCCAAAAGAGACCACGTGCCCGAAGAAATATAAGGGGCGTTTTCCTCCATCGGAATTCCTTCCACCGCCGAAGCGGTATCGTGCGTGGCGCAAAGAACCACCTTACAGTTTCCGCCTACCTTTTCACGAAGAAGAGGCAGCAGCTCTCCAACCGTTGTTTGCGGTTGCGAAAGAGCAGGAAACAATGACGCGGGTAAGTCCAAGGCGGTCAGGATCTCCTTGTCAAATCCTCCGTCCCGCACCAATCCGGATGTGGTGGCGTTGGTATATTCTTTTTTCTTCACACCGGTCAGCCTATACGCCAAGTATTCCGGAATCATCAGCCAATCGGTAACCCCTTCCAGCCTTCCCCGTTCCAGATCTTCATAAAGCTGATAGATCGAATTAAACGGCTGAAACTGACACCCTGTGCGTCGATACAATTCCGAAAACGGGATCTTGCTGTGAACCTTTTCAATAACCGATTCTGTGCGGCTGTCACGGTAGGCATAGCAGGGCCATACCTCCTGCTCTCCGCGCATCAATACATAATCGACACCCCAGGTATCCACAGAAAGGCTTTGAATTGCAGGATATTGGGCAAACGCCTTTGCAATTCCCGTAACCACATGGTCCGTCAATTCTTCCATATCCCAAATCAGATGCCCGTCTTGCCTTTTTACTCCGTTTGGAAAACGGTACACTTCTTTGGTTTGAACGACCCCTTCTTCTTTCCGGCCCACAATATGCCGACCGGAAGACGCGCCGATATCAATTGCTAAATAATAATGAGACATAAAAAAATCCCTCCGCTATTATTCTATCAATAGTGAGGGATTTTTGAAAGGTCGGCTTTTGATAAAAAACTGTCCTTATTTGCGGGATTTATACTGCTTAGGAGTACAGTGAAAGCGCGCAAAAAAGATGCGATGAAAATAGCTGATGTTTTCATAGCCTACTTCCAAAGCAATTTCCGCTACCTTTTTACCTGTGTTACGAAGCATCCATGCCCCTTGAGAAAGTCTCTTCTCCTGCATTAATTCCGTAAACGTTCTGCCGGTCACCCGCTTGATCTCCCGTGAAAGCCAAGCGGGATCATAATGAAGACGAGAAGAGATCTCCGTAAGGCTGCCGTCAACATAATGCTCTTCAATGTAGCGCAGGACCCGCACGACCGTATCCTGCTCTTTTGTTCCCACCGTCAGCTTGTCAGTATGATTCAGAAATTCCACAAACAACAGGCTCAATGTCAACTGCTGAATACTGCGGCGGTTGGGAACATCGCTCAAAAGGGTCCAAAGTAAATTTTCAATGAGATTCTGCACCGAGCGCACCTCTGCCACTCGGAAGTGAAGATAGCCGGAGGGGTTTTCCCCCCGCAGGCTATTCAGAATAAACTCCCGCAAAGGTGTTTCCTCGCTGCCCAAAAGGTTCAATGTTCCGCTGAACAGTTCAGGGCGCACAATAAAATTCACCGCCAGATCTTCCGCCCTTGCGGGAAGGATCTCCTGACGGGCATTTTGCCCCAGCATCAGCAGATCTCCTTCCTGCAATAAAACCTTCACCCCGTTGACGATATGCGTGGTGGTCCCTTGACACATATACACCAATTCCACAAAATCGTGGGTATGCTCCGGAAAATGCACAAAGCGCGTATGGGGGCGCACATTGCTCTGCCGTCCCGCCTCCAACAGCCGCTTGCCGGAGATCACATCCACATTCCCATCCATATAGAGACTGCGATCAATGGTCTTCCTGCCCTCTAAAAACTGCCGTTCCTCGGGGGTAATGACCGAAAGTTTTTCAATGATCCGTCGATCCATCCTTATACTCCTGATTTCTTCAGATATTGACCGGTATAGCTCTTGGGGCAAGCCGCCACCTCTTCGGGGGTGCCGGTTGCCACCACCGTACCGCCGCCGATGCCCCCTTCGGGGCCAAGGTCGATGATATGGTCGGCCGTCTTGATCACATCCAAGTTATGCTCGATTACCACCACCGTATTGCCGGTATCCACCAGCCGCTGCAGAACGGTGATCAGCATCTGCACATCGGCGGTATGGAGACCGGTGGTAGGCTCATCCAAAATATAGATGGTCTGCCCTGTGGGACGCTTGGAAAGCTCGGTAGCCAGCTTCACCCGTTGGGCTTCACCTCCCGAAAGGGTGGTGGACGGCTGACCGATCTTCACATAGGAAAGTCCCACATCATAGAGGGTTTGCAATTTACGGCGGATCTTCTCATGGTTTTCAAAGAAGTTCAGCCCTTCCTCTACCGTCATTTCCAGTACATCGGCAATGGATTTATCCTTATATTTGACCTCCAAGGTCTCCCGATTATACCGCTTGCCGCGGCAGACCTCGCAAGGGATATACACATCCGGCAGGAAGTGCATTTCGATCTTCAAAATACCGTCGCCCTGACAGGCTTCGCACCGCCCGCCACGCACATTGAAGGAGAAGCGGCCGGAGCTGTAGCCCCTTGCTTTGGCGCCGTTGGTAGAGGCAAACAGATCACGGATATCGGTAAACACCGAGGTATAGGTGGCAGGGTTGGAGCGGGGAGTTCTGCCGATGGGGGACTGATCAATGGCGATCACCTTATCCAGATGCTCCAAGCCGCGGATCTCCCGCACCTTACCGGGGTAAGCCTTGGCATTATTCAGTTCGTGGGCAAGGGTGCGATAAAGCACCGAATTGACCAATGAAGATTTGCCGGAACCGGACACACCGGTCACGCAGGTAAAGGTGCCCAAGGGGATCTTCACATCGATCTTCTGCAAATTGTTTTCTGCCGCGCCCAATACCTCCAAGCACTTTCCGTTGCCGGCTCTGCGCTCTTTGGGGATCTCGATCTTCTTTTTGCCGGAGAGGTACTGACCGGTCAGGGAATGCTCGCAGGCCGCCACCTCTTCGGGGGTGCCGCTGCAGACCACTTCACCGCCGTGGATCCCTGCGCCGGGACCGATGTCCACAATATAATCCGCCGCCCGCATAGTGTCCTCATCGTGCTCCACCACAATCAGGGTGTTGCCCAGATCCCTCAACCGCTTGAGGGTGGCGATCAATTTATCATTATCCCGCTGATGGAGACCGATGGACGGCTCGTCCAAAATATAAAGCACACCCATCAGGGAAGAGCCGATCTGGGTCGCCAAGCGGATCCGCTGGCTTTCTCCGCCCGATAGGGTTCCCGCGCTGCGGGAGAGGGTCAGATAATCCAAGCCCACACTCTTCAAAAAGTTCAGCCGCTCGATCACTTCCTTCAGCACCCGCTCTCCGATTAGGCGATCCTTTTCGGAAAGAGAGAGGCCTTTGAAAAAGTCCACTGCCTGATGCACCGAAAGGTCGGTCACCTCTGCAATGTTCTTTTCCCCTACCGTGACCGCCAGCACATCGGACTTCAACCGCTTGCCGCGGCAGGAAGGGCAGGGACAGTCGCTCATAACCATCTCGATCTCGCGGCGCACCCATTCACTGTTGGTCTCCTTAAACCGCCGCTCCAAATTGGGAACCACCCCTTCAAAAGCGGTATTATAGTTCATGGAACCGAAAGAGGAATTGCGCTGCATCTCCAGCTTCTCCCCGTTATTGCCGTAAAGCAAAATATTCTGTTGCCGCTCGGTCAACTGCTCAAAGGGGGTATCCAAAGAAAAATCATATTTTTTACTCAACGCCTTAAAATACATTTTGGCGATATTATCGGTGGAAGAAAGATACCATCCGCTTGCCTTAATGGCACCCTCATTCACGGAAAGCTGAGGCTTTGGTACCACCAACGCAGGATCCACCTTCATCAAAAAGCCCAAACCGTCACACTCGGGGCAGGCACCGAAGGGGTTATTGAAGGAGAACATCCGCGGAGAAAGTTCTTCCATGGAAAAACCGTGCTCGGGGCAGGTGAAGTTTTGGGAAAAGAGGATCTCCTCTTCCCCTTCGGGTGCCACCAGCACCAAGCCGTCTGCCTGATGGAGTGCTGTTTCCAAAGAATCGGTCAGCCGCTGCTGAATGCCCTCTTTCATCACCAAGCGATCCACCACGATCTCGATGGAGTGCTTGATATTCTTATCCAAGGTGATCTCTTCGGAGAGATCGTAAAGATTGCCGTCGATCCGCACCCGCACAAATCCGCTGCGCTTGGCATCCTCCAACAGTTTTTCATGGCGACCCTTTTTGCCCCGCACCACCGGTGCCAAGACGGTCAGGCGGGTGCGCTCGGGAAGGGCGCAGACCTGATCCACGATCTGATCCACCGTTTGCTGGGCGATCTCTCTGCCGCAAACAGGGCAATGAGGCTTGCCGATACGGGCATAAAGCAGACGCAGGTAATCATAGATCTCGGTAACGGTACCCACCGTGGAACGGGGGTTTTTGGAGGTGGTCTTTTGGTCGATGGAAATGGCGGGAGAAAGACCGTCAATGCTATCCACCTCCGGCTTATTCATCTGCCCCAAAAACATCCGCGCATAGGAAGAAAGGCTCTCCACATACCGACGGCGGCCTTCCGCATAAATGGTATCAAAGGCCAGCGAGGTTTTGCCGGAGCCGGAAAGACCCGTGAAAACCACCAGCTGATCTCTGGGGATCTTCAGGTCAATGTTTTTCAGATTATTCTCTTTTGCACCTTTTACGGTGATAAACTCGTGTGCCATCTTAATCCTCTTTTTTCAGTGCTTCTATTTTATCCCGCAGCATGGCGGCATACTCAAATTCCAGCATCTTGGCCGCCTCTTTCATCTGCTTCTCCAGATCCTTGACCATCTTTTGCTTCTCCTCTTGAGAGAACTTCAGCCGACGGCGCTCAGGGGTGGCGGGCATAGCGCCGATATTGAGCACCTCGTGCACCGCCTTGGAGATGGTTTGAGGCACGATCCCGTGCTCCTCATTATATGCCTGCTGCAGCCCGCGGCGGCGCACCGTTTCGGTGATGGCCCGCTCCATAGAAGCGGTCACCTGATCGGCATACATGATCACCCGCCCGTTCGCATTACGGGCGGCGCGTCCGATGGTCTGAATGAGGGAGGTCTCGCTCCGCAAAAAGCCCTCTTTATCGGCATCTAAAATCGCCACCAACGAGACTTCGGGAATATCCAAGCCTTCCCGCAGCAGGTTGATACCGACCAACACATCAAAGACACCCAGCCGCAACTGGCGCACCAATTCCATCCGTTCCACGGTCTTCACATCATAATGGAGATACTTGACCTTGACCCCCATCTCTTCCAGATAGGCGGTCAGATCCTCTGCCATTCGCTTGGTGAGGGTGGTGACCAGCACCCGCTCTTTCTTCTCCGCGCAGGAATGGATCTCTGCCAAAAGATCGTCCATCTGCCCCTCCACAGGGCGCACCGAAACTTCGGGATCCAAAAGACCGGTGGGGCGAATGATCTGCTCTGCCACCTGACTGCTCCGCTCCAATTCATAGGCTGCAGGGGTGGCGCTCACATAAAGCACCTGATCCAAACGGTCGGTAAACTCCCCGAAATTCAAGGGGCGGTTGTCAAAGGCGGAGGGCAGGCGGAATCCATAGTTCACCAGCATCTCCTTGCGGGAACGGTCCCCGCCGTACATTCCCCGCACCTGCGGCAGGGTCACATGGGATTCATCCACGATCAAAAGGAAATCATCCCCGAAAAAGTCCAATAAGGTAGCAGGCGGACTGCCCGGCTTGCGCCCGCTCAACACGCGAGAATAGTTTTCAATGCCGGTGCAAAAACCAATCTCCCGTAGCATCTCCAGATCATAGCGGGTGCGCTGTTCGATGCGCTGGGCCTCCAAAAACTTGCCCTGCTCCTGAAAATAAGCGATCCGCTCGTTGAGCTCCCGCTCGATCTCCAAAAGAGCCTTCTCTCGCTTTTCATCCCCGATCACATAGTGGGAGGCAGGATAGATAGCCACATGAGCCAGTTCCCGCAACACCTTGCCTGTGAGGTGATCTACCTCGGAAATACGGTCGATCTCATCGCCGAAAAACTCGATCCGCACCACCGTGTCGCTGGAGGCGGCGGGAAAGACCTCCAATACATCTCCCCGCACCCGAAATTTATTGCGGGTAAAATCAAAATCGTTCCGCTCATACTGAATGGAGACCAGTTCTTCGATCACCGCATCCCGATCCTTTTCCATACCGGGGCGCAAGGAGATTACCAAGTTTTTATACTCCTCCGGATCGCCCAAGCCATAGATGCAGGAGACCGAGGAGACCACGATCACATCCTTCCGCTCCAGCAGTGAAAAGGTGGCACTGTGGCGCAGTTTATCGATCTCATCATTGATGGAACTGTCTTTCTCAATATAGGTATCCGAGGACGGGATATAGGCCTCGGGCTGATAGTAATCATAGTAGGAAACAAAATATTCCACCGCATTTTCGGGGAAAAATTCCTTAAATTCGGTGCAAAGTTGTGCCGCAAGGGTTTTATTATGAGCGAGAACAAGGGTCGGCTTATTCACATTGGCAATAATATTGGCCATGGTAAAGGTCTTACCCGAGCCGGTAACACCCAAAAGGGTCTGCTCTTTTTTCCCCTGCAGGATGCCTTCCGTCAGCTTTTCAATGGCCTGCGGCTGGTCGCCTGTGGGTTGATATTTGGAATGTAAAATAAACTTCTCTGCCATGCTCTCACTCCTTTCTTTTATTTTATAAAAAGTTTCTTATTTTAGCCTTGCAAGAATAAATTGGGTGAAAAGCACCGAAAATACCCGCTTTGAGGCAGGGAGCGGATTACTCTTGTCACCTTACCCGCGCTTGGTATTCCTGCCGATAGATCTCTTCTAACTGGCGGGTCATCTTGGCAGCGGTGAACTTTTCTTCATAAGCCGCTCTTGCATTTTGGCTCATTTTTTGATGCAGTCCCCGATCCAGATAGAATTTTTCCATCTCTGCCACCAAGGCATCGGTATTTTGCTTTTCGCATAAAAAGCCGTTATAGCCATTCTGCACCATATAGGGATTGCCCCCGTAGATGCTGGCAATGGCAGGCTTCCCAAGGCTCATTCCTTCCGAAAGCGCCAGCGAGGAGGTCTCGGTGCCGAAGGAGCAGTTTACATTCACATCCATCACCGAGAAGATCTCTGCCACATTCTCAATAAATCCCGTGAAAATGATCTGCTCATTGCCCTTGGCCATCGCCTTATATTTTTCCTCATTGGTGCCGATGCCGGCGATGAGGAATTTCATATCCTTATGCGTTTTTGCCAAGCGGTTGGCGGCTTCAATGAAATACTGCTGCCCCTTTACCTCTTCCAAGCGGGCAACAATGCCATACACAAAGTCCCCCTCCTCAATGCCGTATTGCTTCTTGAGGACGGCGATCCGCTCCGCGGAGGGCGGAGTGAGGGCGTCCACCCCGTTGATGATCACCGAGATCTTCTTCTCGCTGACACCGGTATCCACCAAATTCTGCTTGGCGGCTTCCGCCACCGCAATGATCTTGGTGGAAAGGGTATTATTCACCAGCCCGCAAAGCTGCTTGCCGGGGAATACGGTAGCGCTTTTCGGGGGATCATAGGCGCAATGGCGGGTATACATCCGCGAAGGAACCCCTGCCAAAAGCGCCGCGATCTTGGCGCTCATGGAAGAATGGGCGTGCACGATATGGGGGCGCTCCTTGCGAAAGAGTTTTCGAAGGACCCCGATGGCTTTCAGATCCATGGAACGATCCTTGATCCCGTCGATCTCGATCACCTCATAGCCAAGCTCGGTAATCCGCGGGGTCAACAGACTTCCTTGGGGCAGAATCACCTTAATATCAAACTGCTCCCGATCGAAGTTTTTCAGATAGTTGATCAGCAGCGTTCCCGCACCGCCGATGTTACTGTCGCTTAAGATATGAAAGACCTTGATCATATGCTCTCCCACTCCTTTGTTTTAATACCTTTATTGTATCATAAAACTTCATAAAAATAAAGGATTTTATTGCACTATACATAATTGTGTGATATACTGTATATAACCAATAAATAGGAGGTATGAACTATGGTAGTTTTAATTATTTTAGCTTTGGTGATCGTCATTCTGGCAACCTGCCTGAAGATCGTTCCTCAAGCCAGCGAGTATGTAATCGAGTTTTTAGGAAAATATAAAACCACTTGGACGGCAGGTCTGCACTTCAAGATTCCCGTTTTGGAGCGCGTTGCCAAAAGAGTCACCTTGAAAGAGCAGGTTTTGGACTCTCCTCCTCAGCCTGTTATCACGAAAGATAATGTTACCATGCAGATCGACACGGTGATCTATTATGCCATCTATGATGCAAAGCTTTATGCCTACGGTGCAGTGAACCCCATCTCCGCCCTTGCCAATCTGGCCGCCACCACCTTGCGTAATCTGGTGGGTGAGCTGGAGTTGGACGGCACCTTGACCTCCCGCGATACCATCAACGGAAAAATGACCGAGATCTTGGACGAAGCCACCGATAAGTGGGGCATTAAGGTTCATCGGGTGGAGCTTCGGAACATCATTCCCCCCGAAGAGATCCAAAATGCCATGGAAAAGCAGATGAAGGCCGAGCGTGACCGCCGTGAGACTATGCTGCAAGCAGAAGGTCATAAGGCCGCCGCCGTTACCCGTGCGGAAGGTGATAAGCAGGCAATGATCCTTGCCGCCGAAGGTGAGCGGGATGCCCGCATCGCCCGCGCAGAAGGTGAAGCCAAAGCCATCTACCTTGCCAAGAAGGCAGAGGCAGACGGTTTGAAGGCCTTGATGGAAGCAGGGGTCGACCCCGCTGTGTTGGAACTGAAAAAGTATGAAGCCTTGGTGGCAATGTCCAACGGTAAGGCTTCCAAGATCATTGTTCCCACCGATGCGGTGCAGATGACCAAAGCCAATGTGCTCTTCTCCGAGACCACCGGCTTGGGCGATACCACTGCCCCCGCCGCCGATGATCCCAAACCCGTCAAAAAAGATCCTTGCTGTGACTGAAAACACAGAAAAAAGAGGTGAGCGATGCTCACCTCTTTTTTTATTCTTTGGGGTCAAACAGTTCACACCCAAGATCGATATATTGCTGAATTTTATAATCCATCAGTTCCTCGCTGCAGCGGAAGAATGCCGCAAGGCATTTTTTGCAAAGGGGCTCTTTCGCCTCCCGATCCCACAGTTTTTGATAGAGGGCGACCTCATTGCCGCTGAGGGGCTTTCCACAGGTACGGCAGTTCATTTGCGGTTGACCCTGACTCGATACATCTTACAGCAATGAGGCTGCAGATTACGAACCTCGATGGTATCATTCCGCAAGGGATATTCCTCGCCCGTCCAAAGATCCTGCACGGTGATCTCCAGCGGCTGATCTGCATCCAGACCGATCATATCCAGCGTAAAGAACTGCAGGTGGGATTTTCGATCGCCGAAATTGAAAAATCCCAATGCCACATCCCCGTTTCCCAAGATCTTGGCAACGGTGAGTTTTTCCGCATCCCTTTCGGGCAGATCGGTACCGTTCATAATAAAGGGACGGCGGAACTCCTTATCCTGATTGATGGCGATGAGTTCCTTATTAAAGAGGATCCCGCGGGTCTCTTCATCCATCTCCCGAATATCGCAACCCACCATCAAGGGGGAACCGAAAAGGGACCAGAAGGAAAAATGGGTCTTATATTCTTCGTGGGTACAGCCGGTCAGCGCGCAATAGCCCTTGCCCTTCATCCCCACGATCAGCATATCCAGATCGGTAAAGCAGTTGATAAAGTTCTTCCCTTCCACCTCAATGGCCTGACGGGCAAGATCCTTAATGTGCTCCCAGCTATCCTTAATATCGCCGGTCAGCCGCCACATATTGGCACCGGTGGTATCGATCCACTTGGCGGTCTCATCGTGACCCCAAGAGCAGGCGGAAAACAAAATATCTCTGCCGCAATTTTTCAGCGCCAGCGCCATCCGACGGTAAAGGTCGGGCCCTTCTGCATTTTTGGAGCGGTAGCAATAGTCATACTTTAAGAAATCAATGCCCCATTCCGCAAAGGTCTTGGCATCGGTATATTCATGGCGGTAGCTGCCGGGATATCCGGCGCAGGTCATGGTGCCCACGCAGGAATAGATGCCGAACTTCAAGCCCTTGGAATGCACATAATCGGCAACCGCCTTCATTCCGTTGGGAAACCGTTTCAGATCGGGCACCAATTCGCCCTTTTCGTTCCGTTCCTTTTCCTGCCACACATCGTCGATCACCAGATACTCATATCCCGCGTCCCGAAGACCGCTTTCCACCATGGCATCGGCCAGTTGGCGGATCAGTTCCTCATTAATGTCGTACCCAAAGGTATTCCATGTGTTGAATCCCATGGGCGGGCGATAAACTACCATATTTGCTGCCTCCTACAAGATGTTTTTAATTTCTTCCAAACGGTCGACGGTATGATCCGCCCCGCTCCCCTGCTCTTTGGGAGCCCCGCTGAAATTGAACCAACAGGTTTGAAGCCCGAAGGCGGCGGCACCGCCGATATCGGCGGTAAGGGAATCCCCGATCATCATGATCTCCTCTTTGGATACCCCCTCCAGTTCCTTCATACAAGCCTCGAAAAATTCAGGCTTCGGCTTGGAAAAGCCGATCTTTTCGGAAATAAAAAGATGGTCAAAGTACCCCAGCAATCCTGCATTGGTCAGGCGGCTGGTCTGCTGGTAATAAGGCGCATTGCTGGCAACGCAAAGGGTATATTTCGGTGCCAGATATTCCAACAGCTCTTTGGCACCCTCCACAGTGGCGGAGCCTTTGGCAAGGTTTTTCAAAAACCGTTGCTCAAACTCCACTCCGTCGCGGTCAATGCCCAATTCCTCAAAGATGAGCCCCCAGCGGATCTCATGGAGGCGGGGAACGGTCAGGCTCCCCTCTTCGATCCGATGCCACAGCCCGTCATTGATCCGATGGAACACTTGGGTAATATTGGCGGGCAGGGTAAGCCCCCATTCTTCTGCGGCGAAATGCATCGCCTGATGGGCACATTCCCGAAAATCCATCAGGGTATTATCCACATCCAATAACACAACCTTGATCAACCCGTTCGTTCCTCCTAACTATAGCGCATTATTCTTGCTGAAACAATGTAAAAAAACATCAAAAAACTGTCGTTTTTTATCATTTATTCTGCGCAGTGATGGCCACCCAGCCCCGCTCTTCCTCCACCGAAAGCACGGTCAGCCCTGCTTTTTCGATGCCTGCAAGCACCTCTTCTTTGCGGTCGTCAATGATCCCCGAAGCAATAAAAATACCTTCCGGCAACAGCACCGAAGCAAGATCCTTCAGCAAGGTCAAAATTACATCTGCCACGATATTGGCAACCACAATGGGATATTTCCCTTCCACCACCGAAAGCAGGTCGCCTGCGGCATATTGAGTGCGTTCTTCCAGACCGTTCAGGGCGGCATTGCGCTTTGCCACCTCCACCGCCAGTTGGTCGATATCGCAACCAAAGGCGCTCTCGGCACCCAGCAACACCCCGCCGATGGAAAGGATCCCGCTTCCGCAGCCCACATCCAAAAGGGTCTTGCCTGCAAGATCCGCCTTGGTCAATGCCTTTAAGCAAAGGCGGGTGGTCTCATGGGCACCGGTGCCGAATGCCATACCGGGGTCGATCTTCATCACCGTCTCCCCTGCCGCGGGAGCATAATCCTCCCAAAGGGGCACCA
>JAZQET010000055.1:0-45149 GCA_045539135.1 Eubacteriales bacterium | reverse complement strand
GATCGGTTTCTTTTGACCCTCAACGGACGGGTGCTGATCCAAGGCGGATTTGATCCCAAGGAAGCAGGCGCCTATATTACGGACGCAGGCGAGCGGGATTTTAAGATCGGGTTTGAGGACCCTTATGAGGAACTGACCGATCCCAGAGGAAACGGAAAACTGTATAATTATTTAATCGATCTGCAGTTATTGGTTTCGGAATTCAAAGAAAACTAAAAGGAGGAGTGCAAAATGGCAATGCCCCCACCGCCGCCGGGAGGCGGTTTTCGCAGAGGTCCCCGTCGGGAACTGACTGCAGAAGAAAAAAAGGCAATGCCAAAGTTGACTTGGCCCCTGATCAAGCGGGTGCTGAGTTGGATGTTGCCCTATAAATGGAAATTTTTGTTGGTTTTCGTTTGTATCATTATTTCCGGTGCATTGGGCGTTTTGCCCTCCATTCTCACCGGTAAAATGATCGATCAGGGCTTGGGCGGCGGAGATGTGAATATGCTGATCCGCTTGGCGTTGCTTTCCTTTGGGGTGCTGATCGTGTCCCAACTGGTCTCCGCAGGGGAGACGATGCTGACCACTTGGATCGGTCAGTTTATTACATTTGATATGCGCAATCGGATGTTCCGCCATCTGCAAAAGATGGGGCATCGGTTCTTTACCTCCAATTATCAGGGGGATATCATCACCCGTATGACCGAGGATATCGGCGGGGTGCAGTCGGTGATCACCCATACCTTTTTAAATCTTTTCAGTAATTTTGCCACGGTGATCATTGTTTCCATCACCCTTTTTAAGACCAACTGGGTGCTGGCTTTGGTGGGTGCGGCGCTGATTCCTTTCAGCATTCTGCCCACCCGTGCGGTGGGCAAAAAGCGGTGGAAGATCGCCGATGAGACTCAGCAACAGCGGGATAAATCCAATCAGATCCTCCATGAATCCTTAAGTGTCAGCGGTCAGTTATTGGTGAAGCTGTTTACCAACGAAGATCGGGAGTATGAGGATTATAAAAAGATCAACCTGAAGGCCGCTAAATTGGCCATCAAGGAGCGGCTGGTGGGTCTTTGGTTCTGGCGCACCTTGGCGGTGTTCCGCAGTATGGGACCTTTGTTCATCTATGTGGTGGCAGGTCTTTTGATGCACCGCTTCGGCAACGGAAACCTTTCGGTGGGTGATGTGACCGTGATGGTGGCTTTGCTGAATAAGCTGTATCATCCGGTGGATCAACTGCTGAACATTCAGGCGGATGTGATGCGCTCCATGGCGCTCTTCAGCCGTATTTTTGAGTATTTCGATCTGAAGCCCGATGTGGAATCCCCCGCAAACGGCTACCTGCCCGAAGAGGTGGCAGGAGATGTGGCCTTTGAGCAGGTCTTCTTCTCCTATTCGGAAGAAAAGCCCTTGCTGCGGGATGTGACCTTCCGCGCCGATGCGGGCAAGACCGTTGCCATTGTGGGCTCCAGCGGAAGCGGAAAATCCACCTTGGTGAATTTGATTCCCCGCCTCTTTGATGTGGATGAGGGGCGCGTTACGTTGGACGGTGTGGATCTCAGAGAGTGGGATCTGAAAGCCTTGCGTCAGCAGGTGGGTATGGTGACCCAAGAGACCTATCTCTTTAACGACACCATTCGTGCCAATCTCCTTTATGCCAAGGCAGATGCCACCGAAGAGGAATTGATCCGCGCCTGCCAAGATGCCAATATTCATGAATTTATTATGAGCCTGCCTCAAGGGTATGATACCCAAGTGGGCAACCGCGGCTTTAAGCTCTCCGGCGGTGAGAAACAGCGGATCTCCATCGCACGGGCGATTTTGAAAAATCCCAAGGTGCTGATCTTGGATGAAGCCACCTCCTCGCTGGATTCCATTTCCGAGAATTTGATCCAAGAGGCCATCAGTCCTCTGCTGCAGGGGCGCACCTCCATTGTGATCGCCCATCGGCTGACCACCATTTTGGCGGCAGATGAAATTTTGGTGGTGGATCAGGGCAGGATCGTGGAGCGGGGCAAGCACGCCGATCTGGTGGAGCAAAACGGTGTGTACCGTCAACTTTATGAAACCCAGTTCCGTTATGCCTTGGATGACTACGAACGAAGAAAAAATGAAGTCTGAGACTGTCAAAAAAGGCCCCGACCGCAGAAAAAAGAAATAGATCGCGGGAGCGATATTGGTATCACCCCATAAGAAGAAATATAAAAATAGTTCTGTGTCTCCTTGCGTCATAATGAAAAAATGCGGCCGAGTGCCGCATTTTAATTAAATTTTTCTGCTATCTGCCAAACCGCTCTCTACCGTATCGATATACGCCGACGAGAGCGGTTTGACAAATTCGGAACCATTTTTGAGAGTCTCCCAGCGTGTCAAAAATGAATAGATTGTGTTTTTTGACACGCTGAAAAAATGAAGTCTGATTTTCAGACTTCATTTTTTTTATATTTTTTGTAAAAAAACACACAAAATTCACAATTCTGTGTTATAATGAAATCAAAGTAGGAGAGAAAGGGGGTTCCTTATGGCAAAACTGTTTTTTCGGCGGCGGGAAAAGAAGTATCTTCTCACCGAGGAACAGCGGCTGGCGTTTGAAGAGCGGATCAGACCTTATGTGGGAGACGACGAATACGGGCGGTATACCTTAAGCAATCTTTATTTTGACGATGATTGCTTTGAAAGTATCCGAAGATCCATGGAAAAGCCCATCTTTAAGCAAAAGATGCGCTTAAGGGCATACGGAACACCCGCCCCCGACGATCGGGTCTTTTGGGAACTGAAAAAGAAATACGATAAGGTGGGCTATAAACGGCGGATGGTCACCACCCCGCGAGAGATGGAGGCTTATCTCACCGACGGAACACCCTTATCGGACACAGGGCAGACCTTCAAGGAACTAGACTATGTGTTGAAGTCCCAGCATCTGCGTCCCCGTATTTATCTTGCCTATGATCGGGTGGCTTATTATGATAAGGAAAACCCCGAGGTGCGGATCACCTTTGATGAAAACATCCGCTATCGGTGGGATCGGTTGGATCTCACCTTGGGGGATGAGGGCTGTACCCTTTATGATTTAGAGGGGATGCACCTTTTGGAATTAAAGGTCAACGGCGGTATGCCTCTTTGGCTGGTGCATATTTTGACCGATCTTAAGATCTATCCCATCTCATTTTCCAAATACGGAAAAATCTACGAAAAGGAGAATATTTTGCAATGCTCGAAAGTATTTTAGGAACCCCGTTGACGGTAGGAGCCGTCGCTGTTTGTTCGCTTTGCTCTTTGCTTTGCGGTCTGATCATCGCCTTGGTCTATAAGTTCACCAATAAAGAGGGCAGTAACCACTTTTTGGTGGCACTGCTTCTGCTGCCTGCTTTGGTGCAGCTGGTGATCATGATGGTCAACGGCAATCTGGGTGCCGGTGTTGCGGTGGCAGGTGCTTTCAGCTTGGTGCGGTTCCGTTCTGCCCAAGGCTCGGCGCAGGAGATCTGCATCATCTTTTTGGCTATGGCGGCAGGCTTGACCTGCGGTATGGGCTATGTGGTATTGGCCCTTGCCTTCACGGCGGTGATGATGGTGGTCTTCTTTGCGGCTTGCAAGATCTTGACCTCCGCCCGTATGGAGACCAAAATGCTGCGGATCTTGGCACCCGAGGATGTGGATTATGCCAGCGCTTTTGAGGATCTCTTTGCTACTTATACCTCTTTTTGCCGCTTGGAGCGGATCAAGACTACCAATATGGGCAGTTTGTTTCAGCTGACCTATCGGGTGCGATTGAAAAAAGCCTCCCAAGAGAAGGAACTGCTGGATGAGATCCGTTGCCGTAACGGCAACCTGACCGTTTCTTTGATGGCGGCAGTGCCCGAAAAAGAAAAGCTTTAATAGGAGCTGATTTATGGATGCAAGAGATTTCACCATTATGGTGGCAGACGATGACCGTCGCATCCGCCAAATGCTGGTGACCTACCTGAAGGGGCACGGCTATAACCTGATGGAAGCGGAAGACGGCGAGGCCGCCTTGGATCTTTATTATGCCAACAGCAATCAGATCGACCTGATCCTTTTGGATGTGATGATGCCTAAAAGAGACGGGTTTGAGGTGTTGGAGGAGCTGCGGGACAGTTCCTTGGTGCCTGTGATCATGGTTACCGCCAAGGATCAGGAATATGATCAGATCCGCGGCTTCAAATTGGGGGCAGACGATTATATCAGCAAGCCTTTTTCTCCCACCGTGCTTTTGGCGCGGGTGGAAACGGTTTTGCGGCGGTGCTCCCCCAAGGCGCAAAAGAACGAAGTGTTGCGCGCGGGAAGCGTGGAATTGCTGATGAAGAGCAAATGTATGAAGTTGGATGGGGAGATGGTACTTCTCACCCAAAAGGAATTTGATCTTCTTGCCTATTTTATGACCAATCCTCGCGAGGTGTTGAGCCGCAATCAGATCCTCAATGCCAACTGGAATTATGATTATGAGGGGGATCCCCGCACGGTGGATACCCATATCAAGCAACTGCGCCATAAAATGAAGGCGGCGGGGCGGTATATCCGCACCGTCCACGGCAGAGGCTATTTATTTGACGGACCTGTAGAATGAAACTTTCTATTAAAGTCAAAATGTCCCTCTTGGTAGGGATCATCATATTGGCGTTGATCGGGGCTCTGTTGGCGGCGACCTTGCTGTTTGCAGAGCCCTTTATGATCCATCGGCAAAAGCAGGCGTTGGAAGGGCTGTATCACACGCTGGAAAAGAATTATTCCGATGAAGAGACCCATCTTGCAAAGATCGTGGCACCCTATGAAAAGGAGCGCTCCGCACAGGTGGAGATCTTTGACAGTAAGGGTGCGCTGATCTATACCTCCGGCCGTAAGATGACCGAAGGCTTCGGCGGCTTTCAGGGCAATCTGCCCCAGCGTCCCGAAGGGGACCGCAAGCATCCCGGCGGAAGCCTTTCTTCCTATTCCGAAGACCCTGCGGTGCAAAGACTGCGGCAGGGAGAGGAAGAACTGCTGATCTTAAAAGGAATCATCCAAACGGAGGAAGGGCTTCGCTATATTTCGGTGGAGTCTCCGGTGGAGGCGATCTATGCCACCGTGGAGGTTCTGGATCGGCTGATTTTAATGATCGCGGCAGTGGTGGCGCTGTTGGGCTGTGGAGCGGCATATCTTTATGCTTCCCGCTTTTCCAAGCCTATTGCGGCGGTCAGCGAGACCGCAAAGCGGGTGGCGGCATTGGATTTTTCCCACCGTGCCGAGGAAAACGGCTCCACCGAGGAGATCGCCGATCTTGCAGTCAGCATCAATACCATGAGCCGTCAGTTGGAAGGCTTTATCGGCGAGCTGATGGAGCAGAACCGCCGCTTGGAGGAAGATAATGAGCGGTTGGCAAAGGCGGAGGAAAGCCGCCGTTCCTTTGTGGCCAATGTTTCCCATGATCTTAAAAGCCCCTTGGCGGTGCTGGGGGGATATGCGGAGATGCTGAAGGAGCATACCGCGGGGGTAGACCCCGAGACCTGCTATGATGTGATCATGGAAGAAACGGCGGTGATGAATGAAATGATCCGCTCTATGCTGGATGTTTCCGCCTTGGAAAACGGCATTAAGAATTTGAAAAAAAGCCCCCTTTCCCTCAGCGAGTGGCTGGCGGAATTGATGGAGCGGGAGCGCCCCCTTTTGGAAAAGAAGGGCTTTTTGGTAGAGACCGCCATTGCGCCCGCCCTGATCGTCGAGGCGGATGCAGAATATCTGGAGCGGGCGGTGTTGAATATTTTGCGCAATGCAGAAAGCCACACCCCGCCCGATGGCAGGATCTCCGTTGCCCTTGCCAAAGGGGAAGACGGACTGTTTTTATCGGTCTATAACGACGGTGCATTTATCCCCGAGGATCGGCTCCATAAAATTTGGGACAGTTTTTATAAAGCCGATGAAGCCCGCACGCGGGACGGTTCCGCCAATGTGGGGCTGGGGCTTTATATTGTGAAAACCATTGTGACTGCTCACGGCGGCAGCTGCGGCGTGGTCAATGAGCAAAAAGGCGTGCGTTTTTGGATCCGCTTGGAGGAAGGAGCAATATGAAACGAGTTCTTTCTTTATTATTAATAGTACTGCTGTTGTGTACCGCTTGCCAACAGCCCAAAGAGGAGGCGGCAACCCCCGATCAAGAAGAAAGCACCAAAAAGGAGGAAACCACTCAAACCGACACGGCAGACCCGAATTTTGCCGAAAAGGAGGAAGAGATGTTTTCGGAGCAGGATCAAAATGCTTCCTATGACGCATCCTCGGCGGTTCAGGTGGAATTGAAGGGCAATTCCATTGCGGTGCAGGGGGGCGGAACCACCGTAAGCGGGTCCACCGTGACCCTGACCCGCGCGGGTACCTATTTGGTTTTCGGCACCTTGGAGGACGGAATGATCTTGGTGGACGCAGGCGATCAAGCCGAGGTGCAGATCGTGTTGCAGGGGGCATCGGTCACCAATGCAACTTCTGCGCCCCTTTATGTGAAGAATGCAGATAAGGTCTTTTTGACCCTTGCCGACGGCACCGCCAATACCCTTGCCAACGGCGGCACCTTTACCCCCATCGACGGAAATGCCATTGATGCCGCTCTTTATTCCAAGCAAGACTTGACCTTAAGCGGGAACGGCAGTTTGACCGTAACTTCCCCTGCAGGGCACGGCATCACCGCCAAAGATAACCTTGTTGTTACAGGGGGCACCTATACGGTGCAGTCTGCCGCGCACGGATTGGATGCCAACGACAGCATCCGCATCTCCGCAGGCAACCTGACCCTTGCCGCAGGCAAGGATGGGATCCATGCGGAAAATACCGATGATGCCACCTTGGGCTTTGTTTACATTTCGGGCGGCACCTTTGATATTGATGCCGAGGGCGATGGGATCAGCGCAGGGAACTCCTTGCAGATCCAAGGAGGGACCTTTGATCTTGTGACCGGCGGAGGCAGTGAAAACGGGCAAAAAGAAAGCTCCGACCGTTGGGGCACCATGGGCGGCGGAATGGGCGGTCCGGGCGGCGGAATGGGCGGCGGAAGACCCAATAAGCCCGGCTACCGCCCCACTTCGGTCTCTGCTTCGGCGGAAACCGAGGGCGAGGACAGCAGTACCGGTATGAAGGGCTTAAAATCCGGCAGTGAAATGAAGCTTTCCGGCGGTACCTTTACGATGGATTGCGCCGATGATGCCATTCATTCCAACGGCAGCGTCCTGCTTGAGGGCGGCGCCTTCACCGTTGCCACGGGGGATGACGGCATCCATGCGGATGCCACCCTGACCATCACGGCGGGAACCGTCAACATTACCCAATGCTATGAAGGTCTGGAGGCTTTGGATATTGCGGTCAGCGGCGGCGATATTAAGCTGGTGGCCACCGACGACGGACTGAACGCGGCAGGCGGAAACGATGCCAGCGGCACCGACGGCGGGCGAGACGGAATGTTTGGCGGCGGAATGGGCGGCCCGGGCGGCGGAATGGGCGGCGCGTCCAACGGCAGTATCACCGTCAGCGGCGGTACCCTTTATATCAATTCCTCCGGCGACGGAATGGATGCCAACGGCACCCTCACCATCAGCGGCGGAAAGGTAACGGTGGTGGGCCCCACCCAAGGAGACACCGCCACCTTGGACTACGATAAATCGGCGGTGATCACCGGCGGTACCTTTATCGGCACCGGTGCTTCGGGAATGGCGCAGACCTTCAGTGCCTCGGAGCAGGGAGTGATTGCCGTGAGCGTGGGCAATCAGGCGGCAAATACCACCGTAACGGTGCAAAATGCCAAGGGGGAAACGGTGCTGACCTATGCACCCGCGCTTCCCTTTGCTGTGTTTATTTACAGCGATCCTGCTTTGCAGACAGGCGCCACCTATACCATTACGGTGGGAAGTCAGTCGGGCAGTGTGACCGCAAACTAAAAACGAGAAAATCCTCTGAAAACTGCGGTTTTCAGAGGATTTTTTGAAATCGGCTTTACTTTTGATGGGGGGGATATTATAATAGTAAGGTAACAAGAGTAATCCGAACCCGTTTTGAAAAGGCGGATTTTCGCTCACTCTTCGTTAAAATACTCGCCAATACACAAAGTATTGGCTGCGTTTTGTCACCTTAAGGTAAAGCAACTAAAAAAGGAGAGAGAAAATGGAACATTTTTTTCTGCCCTTTATTCCTGAAGAGAAATTTACGGTGGAGGGCGATACCTATCGGCACCTGACCCGCTCCCGTCGGATGGCGGTGGGGGATACCGCGGTGTTTTCCGACGGAAAAGGGATGGACTACCGTGCCGAAATGATCGCCTGCGATCGGGAAAAAGCCACCTTTCAGGTGGTGGAGCGGGTACCTGCGGTGGGGGAGAGCGATCTTTCCATCACCCTATATCAATGCCTGCCCAAAGGGGATAAGATGGAGGAGGTGCTCCATCGGTGTACCCCCTTGGGTGTGACCCGCTTTGTGCCGGTGATCAGCGCCCGTGCCATCGGCGGTGCGCCCAACGAGAATAAACGGAAGCGGTGGGAAAAGATCGTGCTTTCCGCCGCCACCCAAAGCGGTCGAAGCGTGTTGCCCGAGATTGCTCCGCCTATGCCCTTCCAAGAGGCGGTTGAAGAGATGAAAAAAGCCGATGCGGCATTTATCTGCTATGAAAATTCCAAGGAGCCCCTTCCTTCGCTGCCCAAATCGGGGAGCATTGCCTTTTTGATCGGCCCCGAAGGGGGCTTGACCCCTCAAGAGGCGGAAGCCCTGCCCACCTGCAGTCTTGGGCGGCGGATCCTGCGCACCGAGGATGCGGCGGCATTTTTACTGCCCATCCTGCTGGACCGCACAGGAAATCTATAATTTGAAGGAGAAATCAATGTCCAATCATCATACTTCCAAACAAAATGAGATCAACGGGCGGATCAGCCTGTTGCTGTTCCATTGCATTTTGATGGGGCTGTTTTTATGGGCAGAGCGGGTGGCGCGCTACCGTTACGACTATGTGTTCCGTAAAATGCTGCCTTGGATCCTGCCTGTTTTACTGCTTTTGGCGCTGGGCGGAATGGTGGTCTGCATCCTTGCCGCCCGCCGCAAGAAAGAGGAAAATCGTCTCTTTTCGCCCGCTTTTGGTGCCTATCTTTTGGCGGCGCCCGTGTTGGCGACCGCCCTGCCCTTGCTTTCCTATGCGGGAGCAGGTTTGCAGATGTTTAAGTTAGCGGTGGAAAGTGCTTCTTACCTGCTGATCGGCTATTTCCTTTGCTATATTCTCTATTATAAAGTGAAGCCTGCGGCGGCAATTCTTTGCGGCTTGCTCACCGCAGAGGTTGCTCTTACCGTCTTTTATTATGAAATGCAGCTTTCTGCCTCTACCGGCATTTTGAATGCCCCTGAATTCGGGTATCTTACTCCCTTGGGCAATGCGCTGGTGAATTTGGCGATCCTTGGGGGGATGAGCGGCGCGGTGCTGTTGCTTGGCAAGGTAGACCGTTTCAAGCTGAAAAAACTTGATGTTTTGGTGCCGCTGATCCTTGCCGCAGTTTATATGCTTGTGCACCTGATCGTGCCCTTTGCTTTTGATGTGCGGCGGATCTTACTGTGGTGTTATGTGGGTCTGAACGCCCTTTGGTTGGTGGTTTCCTGCCTGAAAATCAAGCGGAAAAAATAATCTTGTTTACATAAAGTTCTGTTCAAAAACCTGTGCAAAATGTGAATAACTCTTGAAATTCCTTGATCTTATGCCCTTTTTCCTGTCGAAAACGGTCATAATTTGAGGTAACCTTTCCACATTTTCCACAGAGAAAGTAACAGGCAAGAAAAAACTGTTGCAATTTCAAAACCCCTATGGTATAATTTTTGAAGTAAAAATAAAAGCGTCGCAGTTTGCGATGTAAATAGAATGGAAAGGTCGTGAATTTCGATGGCTTTATATGTATTCGGTTCTGCAATTCTGGTGATGGCAGTTGCTATTATCCTTTGTGTTTCCATCCAGCAGGGTAAGTCTCAGGGTCTGGGCGCTATGGCAGGCGGCTCTGAAGCAGATAGCTATTTCAGCAAGAATAAAAACCGTGGCCGCGATGCAATCTTGTCTAAAATCACTATCGTATTGGCAATTTTGATCGTTGTTTGCGTGGTTGCAATGAATGTCATTGGCGCAATGGCTGCCTAAGCAAATAAAATCACCCGAAGCATTTGCTTCGGGTGTTTTTTTATTTTATTAAACCTCGTCTTCAGGAGGGATCTCCCGCGCCAAGGAGTGGTTGGAATAGCGGGGGTCCTCGGTGACCTCCCGAATCACCTTGATCATGGGAGGCAGGGTGAAGGCTTCCTCCTCGGAGGTAAGCTCGATCTCCATAATTGCCTGCTTGGTCCAGAAGGGATAAATATCAATTTCAAAGGTATGACCGTTATAAGGCAGCAGGTAGCGGGTTTTATGAATGGTTTGCCGACGGGGGTCGCGGGCGGAAAGGCGGCGCTCATATTCCCCTTCGGTAATGGTGCGCTCGATCTCCATACGGCGCATGGCGGTAATACCACGCTTGACCGTTTCCGTGTAGGTCACAGCACCGTTTTCCTTGGTGCAACGCACACGCATGGTTCCTTCGGGCACACTTAAATAAGTTTGGGCAATTTCCTTGATCTTGCAAAGACTGCCCAAATTTAAAAGATCCGGACGACGGATCAGAAATTTTCGTTCGATTTCATAGGGGGGCATCTAATTCACCTCTTTATAATATTATAAAAAAGAAAAAAAGAAAAATCAAGAAAAATTGACAGAATTTGCACAGAATGTTATCATAGAATGGTCAAATAATCGGAAAAGTTCGGATTTTTATGTCGTTTTGGCATAAAACAGTTCTGTCGGAAAACACGGAAGGGAGGATAGAAGGATGGAAGAGCCACGGATTTCGGTGCCCAAAGAGGTTGCCGATTTGCTGGAACGGCTGGAGCAGGCAGGCTTTGAGGCCTATCTGGTGGGCGGCTGTGTGCGCGATCATCGGATGGGGCGCCTGCCTCACGATTATGACATCACCACCTCTGCCTTCCCCGATGAGATGAAGCGGGTCTTTTTGGGCGAGCGGGTCTTGGAGACCGGCTTGAAGCACGGCACCTTAACGGTGCTGACTTCGGCGGGCGGCGTGGAGATCACCACCTATCGGGAGGATGGTCCCTATACCGACCACCGCCATCCCGACGGAGTTTCTTTCACCCGCTCCCTGCGGGAGGATCTGGCGCGGCGGGATTTTACCGTCAATGCCATGGCCATGGATCGGCAGGGGAACCTGATCGACCTGTTTGGCGGAGAAGCCGATCTGGAAGCAGGCATCCTGCGGTGCGTGGGAGACCCCTGCCGCCGTTTTGAAGAGGATGCCCTGCGGATCTTAAGAGCCTTGCGGTTTGCCGCCCGTTTTGGCTTTGCCATCGAAGAAGCCACCGCCGTTGCAATGGAAGAAAAATGCCGTTTGCTGAACCTGATCGCCAAAGAGCGGATCTTTGCAGAGCTTCGTGAATTTGTGACCGCTCCGCATTTTCGGGCGGTTTGGGAAAAGCATTCTGCGGTGTTGCAGGCGGTACTGCCGGAGCTTTCCCCCGATTTATTGCCCCAAGCCCTTGTGCGGGCGTCGGGGGTGCCGAGGGAGTTGGATCTGCGCCTTGCCGCCCTTTTGGCAGAGACCCCGGCCGCGGAGGTTTTAATGCGTCTGCGCACCTCCTCTGCTTTAAGAAAGGAAACGGAAGACCTGATCCGCGAGGCGGCAGTTCCCTGCCCCAAAAGCAGGGTAGAGGTGCATCTGCGGATGGCACGCTGCGGGGCGGAGCGGTTCTTTAAGGTGATCACCCTTTGGTGCGCTGCCGATCCGCAAACAGACGGTGATTATTACCGCACCACCGCCCAAGAACTGCTGGAGGAGGGTGCCTGCCTTTCCTTAAAAGACCTTGATGTCAGCGGGCAAGATCTTGCGGCGCTGGGGCTTTCCGGTGCCGCCATCGGCACACGGTTGGAGCAGTTATTTCTTGCAGTGATCCGCGGTGAGGTGGAGAATAAGCGGGAAGCATTATTGGAAAAAGCAAAAAGACCTTGAGAAAATTCTCAAGGTCTTTTTTATTGGGTTAAAGTAATGGTAAAGGTGGTTCCCTTTTGCGGGGCGGAGTTGACCGCGATGGTGCCCTCTTGGGTCTCGGCGATCAGCTTGGCAATGGATAGACCCAAGCCGTAGCCCTTTTGGTTATGAGAACTGTCCCCTTTATAAAACCGCTCGAAGATCCGTGCGGCTATCTCTTCACTCATCCCGATGCCATTGTCTGCCACCGTGAGGAACGCTTTTCCCTGTCGGTTGGAAAGAGAGAGGGTAATGAGACCGTTTTCTGCGGTGAATTTGGCGCTGTTGTCCAAAAGGATGGTCAGCAGTTGCCGCATCAGGTTGCCGTCGCAAAGGGCGGTGGCGGAGCCTTGAAGGGTGAAGGTCTTTTGGGGATAAAGCATCCGAAAGTCCTGCAAGACCTCCTTGCAAAGGGGTGCAAGGTCGGTGGGCTTCAGCTCTGCCTGAATACTGCCGTTATCACTGCGGGCGATATAAAGCAACCGCTCCAATAGGGTCTGCATATTGGCGGTTTGGGTGATGATGGCATCAGTGGCCTCCTGACGGATGGCAGGATCCTCGGCACCCCAGCGGGAGAGGATATCGCTATAGCCGCTGATGATGGCAAGGGGGGTACGCAGTTCGTGGGACGCATCGGAAACAAATTGCTTTTGGCGGGAATAAGCGTCCTCGATCTTATCCAGCATCCGATTATAAGAGTCCACCACCTCCACCAGCTCGGTGCGGATGTTATCGGTGGAAAGCCGCGCCGAAAGATCGGCGGAGGAGACTTCGTCCATCGCGTGGCTCAAAACGCCGATGGGGCGCAAAAGGTTTCTTGCGGTGCGGTAGCCCACAAAGTAGCTGATGCCCAGCACCAGCGCCACCGAGAGCAGCATCAGGTTGACCACAATGGATAAAAAGGCGTTTTCGTTATTAACATTGCGGGCAAGGTTCAAAGAATAACCTTCCGTTTGAACCGAATAGATCCGCAGATCCTCCGCTTGATGGCGGAAGTTAAAGGCTTCGTCATACTGTTGATTATAGGGGAGGGCGGCGGCGATCTCCTCCATCCCGTAGGAATAGACCAACGCCCCTTCTTCGGTGTAAAGGGCGATATTCATCCCATTATCTTCTGCCAGCGCTTTGGCGATCTCCTCCTGCAGCTGCCCTGCCTTTAGGGTATTGGCAACGGTGAGGATGGATTCATTGACCCGCTTATCAATGGTATAATTGGCGGCGGCGATCACAAAGATGCTTTGCAACAGGGCAAAGGCAAAAAAGATCAGCACATAGCTTAAGGTCAGACTGCCCGAAAGGGATTCGGGGATCCGCTCGGTCACGCGGGTCACCACGCTGTCCAGCCGATTGCGCTTTTTCTTTTTCAGCAGACTGCGTTTTTCCAGATAGATGGACTTTTGCAAGAACCGCTCTTTTTTATAATCCCGTTTGGCCCGTTTCAGCGCCTCCTTTGCCCCCTTCTTTTCGGCGGCATCGGCGGTACGCTTGCGGTAACGCAGTTCTTCCTTTTGGGCGCGCCAAGCATATTTTTGCTTGGTCTTGCCGGTCTTATAATCCAGCTTTAATTCTTTTTTTAAGCGGCGGAATTCCGCCTTAATGGCTTTTTTATTCATCGTCTGCATGGAAGGCATATCCTAATCCCCGCACCGTGCGCAGATAGCGCACGCCGAAGCGGTCGTCGATCTTGGCACGCAAGTAGCGGATGTAAACATCCACCAAATTGGTGTCGCCCATATAATCATAGCCCCAAACATCCCGCAGGATCTGCTGACGGCTGCAAACTGCATCCCCCTGCTCCATAAAGAACACCAGCAGTTCAAATTCCTTGCGGGTGAGTGAAAGCTCTTCTTCCTCGAAAAACACGCGGGCGGAAAGGCGGTCCACCCGCAGCTTGCCCGCTTTGAGGAGAGAGGAGTCCTTCTCCTCCTGCCGATGGCGCAGTGCCACCCGCACCCGCGCGGTCAGCTCCCGCATGGCAAAGGGCTTGCAAAGGTAATCGTCTGCCCCCAGATCCAAGCCCTGCACCCGATCCTCCAGATCCCCTTTGGCGGTGAGGATGATCACCCGCACCTCCGATTGGCGGCGCAGGCTTTTAAGGAGGGAAAAACCGTCCAGCTTGGGGAGCATCAGATCCAAAAGAATCAGGTCATATTGACCGCTGAGGGCGGCGGTAAGACCTTCCTCTCCATCGTGCACACAGTCACAGCCGTACCCTTCACGGGTCAGCTCCAGCTGGATCATACGGGCGATATTCACTTCGTCTTCGATCACCAGGATCTTTTCCATCGCAGTTCCTCTCCTCATCGGGGTGCATTTTTCTTTATCATACCATAGTTTTCGATGGTTGACAATGAATTTTCTTATTAGAATACAATTAAAGTTGCCAAGAGGGGGATGGATGTGTTACAATAAAAACAGCAAAGAACGGCGAGGTGACGGTATGAAACGGATTTTGATCATTGAAGACGATCGGGATATTTTAGATATTGTGGCATTTAATTTAGAGCAAGAGGGCTATGAGGTGGTGGTTGCCGCCGACGGGGAAGAGGGGCTTCTCGCCTTTGCGGGGGGCAACTTTGATCTGGTGATCTTGGATATTATGATGCCCAAAATGGATGGTTTGCAGGTGTTGGATACCATCCGCACCCGCGCAGATCTTCCGGTTTTAATTATGAGTGCCAAAACCTCGGAGGAGGATCGGCTGAAGGGCTTTGCCCGTCAGGCCGATGACTATATCTGCAAGCCTTTTTCCGTGAAGGAGCTGGTGATGCGGGTGAAGGTGCATCTTGCCCGCACCGAAAAGGGCGAGGGTTCCAAGGGTCGGATCTCTTGGGGCGAGTATGAATTGGATGAGCAGAATAAGACGGTGTTCAAAGAGGGTCAGCCGGTCTCTTTTTCCAAAAAAGAGTTTCAGTTGATGCTGCTTTTTGCCCAAAATCGGGAGCGGGTCTATTCCCGCGAGGAACTGATGCGGGCGGTTTGGGGCTATTCCCAAGTGCACCCTGAGGATCGCACGGTGGATGTTGCCATCCGCCGCTTAAGAGAAAAGATGGAGGAGGATCCCTCCGATCCCCGCTATATCATCAGCAAGCGGGGGCTTGGCTATCAGGCGGGTGACGGTCGATGAAGCGGCATTTGGGCACCCGCCTTACCGTGATGATGACCTTGGTGGTCACCGCGGTGGTGCTGTTTGTGGCGGCGTTTTTGCTGCTGAATATTGCCCTTGATTATCACCGTACCTTTTATACCGAAATGGAGCAGGTGATCGAGGCAGTGGAGTTTTTCGACAGCGGCGAGGAAGAGATCGATTATTTGATGGATCTTCTGAAGCAGGAGTATCTTTTGGATCCCACCCGCACCGACCGTGAATATTATTTCCTGAAAGGGAGAGAGGTTCTGCAGACCAATACTTTGGAGAAACTGCAGTTTACCGAAAACCTCCTTTCTGCCCTTCAAGGGGAACCCAATCGGCAGGCGGGGATCTTTGCAAAGAAATTGGATTTTGCTTATGCCATGAAGACCGAAGGGTATACTTTATATGTGGTGGATCACCGCACGCCTTTAATGGAGTCGGTGCAATTCTACGGCGGATTGCTGGCGCAGGTGCTGCTGGCAGGTCTTTTGCTGGCGGCGGTGCTTTCTTATTTCTTCTCCCGTCGGTTTTTGATTCCTGTTTATAAACTGACCCAAGGGGCAAAAGAAATGTCCCAAGAAGGGGAATTTGCACCCATCGAGGTGATCTCCGCCGATGAGGTGGGAGAACTGACCCGTGTGTTTAATGAGATGGGGGTACGCATCAGCGAAAATGTGCGCCTGTGGCGCGCGCTGCTGCAAAACATTCCCAAGCCGCTGTTTGCGGTGGATGAGCAAGGGGAGGTTTTTTACCGCAATGAGGCTTATCGGCTGTTGTTTGAGCAGGAACCGGATCTTTCCCTCTTTTTGGAAGGGCACGGGGAAGAAAAACGCTTTATGCTGCAGTTGGAGGGGCGATATTTTTGCATCTACCGCAGTTCTCTGCCCTTGCAAAACGGAACAGGTACCCTCTTTTTGCTGGATGATATTACCGATGCGGAAGAACTGGAGCGGGAGCGGAAGCAGTTTGTGGCGGATGTGTCCCACGAATTGAAAACACCTCTCACCGTTATCAAAAGTTATGCGGAGACCCTGCAGATGCGGGAGACCGAAAAAGAACAGCAGCAGCGGTTCTTAAGCGTTATTGACCGCTCTGCCGATCAAATGAGCGCCACCGTCAATCAGTTGCTTGCCTTGATTCAGGCGGAAAATGCGCCCATGGGTCCCAAGGAGCCTTTGGATCTTGCGGCAACCGTGCGGGAAACGGTGGATGCCATGGCGTTGGAACTGAAGAAAAAAGACCTAAGCTGTGTGCTTCAGCTGCCCCGAGAGCGGGCGTTGATCTGCGAGCCGGATAAGGTGCGGCGGGTCTTGATCAACCTTTTAAGCAACGCGGTGAAATATTCCAACAAGGGGGGCAAGATCACCGTCTCTTTGGAGGAAACCGAAGGCGGGGTACTGCTGGCGGTGGCGGTTGAAGGCATCGGCATTGAGAAAAAGCATCTGCCCTTTATCTTTGATAAATTTTATCGGGTGGATAAAGCCCGCAGCCGTATGACCGGCGGAACCGGTCTGGGACTCTCCATTGTCCGTGCCATGATGGAATCCATGGGCGGCACCATCAAGGTGGAAAGCACCTTCGGAGAGGGTTCTGTTTTTACCTGTTATTTCCCTGATTGATTTTTGAGATCGGGTGTGCTATACTGATGTAGATATATTTTGTGAAAGCGAGGAATTGCGTTATGGCAAATGAATACGGAAATGATTTTGTGGTTCTCACCGATGAAGACGGCAGAGAAATTGAATTTGAAGTATTGGGCAGTATTGAATATGACGGTCTCACCTATGTGGGTCTGGTCGAGCAGTTTGATGATCCCGCCGCTCAGCTGGAGAGCGATGGCAGAATGATCGTCCTCAAGGCCATTGAAGACGATAACGGCGAAGAGCTGTTGGTGACCATCGACGATGAAGAACTTGCGGCTGTTCTCCCCGCCTTCGAAGAAGCCTTGGGCGAGGAATACGATATCGACGGCGCAGAAGAGGAATAATTCTTACCTAAAACCATAAACTACGAACACCCTGCGATGTTCGTGGTCTGCACTTATTTGAGCCTACACTTTTGCTACGGGATAGCGTCTCGGGGCACTGTGAGCATGCCGGCTCTGGCAAATGCCAATGTCGGAAGCCTGTGAAGTGTACCCGGCAAAAACCCACCTAACAGTTGTTAGGGGTCAACACTGTGCAGGTCACGGCATATGCGGGGTTTTTTTGAAAGCCAAACCCAAGGCTTTTCCATCGGTTCTGTCGGATCTTTTTCCGCCCCTCACTCCAAAAATGCTCGATCATACATCCAGTATGCTCTGCGCTTTTTGAAGCAAGGGACGAAAAAATCTCTCAGCAGACCCAACAGAACGCCTTGGCTTTGGCTTTCAGAGAGTTCCTGTTGATTAAAATTTTGCGTTAAAAGATGAAGAAAGAATGAGTGAACTGTTTTTAAGAACAAAAGCATTAATCGGAGAAGAAGGCTTTGCCCGCTTGCAAGGCGCCCATGTGGCGGTGATCGGTGTGGGCGGGGTCGGCGGTGCCGCGTTGGAAGGCTTGGTGCGAGGGGGCATCGGGCAGGTAACGGTGATCGACCCCGATATTTTTTCGGCCTCCAACCGCAACCGTCAGCTTTTGGCGCTTGCCTCCAATGAGGGGGTCGCCAAGGTGGTGGCGGCAAAGGAGCGGATGCTGGAGATCCATCCCGCCCTTAAGATCTCTGCTCTGCAGGAGCGGGTCACGGCGGAAAATATTGCCGCGCTCTTGCCCGACGGAGCGGATTTTATCGCCGATTGCATCGACGATGTGCCCGCCAAAGCCGCCCTTGCCGCCTATTGCAAGGAGCGCAAGATCCCCCTTTTGATGTGTATGGGCACGGGAAATCGTCTGTCCTCCGAGGGGATGCGGATCGTGAATTTTGAAAAGACGGAAAATTGCCCCCTTGCTAAAAAGATGCGGCTTCTTTTGCGAAAGGAAGGCTTTTCCAAGGTGCGTTGCCTTTATTCGGCGGCGCCTGCATGGAGCGTCTCTCCCATAGACGAAGCGGGCAAGCGCACGGTGGGCTCCGTTTCCTTTGTGCCCCCTGTGGCAGGCTACCGTATGGCGGAGCATATCATCACCCGCCTGCTTCAAGAACAAACGGAGCAAGATATTCCGAAGTAAACCAATGCGTGTTATCCTTAACGGAGAACACGCAATGAATTGCAACCTTGCAGGTTGCATGAATTGAAAGCTTACGCTTTCGTGAATTGCCCGCGGCGTGAATTGTGCCTATCGGCACATTGGTTGCAATTCAATTCATGGAGCGAAGCGAGAAATCATGGCGTAGCCAATTCATGATGCATTAGCATCAATTCATCTATAAAAAACGAACAGAGCAAGAATAAAAGGGATTTTTTCTTTTTACTCTTGCTCTTTCTGCTTGTTATAAGGGTTCGGTCAACTGTGCTTTTTTTCTTTAGCCAGGGAAGTTAAGCGCGCATTTTCCAAAATGCTTTCCTCTAATGAAACCAATATACAAGTTCGACAAGTTCCTGTTTCATCTAATTCAATTTCATCCAAAATGCAATGGTGTTGGTTCCAATATATACAAAACGCGTTTTCACAAATCAATGGAAAGCCCTCCTTTTGATGATGTTATAATAATAGGTCAAATTCACCCTAATGTCAATAGGTCATTTTGACATAATATTGACAGAGGTGATGGAAATGTCTCGATTAAAAGAACTGCGAAAAGAGCGTGGTTATACCCAAGTTAAAATGCAAATGTTGACCGGAATTGATCAGAGTGATTATTCCAAAATAGAAACCGGAAAGCGATATTACACCTATGACCAGTGCATAAAGATTGCACAAGCATTAAATACCAGTATGGATTATTTGGCGGGGTTGACGGATCAAAAGGATCCATATCCTCCTGCAAAGAAAAAGCACAGTTGACCAATGGTCAACTGTGCTTTTTTATTCTGCAAAGGCGGCTTTGGCGTTTTGGGTATGTTCCACCGAATTCCGCAGCAGGAATTCCACCTTTCCGTTCTCATAGGTAAGGACATTAACGGCGGTATTGGGGATGGGGGGGACGGTGAGGATATCCTTAATGGGAATCCCCATCCAAGCGCAGATCATCGCGCGGATGGTGCCGCCGTGGGAATAAACAGCGATGGTCTTTCCATCGTTTTCCTTGGCGATCCGATCCATTTCCTTGGTGGCGCGGTTCATCAGATCACAATAGCTTTCACCCTCCTCATAGCGGGTGTTGCCGGGGTCTTCCTTCCGCTTGCGGGCGGTTTCGGGGAACCGCTCTACCGCATCGGTATACAAAAGTCCCTGCCAAAGACCCAAGTGCAGTTCCCTTAGTTCCTTGGTGGTATGGATGGGAAGCCCCAATCGCTCTGCCAAGGGCTTGGCGGTATTGACGGTGCGGTTGAGATCGCTGGAATAGATGGCATCGATGGCATAGTGTTCCGCCACCCAGTCGGTAACAGCTTTTGCCTGCTCCAGCCCTTCGGGGGCGAGGGGAGCGTTTAACTGCCCCTGCACCCGATTTTCACGGTTATAATCGGTTTCACCGTGGCGAATTAAAACAATTTTGACCATTTACGATTCCTCCTTTTCAGCGGCATAGGCCTGCAGAAATTGGTTGATCTCCTCCAAAGGATTGGCTTTGTCGGTGATCTTTAAGGTGAAATAGGGCTTTGCGCCCAGCGAATAAAGAACTCTGCCCTTGAGGGCCTTGGTGAGTCCCGAAAGCATTTGCGGGGTGGCCTCTTCGGTGAAGAAGAGCACCGATTCCTGCTTTTGCTTAATATCCAAAATGCCGCTCTTTTTGGCGGTTGCCCGCAAAAGGGCGATCTTCATCAGGTTCAGCACGCATTCCGGCGGATCGGAGAACCGATCGCAAAGCTCATCGGTCATATCTGCAAGATCCTCTTGGCTTTCGATAGCGGCGATCTTTTTATAAAGGTCGATCCGCATCTGCTCGGCGGGCACATAGGTCTTGGGAATAAAGGCGCTGACCCCCACATCAATGGCGCAGTCAAACTCCTTGGGTTGCTCCTTGCCCTGCTCCTCAAAGACCGCCTCTTTCAGGATGCGCATATACATATCATAGCCCACAATGTTCATCTGCCCATGCTGGCGCTCCCCCAAAAGGGCGCCTGCGCCGCGGATCTCCAGATCCCGCATGGCGATCTTCAGACCGCTGCCGAATTCGGTATATTCCCGAATGGCGGCCAGCCGTTTGGCGGCCACCTCCTGCACAATACTGCCCTGACGGTAGGTGAGATAGGCATAAGCGCGGGTACTGCTTCTGCCCACCCGCCCGCGGATCTGGTGCAGTTGGGAAAGACCCAAGCGGTCGGCATCTTCGATGATCAGGGTATTGGCAAAGGCTACATCGATACCGGTCTCGATAATGGTGGTGCAAAGGAGAAGATCCACTTCGTGGCGCAGGACCTGCTCCCAAGTCTTCTCCAGCTCGGCACCGCTCATCTTGCCGTGCGCCACCGCGATGCGGGCGGTGGGCAGGCGGTGGGCAAGGCGGCTTGCAATGCCGTCCAACGCGTCGATGTCGTTTTTCATATAGAACACGCACCCGCCCCGCTTCAATTCGCGGGCGATGGCGGAGAGCAGGAGATCCTCTTCATATTCCAGCACATAGGTGGTGACCGGCTGGCGGTCGGCGGGGGGATCTTCGATGATGGATAGATCCCGAATGCCCGAAAGAGCCATATTCAGGGTGCGGGGGATGGGGGTGGCACTCATGGTAAGCACATCCACGCCCACCGAAAGCTCCTTGATCTTTTCTTTATGCTTCACCCCGAACCGTTGCTCTTCATCGATGACCAACAGTCCCAGCTTTTTGAAGCGCACATCGGCGGAAAGCAGGCGATGGGTGCCGATGATGATGTCGATTTTTCCTTTTTCCAGGTCGGCAAGCAGTTGCTTGGTCTCTTTGGGGGTGCGGAAGCGGTTTAAGACCGCCGCTTCAATGGGGAAGTCGGAGAATCGCTCCTTCACCGTGCGGAAATGCTGCTCCGAAAGGATGGTGGTGGGGCAGAGGATCGCCACCTGAAAGCCGTTGTCTACTGCCTTGAAGGCGGCGCGCAGAGCTACCTCGGTCTTGCCAAAGCCCACATCCCCGCAAAGCAGGCGATCCATGGGATAGGGTTGCTCCATATCCTTTTTGATCTCCTCCACGCAACGGATCTGATCCTCGGTCTCCTCATAGGGGAATTGCTCTTCAAACCGTAGTTGCCAATCGGTATCGGGGTCGCAGGGGTTCCCGGGGGCATTCAGCCGCTTGGCATAGAGGGCGATCAGCTCCTTTGCCACCTCGCGGGATTGGTTTTTTACCTTGGCCTTGGTCTTCTCCCAAGCAGTACCGCCCAAGCGGGAGAGCTTGACGGTCTTATCTTCCGAAGAACCGATATATTTCGAAATTAAGTCTAATTGGGGGCAGGGAACGAAAAGGGTATCTCCCTTATCATAGCCGATCACGATATAATCCTTGGTCACCCCTTGGTTTTCCACCTGACGGATGCCCTTATAAACACCGATTCCGTGGGAAACGTGCACCACCAGATCGCCCATCTCCAGATCGTTGAAGGAGCGGATCCGTTCCCCTTTGGGGGCGCCCTTTCGGCGGGGATGCTCGGTTTTTTTGCCGCCGTCGCAAAGGAACAGTACCTTGGCATCGGGGAACCGCAGGTTCATTTTCAAGGGAGAGGGAAGGCAGGCGACCGCCCCTGCTTTGGGCTGCTCCGCAAGGGGAAGCCGATGGAGGGAGAGGCGGCTTTTTTGCTCCTCTGCCCGCTCCCCCAAAAGGCAAACGGTATAGCCTTCTTCGCAGGCAAGCTTCAGCTCGCCGAAAAGGGTCTCTTCTTGATAATAGGGGATATGGTCCTCCAACACCCGCATCTGCCGAAGATCCCCCAAGGGGAGACCGCCCAAACCGTCGGGCAGGGCAGAGAAGAGCCAGGTGTTTTGGTTCAGCCGCTGTTCAAAGGCTTCTTTGGACAGAAAATAGGCACCGTCTGCCATATATTCTCCTTTTTCGGTCAGGCGGGTAAGCTCTTCTTGAAGCTGCCAATCCAAAAAGGAAAAGACCTTTTGCTGTCTGCCGTATTCTTCGATAAAAAGCAGACCCTTATGAAGATCCAGCGGGGTATAAAGGTCGGGATAAAGCAGGGGAAGATAGCGGTCGGTGGCAACGGTGCCCCCCTGCTCCAAAAGCTCCAGATCCCGCTTGATGGCGGGGTGGTCGGAGGAACGTTCTTTTAATAATTGATACAGCCGTTTTTCTTCCCCTTTGCGGGAATGGCAGGCCACGATCTCCGCTTGGGAGACCGTTTCCACCGTGCGCTGGGAGAGAGGATCGAAAAAGGCGATGCGGTCGATCTCATCGCCGAAAAACTCGATCCGCAAGGGGTCGGGGTAATTGGGAGAAAACACATCCAAAATGCCGCCGCGGCGGGCAAAGGTGCCGCTTCCCTCCACCAGATCGAAGGCGGTATAGCCGCTGTCTGCCAAAAAGAGGGTCAGCTCCTCCAAGGAGCAGGTGGTGCCTGCTTCAAGAGCCCAGCCGTCCTTTTCATTTTCTTCCGGCGGCGGGCAGGGCATCAAAAGGGCGCTCAGGGGGGCAACGATCATTTCATAATCGCCGTTTTTCAGATGCTTTAAGGTCTCTGCCAGCTGATGCTCCCGTTCCATGGAGCGGGCGGAGTAGCGGTCGAAGCGGAAGTCCCGCTCCGGCAGGTAATAGACCTTTTCCCCCAAAAGGGCGCGAAAAGCTGCGAGAATTTCTGCCGCCCCCGCCTCTTCGCGGGCAACGAAAATTCCCTTATGATTCCATTTTTTTGCAAGGTACGCGGCGGCAAGAATACTGCTCTGCCCCTGCATCCCGCTGATGGCAACGGGATGGGGAAGGGCAGGCGGCGGAGCGTTCAGGGCAGGTTCTTGCCGCAAGAGGGAGTAAAGTTCCATAAAACCTACCTGTTATATTGATTTTGCGCCTTGGCGCATTCACCGTTGATCAAAAGCCGCGCCGCATCGGGCACGGTGGCCAGCACCTCTTTTAAGGTAGCAAGGTCTTCCTTGGGAAAGCGGGAGAGCACCCAATCGGCAAGGTCATAATCGGGATGGGGCTTTTGACCTACCCCGATCTTGATCCGCAATAAGCGGTCGGTGCCCAACACACGGATAATGTCTTTCAAACCGTTGTGCCCACCGTCGCTCCCCTTATCCCGAATCCGCATTCTGCCCACCGCCATGGAAACATCATCGGCGATCACCAGAATATTTTCGGGGGGGATCTTATAAAAGGCGCCCACTTCGTTCACGGCGCTTCCCGAAAGGTTCATAAAGGTCAAAGGGCGCACCAGAATTACTTCCTTGCCCTCGACCCTTGCTTTGGAAAGGGTGGCGGTCTTTTTATTGCCGAAGGGGGATGCGCCCCATTCCTTTTCCAATACATCCAATGCCATAAACCCGATATTATGACGGGTATTTTCATATTTTTTTCCGGGATTTCCCAATCCCACGATCATAAACCGTTCTTTTTTGAATTTGTCCAAAAACATCATTCACACCTCGTTTTCAATATTTTATCATAAGAAGGCAGGCTTTGTCTATTGATTTTTCCAAAAGGATTTTATATAATGAAATTAATAATTCGTGAGGTGTATGGATGAAGTATCAATTTGAAGAAACCAGAATGCAGAGTGTGGCCGTCCCGACCCGTGTGGTGGACGGTCTTTTAGGCATTGCCACCGGCGCCCAGCTGAAGGTACTGCTGTTTTTAATGCGCTTCGATAAGCTCGCCCACGATGGGGCATCCATCGCCAAATTTTGCAACATTTCCGAAGAGGATGTGGAGAGCGCCATTGATTTTTGGGTCAAGGAGCGGATCTTTGTGAAGGAGCAGGGGAAGCTGCGGCTGGTGAGCGGCATCAAAACGGTGCAGCCCAAGGAACTGCCGCGGGTGCAGCCCACCGTGATTTTGGAAGAGACCTCCAAGGATTTCCGCGATATGATCGGGGAGATCCAGCGAGTCTGCGGAAAGACCATGAATTCTCTGACCGTCTCCCTCTTTTATAATATGGCGGAAAATCTGCATTTTTCTCCCGAAATGATCGTGCAGCTTGCCGCTTATTGCAACAGCATCGGGAAATTCTCCTATCGGTATATGGAGACGGTGGCCGCCGCTTGGTACGACGAGGGGATCGATACCTTTGAAAAGGCAGAGGAGCAGATCCGTCGGCTGGAGGAATCCCGCGCGCTGGAAAACCGCTTGGCGCGGATCTTCGGTATTCGCACCGCGTTTTCTCCCAAGCAGAAGGAGATGATCAACGCTTGGGCGGCCATGGGGTTGACCGAGGAGCTGATCGTGGAGGCATACAATCGCTGTATGGACCGCAAAAATCAAATGTCCTTTGCGTATATGAATAAGATTTTAGAGGACTGGAGCCAAAAGGGCTATAAAAAGGTCAAGGATATTGAAGATCAAACCGCCGTTCCCACCGGCCGTCAGCAGCATGAGGGTCTTTCGGAACTGGAGCGCATCGCCATTGAGCGGATGCAGGCAGGGGGTGCCAAATGAGAAAAAACGAAGAGCTTTGGGGCATTTTTGCCGCCCGCCACGCAGAAGCGGTCTATGAAGCCGCCGAGCGGAGAGAGCAGATCTATCGGGAATTTCCCGCCCTTTTGGAGATGGATCGGAAGATCACCGAGGCAGGCGCCCGCTATTGCTTGGCGCAGGCAGGTGCAGGAAATGTGGGCTCCTTGAAGGAGACCTTGGAGCAGTTGCAGCAGGAGCGGGAGCGCTACCTTCTGGAGATCGGGGCGGATCTTACGCCTCATTTTCAGTGCGAAAAATGTCAGGATACGGGGATGGCGGAGGACGGTATGTGCGATTGCTTCCGCAAGGCGCTGATCGCCGAAAACTTCCGTTCCTCCAATCTGGAGCAGGCGCTCACCGATCAATCCTTTGAAAATTTTGACTTTTCTTTATACAGCGGGGAGTCCGACGGAAAATTGCTTTCCCCGCGGGATAATATGAAGCGGATCTATGCCCTTTGCAAGGATTTTGCCGAGCGGTTTGATCAGCAGACCAAAAACCTGCTCTTTACAGGCGCTACCGGCTTGGGTAAGACCTATCTTTCCACCGCCATCGCAAGAGCCTTGCTGGAGCAGGGAAAGAGTGTGATCTATATCAGCGCGCCGGAATTTGTGCGCCGTATTGAGGGCTTGCGGTTTAAGGACGATAAAGAGGATCTGGAGCAGTTTTTGACCGCCGATCTTCTGATCTTGGATGACCTTGGCACCGAAAGCACCACCGCCTATACCATGGCAACCATGGCGGATGTGATCGATCAACGGTTGCGCACCGGAAGAAAGATCGTCTTTTCCACCAATTTGGATCTTTCGGGTCTGCAGAAGTATTATGATGAGCGGGTGGTCTCCCGCCTGCTGGGCAATTTTGCTTATTGCTTTTTCTATGGCGAAGATCTTCGGATCAAAGCCTTCAAAGAGGGAAAATGATGAAGGAATTTGACTGTTTGGATGACCTGCAGTTAGGCGGCTGGCAGCTTTGGCAGAACAGCCGCTTTTTCCGTTTCGGCACCGATGGGGTGCTGTTGGCGGATTTTGCCCGCTGTACCCCCAAGGAGCGGGTGATCGACCTGTGCAGCGGCACGGGGATCGTCCCCTTTTTACTGCTGGCAAAGGGGCAGGCAGAGCAGGCGGAAGCCTTGGAACTGCAGCCTTATCTTTGCCGCCTGATGGAGCGGAGCGCGGAAGAAAATCATTGCACCCATCGGATCAAGGTGACGGAGGGCGATTTGAAGGACATTCGCACCCTTGCCGAAGGGCGTGCCTATGATCTGGTGACGGTCAATCCCCCTTATGAGCCTGTGGGCAGAGGAATTTTGGGGCAAAATCCCCATCGGGAGCTGGCCCGCCGCGAGGTGGCCTGCACCTTGGAGGATGTGATCTCCGCCGCGGCTTATCTGCTGAAAAGCGGCGGGCGGTTGGTGATGGTCCACCGCCCCTTCCGCCTGCCTGAGATCTTCGGGCAGATGGAAAAATACGGCTTTGCCGTCAGCCGTCTGCGGATGGTGGAGGCCTATGCAGGGGAGCGGCCTGCCTTGGTTTTGCTGGAAGGGATCCTGCACAGTAAGCGGGAGCTGGTGGCAGAGCCTACCTTATTTTTGCATCGGGAAGATAAAGAAATGTCCGATGAACTGCTGAAGATCTACGGAAGGGAGCGGGAACTGTGAGCGAGCCTGTTTTATATTTGGTGGGAACGCCCATCGGCAATTTGGGGGATATCTCTCCCCGTTGCAGGGAAACCTTGGAAAAGGTGGACTTCATTGCCGCCGAGGATACCCGCAATACCTTAAAGCTTTTGAATTATTTGGGGATCAAAAAGCCCCTGATCAGCTATTTTGAACATAATAAACGGGAGCGGGGCTTGGAGATCCTTGCCCGCATCCGCGAGGGCAAGACCTGCGCGCTGGTGACCGATGCGGGAATGCCCGGCATCAGCGATCCCGGTGAGGATCTGGTGAAGCTGATGGCGGAAGAGGGGTATGAGGTGTCGACCGTTTGCGGACCTTGCGCCCTGATCTCTGCCTTGGTGCTTTCGGGATTGCCCACAGGGCGGTTCTCCTTTCAGGGCTTTCTCTCCACCGCCAAGAAAAATCGGCGGGAGCATCTGGAGGGGGTAAAATATGCCAAAGAGACCCTGATCTTTTATGAAGCGCCCCAAAAACTGCGGGGCACCTTGCAGGATCTTTCGGAACATCTTGGAAATCGCAGAATTGCCCTTTGCCGTGAGCTTTCCAAGCTGTATGAAACGGTTCAACGGGGCACGGTGGAGGAAATGATCGCCTATTATGAGCAGCAGGACCCCCGCGGAGAATATGTGATCGTGGTGGAGGGCGCCGCCGAGGAAAAGCAGGAAGAAGCCTTTTGGGAAAAGCTTTCGCCCGCCGCCCATGTGGAATATTATGTGGAAACGGGTCTTTCCAAAAAAGAGGCCATCAAAGCGGCCGCCGCCGATCGGGGCGTGCCCAAAAGCGAGATCTATAACGAAGTAATGAAAAAATAACTGCTGTGCAACTGAATAAATAGAATCCGCCGTGCCAAAAGGCACGGCGGATCGTTCTTTATTTTTTCTTTCCCAATGTTCCGTCGGTATAATAGGCGATGTAGCGGGCGTCGCCCACGCTCATAACGATTCCCGAAAGGTTCATCAGCTCATAGGCCTTGATCTCCTTCAAGGGGTGGCGGAACAGAATTTGGTTATTGCAGGAGACGATGAGGGTATCCTCGGCGATGCTGAAGGCACCTGCTCTTCCCAAAATCCGCTCCTGATAGGTCACAGGGTCTCTTTGGGAAAAGGAAGAGATGGTGCGCTTATCCAGCTTTTTCAAAAGGGCGAGGGTCTCATCGTTTTCTTTTTTCTTCTTAAATAATCCCATCAGCCAAACACTCCTGTTCCGAAGCATTCGGGGCGGTGGAAATCCGGCGCGGGGGCATCAATGGGGCTCCAACTGCCGAAGTGCATAATGGGGGTCTTTTCCCCGCAAAGGTAGGCATTGCAGCAGAATTGGTCGCCTTTTTTGGGGGCAAAGTCCTTGCCGTAGACGGCGGAGACGGCGGCAAAGGGGATCCGATAGCAGGTCTCCCAGCCCAGCCCGTCCCAACGGGTGGTCTTTACATTCATTTGGGGTTTTAGTTCTGCCACCACCGATCGGCGATCGTGGCGCCCTGCGCCCTTGCCGATGACCATGGCACCCACGGGGTTACATTCGATATTGAGATAGTCTTCCTCTCTGCCGAAGGGGGCAAAGAAGAATTCCAAGCAGTTATCTTCCCAAACAGGGCCGTTGTCCTCGGTGGTGAGGATAGTCAGTGCTTCCTTGATGGGGGCAAAAAGCTTCACATAAAGGGCACTCTCATCATAAGAGAGGGTCAGCTCTCCTTGGGGGCGATAGTTTTTTTCATCCCAAGGGTATTGATCGATGGCTCCCAAAGGACGGTCGGGCAGCGTCCCAAAGGGTACGGTTAATGTTTTCATTATGGATACACCTCGTTTCTGCTACTATTATACCTGAAAAGAATGGGCATTGCAATGCTAAATTCTCGGTGTTCCGCTCTTGCTTTATGGGGGAAAGAGTGTTATAATAAAAGCAATAACGGAAGAAGGAGCGTGTCCCATGCCCGAATTAGGCGGATTAAATGAAATGCCCGATATCAAAGCCCTGATCCTCTACCTGCTGAAAGAGGCCAACTGTGTGCTGAAGGAGAGTCAACTGACCGATGTTTTGATGGCAGACGGTTTGGTGGAATATTTCGCCTATGCGGAGGCCACCGAGCAGTTGCTGATGGCGGGGTTGATGGATATTGCCTCGCTGGAGGAAACGGGAAGCTACCGCATCACCAAAAAAGGTCTTGAGGTGGTGGGCGAGTATGAGCAGCGCCTGCCTCATAATGTGAAGAGCAAGACCCTTGCGGCGCTGAATGCCGCCTTGAAGCAAAAGCAGGAGGACGATCAGACCTTTGCGGAGATCATGCCTTCGGACAGTGGGTTTTCTGTGACCTGCACCATTCGGGAGGGCGGAGAGACCATGCTTTCCTATCAGGTGCTGGTGCCCGATCGGAAGGATGCTTATTATGTGGCGGAGCGGTTCCGTGCAAATCCTTCGGTGTATTATCAGAAGATCATGGAGATCGTGCTGGACGAGGATCTGTTTCGAAAAGGAAAAGAATAACAGCAAAAGCGGTATGCAGATGGTTCTGCATACCGCTTCATTTATGTCAACATCGGTTGGATCTGCTCACCCCGCAAGGCGGCGGCGAGGGTTTCGGGGATCCGCTCCATCTCTGCCACGCAGGAGCGGGGCTTTTGGGCGGCATCGTCCTGCCCGTAGGGCACAAAGTAATAGTTTCTTAACGACTGCAGAGCACCGATGTTTTTGGCGGAACCGCTCAAAGCATCATTGGTGGAAAGGGCAATGATGATGGGGCGGTGGTTGCGTAAGGTGGATTTTGCCGCCATGGTCACCGCGGTGTCGGTGACCCCCAAGGCAAGCTTTGCCAAGGTGTTGCCGGTGCAGGGGGCGATGAGAAGGGCATCCAAGAGCTTTTTGGGGCCGATGGGCTCCACTTGGGGAATGGTGTGCCAGATCTCTCGCCCTGTGAGCGCTTCCAAGCGGGCGCGAAACTCGAATGCGGTGCCGAAGCGGGTGTCGCTGTTATAAACGATGGGGGACATAATGGGGTAAAGGGCATATTGCTCCTTCAAAGGCTCAATGGCGGAAAGCACGCGGTTCAGGGTGCAAAAAGAGCCGGTCAGGGCAATGCCGATGCGTAAGGGTTCAGGCAAGGTGTTCCATCTCCTTTAAAATGTAATCACCGATGATGGCGGCGGCAGTTTCGGGGGCGTATTTCCCCGGCAGTCCCTGCCCGTTCAGCACCGAAACTCCGTGGCTGACCGCAAGGGCGGGATCAAAGCCGAAGGGAGCGGAGGCAAGCTCCATCAAGAGGGTGTCGGGGGCAAATTGCTTGAACTGCTCTTCCCCTAAAACAGGGGCAGGGACGGTATTGAAGATCAGGCGGAAGCGGTGGTAGGGAACATCCTCAAAAAACCGCCCTTCCGCGCCCAGATTGCGGCAGAGCGCAAGGGTCTCGCTTCGCCGCGCCGCCACCGTCACACGGGCGCCCAGCGCGGTGAGCCGCAACGCCAAAAGCTGACCGATCCGCCCGCCGCCCAATACCAAGACCGGCTGCCGCCAAAGGGTAAAGGAGGTGTTGGCAATGGCGAGGGCAAGGGCGCCTTCCACCGTGGGCACCGCATTGGCAAGGGTGACCTCCTCGGCGGTAAAGTAATCATAGGTCTTAAAAGGCGCCTTTTCAAAGGGCGGTAAAATGCCGCCGAATACCCCCTTGCCTTGAAAGCGTTCGGCTATGGTTTCAAGGGAGATGCGTTCTTTGGAGAGGGGGGTGTTGAGGGTCTTTTGATTCCTTGTGACCGGCAGGGGCAGGATCAGAAGATCCGCCTGCCAATCGGGGGGCGCGGTGCTCCCCAAATAGGAGGAGGTCACCGTAAAGCCTTTGCTTTTTATGTATGCCTCCAGATAGCGCTGGCGGAGATCGCCGCCCATAATGTGAAATGTCATTTCCATCACCTCATACTTTATGCTATGCAAAAGGGAAAAGGTGGTGCTCTTTTCGTTCACAAAAAATTCACGGAGGAATGGCAGGAAATCCATTGACCCTAAAGGATATTTCTGTTAAAATAATAAAGTTCGAGAACTATAATAACAGGAGGTTCTTTCAATGCTCAAACGACTGGCAGGATGCATTCGGGAATATAAGACTGCATCTGTTTTGTCTCCTTTGATCGTGATGCTGGAAGTGGTGCTGGAATGCATCCTTCCTTTTATGACGGCGGAGCTAGTCAATGAAATTCAGGGCGACTGTGATATGAAGGTGCTGTTGAAATACGGCATTATTCTGGTGATCATGGCGGTCCTTTCGCTGACCTGCGGCGGTCTGGCAGGGCATTTTTGCGCCACTGCCGCCTGCGGTTTTGCGAAAAATGTACGGAAAGATCTGTTTTATAATGTACAGCGCTTTTCCTTCGGTAATATTGATAAGTTTTCCACATCCTCTTTGGTCACCCGTCTGACCACCGATGTGGCCAATGTGCAGATGGCCTATATGATGCTGGTGCGCACCGCCTTCCGTTCCCCCTTTATGATGGTCTTTTCCTTTGTGATGGCCTTTTATATGGGCGGAAAAATGGCTTGGGTGTTTGTGGTGGTGATGCCCATCTTGGGCTTCGGGCTCTTTATGATCGCCCGCAAGGCAATGCCCATCTTCCGCAAGGTGTTCCGCAAGTATGATAACCTGAATAATTCCGTGCAGGAAAACATTCAGGGTATGCGGGTGGTAAAATCCTTTGTGCGGGAAGAGCGGGAGCAGGAGAAGTTTGCCGCCGCATCGGAGGATGTGGCCGCCGATTTCACCCGCGCCGAAAAGATCTTGGCATTGAATAACCCGCTGATGCAGCTTTGCCTGCATATTGTGATGCTGGTGGTCATCTATTTCGGCTCCCAGCTGGTGGTCACCAGCAACAGTTCCCTTTTGACGGTGGGGCAGCTTTCCGCTCTGCTGACCTATGGAATGCAGATCTTAATGAGCCTGATGATGCTCTCCATGATCTTTGTGATGCTCACCATGTCTGCCGAGTCTGCCCGCCGTATTGTGGAGGTGCTGGATGAGGGCGCGATGATCCGCAACCCCGAAAACCCCCTCTTGGAGGTGGCAGACGGTTCTTTGGATTTCGAAGGGGTCCGCTTTAAATACTCCGAGAAGGCAGAGGAATTTGCCCTGCAGGATATTAATCTGCATATCAAGTCCGGTCAGACGGTGGGGATCATCGGCGGCACCGGCAGCAGTAAGACGACTTTGATCCAGTTGATCTCCCGCCTGTATGATGTGACCGAAGGCTCCGTCAAGGTGGGCGGCGCAGATGTAAGGGAATACGACCTGAATACCTTAAGAGATCAGGTGGCGGTGGTGTTGCAAAAGAATGTGCTCTTTTCGGGCACCATTAAGGAAAACCTGCGTTGGGGCGATCTGAACGCCACCGATGAAGAGTTGATCCACGCTTGCAAGCTTGCCTGTGCCCACGATTTCATTATGCAGTTCCCCGATGGGTATGATACCCATATTGAGCAGGGCGGCACCAATGTTTCGGGCGGTCAGAAGCAGCGGCTTTGCATCGCCCGCGCCCTGCTGAAAAAGCCCAAGGTATTGATCTTGGATGACTCCACCAGCGCGGTGGATACCCGCACCGATGCCATGATCCGCAAAGCCTTCCGTGAAGAGATCCCCGGTACCACCAAGCTGATCATTGCCCAGCGGATCTCCTCGGTGGAGGATGCGGATCTGATCCTTGTGATGAACGGCGGCAGGATCGACGATATGGGTACCCATTCGGAGCTTCTTGCCCGCAATGCCATCTATCAAGAGGTTTATACCTCTCAAAATAAGGGAGGTGCAGAAAATGGCTAAAAGAGCAGATACCAGACCGCCCATCAAGGTCCCCAAGGGCACCCTGATGCGGGTGGTAAAACTGTTGTTTCGGGATTATCCCGTCCATCTCACGGTGGTGTTGATCTGCTTGCTGATCACCGCCGTTTCCAGCACCATGCCCGCCATCTTTATGGGGCGCACCGTAACGCTGATCGAGTCTGCCTTGGCCGCCATCGAGGGCGGTTTGGCACCCTCGGAAGCCTTGGCGGGGATCTATAGCGGCATCCTTACCATCGCTCTGACCTTGCTTTGCATTTATATTGTTTCGTTGACCTGTTCCTTTACCTATAACCGCCTGATGGCCATTGTGACCCAAGGGTTCCTCAATAAAATGCGTCAGCGGATGTTCAACGGAATGCAGAAACTGCCCATCCGCTATTTCGATACCCACCATAACGGCGATATTATGAGTTATTACACCAATGATATCGATACCCTTCGGCAGTTGGTTTCCCAAAGTTTGCCCAGTATGATCACCGCCATTGTGGTGGTCACCATGGTGGTCTCCATTATGCTCTATTACAGCGTGTGGATGACGCTGCTGGTCTTTTTGGGTGTGATCGCCATGTCCTTTGTTACCAAAAAGGTGGGCGGAAACAGCGCCCGCTACTTTGTCCGTCAGCAGCAGTCCATGGGTAAAATGGAAGGCTTTGTGGAAGAGATCATGAACGGTCAAAAGGTGGTGCAGGTCTTCTGCCACGAAGAAGAGAGTAAAAAGGATTTCGACCGCCTTAATGAGCAACTGTTCAAGGATGCGGAAAGCGCCAACCGCTTTGCCAATATCCTGATGCCTATTTTGGGCAATATCGGCAATGTGCTTTATGTTTCGGTGGCCTTGCTGGGCGGTATGTTAATGATCCTGCAGGTGCCCAATTTAAGCTTTTCGGGTCTGCCCTTGACCTTGGCGGCGGTGGTGCCCTTCCTTAATATGACCAAGCAGTTCACGGGAAATGTTTCCCAGATCTCCCAGCAGGTCAATGCGGTGGTGATGGCGCAGGCAGGCGCCGCCCGTATCTTCTCCCTGATGGATGAGGAGGCAGAGACCGATGAGGGCTATGTGACCTTGGTCAACTGCAAAGAGGTAGACGGTCAGATCGTGGAGTGCCCCGAGCGCACGGGAATGTGGGCGTGGAAGCACCCCCATCAGGCAGAGGGCACCGTCACCTATACCAAGCTGGCAGGGGATGTGGTATTGGATCATGTGGACTTCGGGTATGTGCCGGAGAAGATCGTGCTCCATGATGTGACCCTGTATGCAGAGCCGGGTCAAAAGGTGGCATTTGTGGGCGCTACCGGCGCAGGCAAAACCACCATCACCAACCTGATCAACCGCTTTTATGACATTGCCGACGGCAAGATCCGCTACGACGGCATCAATATCAATAAGATCAAAAAAGACGACCTGCGCCGCTCCCTGGGCGTGGTTCTGCAGGAGACGAACCTCTTTACCGGCACCGTGATGGAAAACATCCGCTACGGGAAATTGGATGCCACCGATGAAGAGTGCATTGCCGCCGCAAAGCTGGCCAATGCCCATGATTTCATCCGCCGTTTGCCCGATGGCTATCAGACTATGCTTACCGCCAACGGCGCCAACCTTTCCCAAGGTCAGCGGCAGCTGCTCTCCATTGCAAGAGCCGCCGTTGCCGATCCTCCGGTAATGATCTTGGATGAGGCGACCTCCTCCATTGATACCCGTACCGAAGCGTTGGTGCAGCAGGGAATGGATCGGCTGATGAAGGGCAGAACCGTGTTTGTGATCGCTCACCGCTTGTCTACCGTAAGAAACTCCGATGTGATTATGGTGTTGGAGCAGGGGCGGATCATTGAGCGGGGAAACCATGAAAAGCTCATCGCCGAAAAAGGAAAATACTATCAGCTTTATACCGGCGCATTTGAATTGGAATAATGAAAAGAACCTCGGAACTTGCGTTCCGAGGTTCTTTTTCAAATAATGTACATTGTTTGAAAAACGAGAGAGGAAATTAGATTTTCAGCGTATCGCTGTACGCCGTAATGGTTTCGGATGCCGAGCCGCTGTAAACGGTAAAGACAACCTTCAGCCGATAGGTACCGCTGCCGACGGTATAGGTGTTTTGGGCATTGGCATAATAGGAATACATCGTGTAGCTATAATCGGTAGAAGCATCGTTCCAGCGCAGCAGGCCTTTTTTCTGCAAGGTCATAACCGCATCGACTTGGGTGGTGGTTCCTTGGTAGCCGGTCAGATTGGCTGTTCCGGTAAGTGTACTGCCGGAAGCGGAAAGCGCCACATCATAATCTATTGTGTAGTTATAAAGCGGCATAATTTCCGGCTCATTGGCCAAAGCAAAGGTGCCGGTTCCCATGGAGAACATCAGCGTGAGCATTAAAACTACCGATAAAAGAACCTTTTTCATGGCAAAATCCTCCTTTCTCAATGTATTAAAGGGTATACCCTCTAATTAATATACGAATGAGATGGAGTTTTTTGACAAAAAAATTATAAATTTTTCAAAATTATTCCAACGGAATGGATTCGGCTATGTTTATCAGGTCTTCTTCAGTAAAAATGCCGACAATCGTAAATAGGTATTGGTCGGTGCTGAATTTGATAACGCCATGACCGTTTTTTAAGCTTATAATCCCCTCTCGCTCATTGATGATGATGGGGCGGAAGGTTGCATTTTCTGTGTCGACTCCGCCGGTGGTTGCAGAAAGGCATTGCTGTTTGAAAAAGAACTCTTCCCCGTTAGAGTTTCGGTACAGAATAATGTTTTGGAAATCATTTTTTGTTGTTGAAACTTTAAAGAATCCATCCGGTATGTAGGTGGGTTCCGTTGCGATCAATTCTGCAGGAATTTGCGGGTTTTGCTTTACCGTGAAAGACGCGAATTTTTCAAAAAATTCAATAACAAATTGAACCACCGGCTCCCGCCACGCTTTTACACTAAATGTGGTGACCGTTAATCCGAGAACAATCAAAATGACGATGGATGCCACCTGTTTGCCGAGGGTATTGAACCAAAAATAATAGAATTTTTGATGATCTCGTAACATTCGTTTCATCCGACGCTCAAAGCGGGGAGAGACCTCAAGGGCGAAGCATTCTTCCTCTTGGGGCAAAGTGAACGATAACTCTTTTGCATACGGAGTCAGGGCTTGTTTTAATGTGATCGCATCAATGGTGGGGTTCATAGGTGAGCTGCTCCTCTTCTAAAATGGTTTTTAATTTTGCCCGTGTGCGCTCAATGCGTTTTGAGGCGTTCGTATAAGAAATGTTTAGAATTTTGGCAATGTGATCGTTCGATAGGTCGTGATACCATTTTAAGAGCAAAAGTTCTTGTTCTTTCGCAGATAATTTCCCGATGGCATCATAGAGCTGCTGAACTTCAAGGTTTTCAAAGTAATTGACACCGGAGGAGAGTTCGCCGGGAGAAATTTGGTCTAACGATTCCGCAAAGCGGTATTTTTTTTGTCTCCAAAGGTCTCTGCAAGTGTTTCGAAGGATCACCATAATCAGCGTTTTGGTGTCCGATGAAACGGGCTCTTGAATGGTTTTAAGGATTTTGATCAATTTTTCAAAGGTTGTTTGAACTGCATCTTCCGCATCCTCTTGATGCCGCAAAATTTTCAGAGCATACTGTAACATTGGGCGATGGTATTGTTCGTATATAGTGCGGAATTTTTCTTTTTCTTCTTCCGTATCCAATAAAGAGAGATAAAATAAAAGCATTGCGAAACTCCTTTTTTCGATTTCTTTTATTGTATCATTGAGGGGGATGTCCGTCAAGAAAGTGCCGCCGAGAAAAAATACCCCCTCTTTAATATACGAATGAGAAGCGATTTTTTGACAGATTTTTGTGTAGAAATTTTTGGGCGTTTTTTGTGCAAGGTGGAGAAGTTGAAAAAGTTCCGAAAATCCAGTTTACAACTTGAAAAAAGATTGATATAGTGGAATTGTAAAGATCGATCTTTTAAGTAAACTTAATCTAAAAAAGGAGGAATGAGCCATGCATATTTTGGCGTTCAACGGCGGTCTTAAAAGCAACGCACGACCCATTCCTGTGCGTACTCAAGCATTAAAGATCTCCGTTTTCGGCGCGTAAGGTTGCCGAGACGAAAAAATAGAATAAAAAACTTTACGCGCCTTCTGAAAGAGTTTGATAAAACATTTTAGGAGGAATAGAAAATGTATATAAAAAACATTTATAAATATCGCAACATTTTTGCGTGTTTGATCGTTTTTGTGTTGCTGGGTTCTATGTTTATGAGCGCAGCTCCGGCAGTCGCCGAAGAACTTTCGGTGGAAGAAATGCAACCCATCGGGGACACAGGAAATGAGCAAGTAATGCCTTTGTCGATGGTTCTTACTAACACTTGGTGTACAACAACTGCCGCATCTACCTTAATGTATGCGCCATATCCGAGTATTTCGGCGGCAACAGCCTACACAGTGCCTTTGGGAGCAAGCGTGTGCCTCCTCGGTAGAACATATGATTGTTTTTATGTTCATTATGAGGTGCCGAATGGAAAGGTGATACGGGGTTACATTCCCATCAGCGTGTTGAACCCGACCAGCTATATTTGGATCGATTATGATGTATTTCGCCCTGCCACCTGTACGGCAACAACGCAGGTGATCAGCGGTCCCGGAACCACCAATACCTATTATGCCACCGGAGAGATCTATGCAAATGAAAATCCGTTGATGGTTTTGGGAACGGAAGTAAATCCGTATAATAATGTAACTTATTATTATGTTCAGTATCAAACAAGCAGCGGATTGGTTAAACGCGGATGGATCGACCCCCGCGGGGGAACGGTAACGGTCAATAATTTGAGTTGGTCGAACCTGTCTACCTCTAATGAATATATTATTATGAATGTATCCAGTGGAAAGGTATTACATTGGAATACCGATAATACCGTGGTTCAAAAAACACTGTCGGATCGAGACCGTCAATTGTTTAAGTTAGAGCAAACCTCGATTACAGGATATTATAAAATTGTGGCATCGAGAAACACTAATATGGCATTGTCGGTCAATACCAACTCCTTCACAGAAGGCTTACCGATGGTGATGCAAACCAAAGGAACCACCACCAAAGGGCAGGAGTTCTATATTGAGGCAAACGGATATGATTCTGCCACCTATAAGCCAAAGTATGGAATCCTGACCCGCGTGACCGGAAACTTCCGAGGAGTGGAAGTATACGGTTCTTCCGGTGCGGAGGGCGCAAGCGTTATTCAATCGTTATATTACGGAAATGCAAATCAGCAGTGGCTCTTTATTCCGTATATTGAAAAACAGGCCAGAATATTGTATGATTCAACGAATACTTATAGTGTTGCAGATTTAACTGCAATTTATAAAGAAGCGACAGAATACCTTTTTGATGAATTTAATGTTGATTTTTCTGTAAGTTCTGTACAATTAGCATCCAATTTGAGTATTGCAGGATGTTCTACCGCAAATGCAGTCCCTTGTGTTTATGGTTGTGGAGATTATGTATATTGTGAAACTTTACATCATAAAAATGCGGATAACATTCTTGATGCAAATCCTTCGGTGACACATTATACAACAACTTATGTAGGGCATGCATTGTGTTGTTATGGCCTTGATGAAGAAACTGATGAAGAAGAGCACTACACCATTTTTGGTTTGGCAACAGTTGCCGGAAATAAAGCGTTAGTTACGTCAAATACGACGAATATTAGCAGATCAAAAATGGTTGAAGTAACATTGCATGAACTGTGCCACAATTTGAATGCATCTCATTCAAAATATAACTTGCCAAAATGTCTCTCTGATGAGAGGTGCATATTTAATGGACAAATTGGTTCTTGGTGTACGGTTTGTTACGATCGTATAAATAGTTATCTATATGGAGTATAAAGGAGGACACGATGAATTATAAAAAGATACAGAAAAGTATTATATGGTTGCTTATGATCCTTCTGCTAGTAACCGGTTGTGCACATCCTTCGCAAGAAGAGAGTGCAAAAATAGATGAAGTCGTTGAAAACAAAAATGAAGTTGAAACAGAAAATGCCTTGATCAATGATCAACCTCAAAAGGGTGAAAATGCCAACGATCCTCAAGGCGAAAAAGAGGAGAGCTCGACGGAGGTTCATCTTGAAGATAAGCAAGATGTTTCAAATCCTTCCGAGGATACAGTAAGTCAATCACCGGGAGAACTCGGAACAGATGGAAAGAATGAGAAGTTTTATTTTTCCGTTGAAGAATTAGTGGGTTCCGTTAATCTATTGACTGAAAACAATGTGCAATCGGCAGATACTTTGATGAATACAGACACTCTTAGCAAACATTATAACCATTTTTATGTACCTGCTTTACTTCCGTCAAACTATGTATTAGAAGGAATCAATGTAAGCAAAACCGAGATCACCTATTATTATCAACCGAGCGATGTTCCCTATTCTTATAAAAACTTGATCAAGTTTATTTATAAAAATCCGGATCAAGTGACTACTGAAAACCCATTGGATATGCTTGTTGCGCGGGATAAAACTGATGTAACGGAAGATGACCTTTTGTATCTGCCCCAATATCGGGAGATCAACTTTACGGTAGGAGACTCTTGGATGAGTATTGTTGTCCCCGAAAGTATGAACACCTATGAGCAATTGAAACCTCTTTGCGTAGCCACGCGGTATGAGGTAAATCAAAACGATAACACAGTGACCGAATAAGCGAAGCACAAGCGGGGAGGGAGTTCCCTCCCCGCTGCATCTTTTCTGTAAAAAATATCTTCACAACAAAATGTTGTGAAGATTTTGAGCAAAAACAAGAGGGCGAGCGGATGTTATTTTTATTTAGAATGCTTTGGTATGCGGGGGCGACCTGCTTGGGCTACTATAAACGAAAATGGAAAAACAAGAAAAAAGAAAAAGAGCAAGCTCGATGATAACATAGCTTGCTCTTATTTATTTTTCTGTAAAAAAATAGCTTCACAACAAAATGTTGTGAAGTTATTGAAAAAACTGCAAAAGATCATGGTAAGAAAAACAATTACGGGATGGGTAGAAGAGCGGCAAGCCCCCGAAGGAAACCTTCGGGGGCTTGCTTTTTTGGTGTTCTCAATAAAGGAAAACGAATAAGAAGGGCAAAATGTTGCAAGCGGGGATGTAGAATTTTTTGGGCATTTTTTGGTCAAAAGAGAGAACCTTAAAAAGTTTCCGAAACCCGCTTTACAAGCGGCTTTTCACCTGCTATATTGAAGATGGAGAGGGTCTTAAACCCATTTATGAAAGGAGACTCTTATGAAGAAATTAAAGACCGTTTTATCTCTTGCAATGGTTTTGCTGCTGGTATGGACCATGAGCGGTTGCAAGGCAAGAGTGCAGGAAGAAAATGCGGCAGCAGATACCGAAATCTTTGATGTTCAGCAAGAAGCCGCCCCTTCTCAGGGAACCCAAGCGGATGACCCCAAAAAGGATGAATCCCAAAAGGAGACCGTGGTTGATTCTTCAGGCGGGGAGATCGGTGGAGTAATCTATGACGAAGTGTCCAAAGAGAAGTGGCTTGCAGAGGCGGAGCTGGTTCTTTTGGGGAGAGTGACCGAGAAGAAGGGAGAAGAGGACATTCCGGAGCAGATGGTGGAAGGCCCAAGCATGAAAGGTGTTCAGGCCGCCCATCGGCGCACTGTGTATACCGTAATGATAGATACCCTGTATAAGGGCGTTTGTGCAGAAGGGTCGGTTGCGGTTTCGGTGTCTAATCCGTTGGACTACTTGAAGGGTGAGCCCTATGTGACCGATCCCTTTGAATTGGAGATCGGGAAGGAATATTTGTTCCTTCTGAATTGGCTGAATGACGAATATTTTGCTACGGAGACCTACACCTTTTTGCCCGATCAAGCAGGGGGATACGCCAACTGCACCACCGAAGACCCCCTTCGGATGACCCTCTCAACAGAAGATCTTAAAGCAATAAAAGCAGAGCAAGAGCCCGCGATCAACGAGCCCACGGAAGAGGCTCCAACGAATTTTGAGACCGACGATATCGTTAAAGAACTCTATTTTTCTTTGCAGGAACTGTTGAATGCGGCAACATCGGAAACGAAAACGGATTTGGCAAAATACTTTGATCACTTTTATGTTCCTGCCGCCATTCCGGAAGGATATACTTTATACCGCATCACGGTATGGGAATACAATATTCAATATCGTTATAAGTTGATCGCCGATCCCGATAACGATAAGATGAATATTACGGTGACTTATGCCAATCCCAATCGGTTTAAGGGAAAAGAACCGATGCAGCCGCTGGTGAATCAACTTGGGATTTCTTTAACTGAAGATGGCTTTTTGTATTATGCAAAAGAAGGTGTCGTTGCTTTCCCTGTAGGAGATTCTCGGATGACGATTCAAGTCCCCGAAAGTATGAACACCTATGAGCAAATAAAATCCCTTTGCGTAGCAACACGGTATGAGGTGGACGCGGAGCATCGCGGCGAATAAACGGAATAAAACAAAAAGAGCAAACCGCGAAAATGCGGTTTGCTCTTTTTATTTACTCTTTATGGGAAAGATAGATCAGGTAGGCATTGATGAAGCCGTCGATATCGCCGTCCATTACGGCGTTGATGTTGCCCATCTCAAAGTTGGTGCGGTGATCCTTGGCAAGGGTATAAGGCATAAACACATAGGAACGGATCTGGCTGCCCCAGCCGTTGCTCATCTGGTCGCCCTTAATATCCTCGATGCGCTCCAGATTTTCCCGCTCTTTGATCTCCACCAGCTTGGATTTCAGCATCTTCATACACATATCGCGGTTTTGGAACTGGCTTCGCTCATTCTGACAGGAGACCACAATGCCGGTGGGCAGGTGGATCAGGCGCACTGCCGAAGAGGTCTTATTGACCTTCTGACCGCCTGCGCCGCTGGAGCGGAACACTTCCATCTTAATATCCTCGGGGCGGATCTCCACCTCCACGCTATCGTCGATTTCAGGCATTACTTCCACCGAAGCGAAGGAGGTCTGCCGTCTGCCGGAGGCATCGAAGGGGGAAACGCGCACCAAGCGGTGCACGCCCATCTCGCTCTTGAGATAGCCATAGGCATATTGCCCTTCCACCAAGATGGAGGCGCTTTTGATGCCTGCTTCATCCCCGTCCAGATAATCCAGAACGGTTACCTTATAATCGTGCCGCTGGGCGAAGCGGAGATACATCCGATAAAGCATTTCCACCCAATCCTGCGCCTCGGTGCCGCCGGCACCTGCGTGGAAGGTGAGAATGGCGTTATTTTGATCAAATTCGCCGGAAAGGAGGGTCTGCAGGTTGGCGGCCTCCAATTTTTTCTCATAGTCGGCAAACTCACGCACTACTTCTTCTTCCATCTCTTCCGGCTCCATTTCCGCCATCTCCAGAAGAGCGCCCAGATCTTCATGGGCAGAGACCATTTTTTCATAGTTTTCCACGGTCTTTTTATTGTTCTTGATCACTTGAAGCACCTTTTGGCTGCCTGCAATATCATCCCAAAATCCGGGGGCGGCGGTGAGGGCTTCATCCTCTTCGATCTTGACCCGCAGAGCTCCGATCTTCAGCGCCTTTTCCAAGGTCTCCAAGTCTTTTTTGAACTCATTAAATTTCTGCTTATAATCTTCAATAATGATCATATATTATCCTCACTAAAAATCTTGCTACCCTATATCCTACCATAATTTCTTGGGAATTGCAACTGTTCCTTGCGGAAAAGTTTTCGGCGGAAATCTATTTACTTTTTATATTAAAAATTATATAATATACGATGTATAACTATGTAAGGAGTTTAACTTTATGAGATTCAAGCTGGCGCGGGTTGGTGCAGGGGTGTTTGCCCTTGGAGCACTGGGCATCCGCATTGCGGAATATTTGTATACATTAGACGGGGAGGGGTACTATACCACCGCTCCCCTTGCCACTACCCTGAATTGGGCGCTGACCGCGGTTTTGGCGGCGGCGGTGGTCTTTTTATTGCTATGCGGAGCAGGCTTGTTCCATCGGCAGGCGGAAGGCGCTGCCGTGTGCGGCAGTACCACCTTTGCACGGATCGTTTTGGCGCTGATGGGCGCGGCGGTGGCGGTGAAGGGTGTGCTGTTGCTGATGGGCGCTTCCACCACCATCAATACCGTGACCGCAGTTGCGGCACTGGCGGCCGCCATCGGCTTTTTGGGGATGGCAAATTCTCCCAAGCATACCGATGTTTTGGCGATCCTGCCTGCCATTTGGCTTTGCCTGCAAACGGTGCATTATTTTTGGGACACTTATAAGTATGTCCATATCAGCGCCAATATTTTGGGGATGCTGGGCTGGTGCGCCGCATTGATCTTTGTGTATTCTTTTGTGAAGATGCTCACCGGCGCGGTCTGCTCCAAGGGGCGGATGCTTTGGTCGGCAGGGATTGCGTTGGTCTTTTTGCCCTGCGCCTTCTTTGCCCCGCTGTTGGTGGGGGTCACCCTTACCAAGGCGGTGGATGCCGTCATCGCCCTTGTGCTGATGGTGCTGGCCGCTTATCTGCTGGGTCGCCTGCATTTGGATCCCCCCGAAGAGCCGGAGCCTTTGCAAGAGCCTGACCTTTCGGTTTTGGATGCCTTTTTGGAAACCGTTCCCGATCCGGAAGAGGAACAACCCCAAGAAAACAAGGAGTAACATTTGTGAATCAGAAAAACATTCGTAACTTTTCAATTATTGCCCATATTGACCACGGAAAGTCGACCATTGCCGACCGCCTGCTGGAGCTGTGCAACACGGTGGAGCAGCGGGAGATGGAAGACCAGCTTCTGGATAATATGGAGCTGGAGCGGGAGCGGGGCATTACCATTAAGGCCCGCGCAGTCCGCTTGGATTACCGCGCCCAAAACGGCGAGGATTATGAGATCAACCTGATCGACACACCGGGGCACGTGGACTTTAACTACGAAGTCTCCCGCGCCCTTGCCGCCTGCGAAGGCGCGGTGCTGGTGGTGGATGCTTCTCAAGGCATTGAGGCGCAGACCCTTGCCAATACCTATATTGCGTTGGATAATGATTTAGAGCTGATCCCTGTGATCAATAAGATCGATCTTCCTGCCGCCGACCCCGAAAGGGTGGCGCAGGAGATCGAGGATGTGATCGGCATTCCCGCCATGGATGCGCCCCGCGTTTCCGCAAAAAACAATATCAATATGCAAGCGGTGCTGGAGGCGGTGGTGGAGCAGGTTCCCGCTCCCACGGGCGACCCCAAGGCACCCTTGTCTGCCTTGATCTTTGACAGTTATTACGACAGTTATAAAGGCGTCATTGTATATATCCGTATGATGGAAGGCACCTTGAAGGCAGGCGACCGCATTCGGATGATGGCCACCGGCGCCGAATTCGATGTAGTGGAATGCGGCTTTTTGCGCCCCTTGGGCTTTGAGGCTTCGGGGGTCTTGCAGGCAGGGCAGGTGGGCTATCTCACCGCCTCCATCAAGAGCGTGGAGGATACCCGCGTGGGCGATACCGTCACCCTGTGTCAGCGCCCCTGCGCCGAGCCTTTGGCAGGCTATAAGCCCTGCACCCCGATGGTCTTTTCCGGTGTTTATCCCGCAGACGGTGCCCGTTACGACGATCTGAAGGAAGCTCTTGCCAAGCTGAAGTTGAACGATGCCTCCTTCCTCTTTGAGCCGGAGACCTCCATTGCCTTGGGCTTTGGCTTCCGTTGCGGATTTTTGGGTCTTTTGCATATGGAGATCATTCAGGAGCGGATCGAGCGGGAGTTCCAAATTGATATCATCACCACCGCCCCTTCGGTAAGCTATCGGGTCACCAAGACCGACGGCACGGTACTGCGGATCGATAACCCCACTAATTATCCCGATCCCGCCACCATTGCCATGACCGAGGAGCCTTTTGTGAAGGCGGATATCATCTCCCCCAAGGAGTTTATCGGCAATATTATGGAGCTTTGTCAGGATCGGCGGGGCATCTATATCAATACCAGCTATCTGGATGCAGATCGGGTGACCCTTCATTACGAACTGCCCTTGGGCGAGATCATCTATGACTTTTTTGATACCTTAAAATCCCGCACCCGCGGCTACGCCTCGCTGGACTATGAGCTGGCGGATTATCGGGAGTCCAAGCTGGTGAAGCTGGATATTATGCTGAACGGGGAGATCGTGGATGCCCTTTCCTTTATTGTGCATACCGATAAAGCCTATCCCCGTGCCCGTCGGATGGCGGAGAAGCTGAAGGAGCACATTCCCAGACAGTTGTTTGAGGTGCCCGTTCAGGCCTGCATCGGCGGCAAGATCATCGCCCGTGAAACGGTGAAGGCCTTGCGCAAGGATGTGCTTGCCAAGTGCTACGGCGGTGATATTACCCGTAAGAAAAAGTTGCTGGAGAAGCAAAAGGAGGGTAAAAAACGGATGCGCCAGTTGGGCAGCGTAGAGGTGCCGCAAGAGGCCTTTATGGCGGTGCTGAAGTTGGATTCCTGATGCTGTCGCTTTATTTACACATTCCCTTCTGCAAGCAAAAATGCGCCTATTGCGCCTTTTATTCCGCCCCTGCGGGGGAGCAGGAAAAGGAGCGGTATTGCGCCGCTTTGGAGCAGGCCATTCGCAAGGCGGGCGGAGAAGAAGACCGCCCCCTTTCCACCCTTTATTTCGGCGGCGGAACCCCTGCCCTTTTGGGCATCGAGCGGCTGAAGCGGCTGATGGATGCGGCGCGAGCATCCTTTACCTTGGCGGAGCAGGCGGAGATCACGGTGGAGCTGAACCCCGAAAGCACCGATGCTTCTTTGCTGAAAGGCTTAAAGGAGATGGGGGTCAACCGCATCTCTTTGGGGGTGCAGTCCTTGCAGGAGCAGGAACTGAAGATCTTGGGGCGGCTTCATACCGCCGCCCAAGCGGAGGATGCGCTGAACGCTGTCTTT
>JAZQET010000054.1:0-6907 GCA_045539135.1 Eubacteriales bacterium | reverse complement strand
CTCCTCGATCAGGGCGCAGACGGCAGGGCTTTCTCCCAAATTCACATAGCCGGGGTAGCCGCCGGGGAGGATCAGGGCAGAGATCTGCTCCTGCTCCAAGTCTGCCAAGGTGGCGTCTGCCACGGCAACAATGCCGCGGGCACCTTTTACGGCGGTTTTTTCGGTGATGGACACGGTCTGCACCGAAACTCCTGCCCGACGCAACAGATCCACGGGGGCAAAGGCTTCCAATTCTTCAAAGCCCTCTGCCAATAATACAATTACATTTTTCATTTGATGACCTCTGCTTTATATTTCATTAATAAGATTTCGGGGCGGTAGCTGAGCTTGGCTTTGCGCAAGCCTTCGTCGCCCGCATCGTCCTCCCGATTGATCCAGCGAACGGAAGGGGGCAGGGAACGGACAAACTCCCGATTGATCATCGGGTAGGCACCTCGAATTTCGCTGTTTGCCTTTTCGATATGGACGCAAAAGCCTTCCTTGCCCATAGGCTCTCCGCAGGTAAAGCCGCAGATCTTCCCATCGGCATAGAGGGCGATGCCCTGATAGCCCAGCTCCTCATAATGGCGGAGTGCCCGCCGCACGGCGCAGCCCTCCCGCTCCAAGGAACTGTTTTGATAGCAACCGTTTTGGCGGCACCACTCTTCATTAAAGGCAAGCACGTCCTCCATGGTGGATGCATCGATGGGGCGCACCTCCCATTGAAAGTGCTCTTCAAAATAATGGATATGGTTGCGCTTTGCTGCAAGCTTTTTGCCCTTTAAGGACTCCAGTGATTCCCGACTGTAAATATAATCGGCACTGTCCCGCAGTTCGGTGAAGGTAAAGCGGTTGGGGAACTGCTCTTCCATCCAGCATTTGGCGGCATCGTCGATTCCCAAAAAGGTGGTTTCTCCCGCTGCCAGCAGTTGCTCCAAGAGGGCTTTACGGTCCTTGCCGATGGGCAGGGTGCAGCGGTTGCCCCAACGGACAATAAACCCGCCGTCGGTAACGGCGAGTTTAACATCATAAGCGGCGGCCCAGCAATAAAGATTGCCGAAGGTGGAATCGCAAAGGCAGATATCCTGCTCCCGCATCCACCGATCCACCGCGGGTTTATGGGAAAAATTCGGTGTATTAAAGTCCATAGACATCCTTTACATGACTGAAAACAATGGCGGCATTGGCATCTTTTTCACGGGGGGTGCCGCTCTCATCGTACATCGGCAACATATGCCACCCCAGCCGCTCGCCCACATAGAGCGCCGCCTCGCGGCTTTTATGCAGATATTCCACATCCAATTCGTGGATATCCTTTTTGGAAAGGTCGCCCCGATACCGCCGCTCAATGAGCTTTTGGGAAATTTCGGGCAGCATATCAAGATACAGCACCGCATCGGGCTTGGGCAGTTCAAACTTGCCGTATTCCAGATCGGTGAGCCAATGGATAAAGGTATCCCATTCTTCCTTAGGAAGCTTGCACATCTGATGCACGATATTGGAGGTGGTATAGCGGTCTGCCACCAAGATCACGCCCTCGTCATAGGGCTTTTGGTATTTGGTGCGAAAGCCTGCAAAGCGGTCGGCGGCAAACAGCACCGATGCGGCATAAGCGTTCACATCGTTTGCATGGGCGCCGAACTCTCCGCGGAGATACATCTGCAGAAGAGCGCTGGAGGGGGACTCATAGTCGGGAAAAGAGATGCGCATCGCAGGAATGCCCATCTCATTGAGTTTTTCGGTCACGCGCTTGGAATGGGTGCCTTTTCCGCTGCCGTCCAGCCCGTCGATCACGATCAGTTTGCCCATATTTATTCTCCTAAAAACCGTTGTTTCATTTCTGCGGCCTTACCGCAGGTCATTTTCCCTTCGGGACATTTTCCTGCTACGCAGGGCGGACCTGCATAGCGGAAGAGGGTGGGGCAGACCTCCCGCACCAGCATCAGCATCTGGGTGGCCAGCTCCCGAATCTCCCATTGGGCGCGGTTACAGCACCGCAGATTGAAGAAGTTCAGAAGGCTTCTTGCGTTCATGGTGACCATCATCTTGGTGGTACAGCCGTTGGGGAGCACAAAGCGGGCATCTTCAATGGCCTTTTTCTTATCGGCGGTGGTGCCCTCGGTGCCTTCCATCAGCAGTTCGGTCAGCTTGGTATAGCGCGCGGAAAGCTCGTCCATGGTCTCCAGATACAGCGCCTTTGCCTCCTCATTGGCGGCGATGGCAGGGGGGAGCACAAACTGAAAACCGTCCTCTGCCACATACCGCTGGGATTGCACGCTGAAGGAGGCGATCCGATGGCGGGTGATCTGCGCCAAAAGGGCGCGGGAAACATTTTCAATACCGAAGGTGAAGGTGATATGCTCAATGGGGCTTGCGTGCCCTAAATTGGTGAGCATCTCCAAAAAATCCTTGGTCTTTTCGGGGGTCAGCCCGTCCAGCACGGTATCGATATCGGCGCGGGCATAGCAAAGCTTCGCCGCGGCGGCAACGATCTTTTCACCATCGGGGGTATGGGTCAGTAAACGCACTTTCAATTTTGCTTCTGCCATCTTCAAACAACTCCTTAAAAAAGGCAGAGAAAATGCTCTGCCCAATATATTATTGCATACACCTTTATTTTATCATTGTACGGTATTAAATGCAATAAAAACTTGAAGTTCTTCTTGGGTTTTGATAAAATAAAATTAGAATAATGAAAGGACGGTGCTTCATTGATGAACATTCGGCGTGAAGATTTTTCTTTTACCTCTCCTGTGGACGGAGTTGCGTTGCAAGGAACCTATTTATTTCCCGACGAGCCCAAGGGGATCGTGCAGTTTGTGCACGGAATGGCGGAGCACCGTGCCCGCTATTTGGGGATCATGACCTATCTGGCAGAGCAGGGCTATGCCACGGTGATCCACGATCATCGGGGGCACGGCACCTGTGAATTGACCGGCTATTTCGGCAAGGGCGGTAAAGAGGGGATGATCCGCGATACCTATGAGGTGACCCGCTTGGCAAAGGAAAAGTTCGGAGCGGTTCCCTTTTGGCTGTTTGGGCACAGTATGGGCAGTTTGGTGGCCCGCTGTTACTTAAAGCGGTACGACGGGGAGCTTACAGGGCTGTTCTTGAGCGGCAGTCCCTATGCGCCGCCCATCGCCATCCGCGCCGCCCAAGGGCTGATCGCGGTGAAGAGTTTATTCCAAGGGGATCGGCACCGCTCCCATATGGTCAACGGCTTGGTGACCGGTGCGTTTAATAAAGCCATCAAGGATCCCGCTTCTCCCAATCAGTGGATCTCCTATAACGAAGAAAATGTGGCGGCCTATGATGCCGATGACCTTTGCGGCTTTTGCTTCACCTTAAGCGGTTTTCGCGGTTTGATGGGGTTGATGGCGGAGGCAGGCTCTCAAAAGAATTGGGCAAAGACCAATCTCACCTTACCCATCTATTTGATCTCGGGGGAGGATGACCCCTGCCATGGCGGCAAGGAAAATCTTTTCGGGATCGAAAAAAACCTGCAGAGTGTGGGGTATCAACAAACGGAAGTGACCCTTTACCCCAATATGCGCCATGAAATTTTAATGGAAGACGAGAAAGAGACGGTGTATGCCGCCATCTTGGAGAAGTTACAGCGATGAATTTATTGGATGCGCGCCTTTCGGCGGTCTTAAAGTTAATACCCAAAGGGAGCATCCTTTTGGATGTGGGCACCGACCATTGCAAGCTTCCTGCGGCAGGGTTGCTGCAGGGGCATTTGGCAAAGGCCTATGCCTCCGATATTAAAGAGGGACCGCTCCTTGCCGCCCGCCGTCAGTTGGCGGCGCTGGGGCTGGAAGGGCAGGTGGAACTGTTCTTATCGGCGGGTCTTTCTAAGGTGCCCCAAGAGGTCTTGGAGCAGGTGACCGCCGTTTCGGTGGCGGGCATGGGCGGCGAGGTGATGGAGGTCATCTTGCAAGAAGCCCCTGCGGAGCCGCCCCTTTGGATCCTGCAGCCCATGAGCGCCATCTATGAACTGCTGGATCATTTGGCAAAGGAAGGCTATAAGATCGTCTCTGCCGCCTTGGCGCAGGACGGGGAAAAGCTTTATCGGGTCTTTGGAGTGCAGAAAGGTTGCGCGCCTTATGAGGCGGATTATTTCGGAATGCATCGGGGGGATCCCCTTTACTCTGTCCTTTTGGAAAGGGAAGAGCGGCGGGTGCTCACCGCCCTTGCAGGTCTTGGGCGGGCGAAGAAGCCGGATGCGGTGCGGATCGCCCAAGAGACCGCGCTTTTGGAAAAAATCAGAAAGGCAAAAGAAGAATGACCGTTGGAACGATTTTAGAATTTTTGAATGAATACTGCCCCTTTGAGCTGGCGGAGGAATGGGATCACGCAGGGCTCAATGTGGGGCGGAAGGATGCCGCCGTAACCAAGGTCTTGGTGGCGCTGGATGCCACCGAGGAAACGATTAAGGCGGCAAAGGAGATGGGGGCGGAATTGCTGCTGACCCATCACCCGTTGGTGTTTGATCCTCTTGCCGCGGTGACCGATGGGTCTTTGACGGGCGAGCGGGTCTTACAGTTGGCAGAAGGGGGCATTGCCCATATTGCCTGCCATACCAATTTGGATGCGGCAGAGGGGGGTGTCAACGATTGCTTGGCAGACCTTTGCGGTCTTGAAGAGCGGGAGCCTTTTTGCGGGCTTGGCAGAATGGGGTTGTTGAATACCTCCTTTACCGCCTTGGCGGAGCAGTTGAAAAAAGGCTTGCCCACCGCCCATTGCCAAGGGGTTTTAGCGAACCCGCAGGTGAAAAAGGTCGCCGTGGTGGGCGGAAGCGGCGGCAGTCTTTTGGCAGAGGCAGTCGCCGCAGGGTGCGACACCTTGGTGACAGGGGAAGCGAAATACAATCAACTGTTAGATGCCCGTGAATATGGGCTGAATTTGCTGGTATTGGGGCATTATGAGACGGAGTATATCGTGCTTGCTCCCTTGGCAGAGGCGCTTCAAAAGGCATTTCCTGCCTTGGAGGTGGCGGTTTTGCCCTATCAGCCCCCGATGGAGAAGTTTTAAGATGGCATTAGACGCGTGTTATTTATCGGTGCTGGCCAAGGAACTGCATGAGCAATGCAGCGGTGCGCGGGTGGAGAAGATCTATCAGCCGGGAAAGGATGAGATCCTGATCCATTTGAGAGAGCAAAAGGGCAGAAGAAAACTGCTCTTTTGCTGTACCCCCAACTGTGCGCGGATCACCTTGACCCAAAAGAATTTGGAAAACCCTGCTCAGCCGCCGCTGTTTTGTATGGTACTGCGGAAGCACTTGGCGGGTGCCAAGGTGGAGCGGGTGTATCTGCCCGCCTTTGAGCGGGCGGTCTATGTGGAGTTTTCCGCTTATAATGACTTTTTTGAGCAGGTGCAAAAAACCTTGGTGCTGGAGATTTTGGGGCGTACCTCCAACTTGCTTTTATTGGATGAGCGGGGGATGATCATTGATGCCATCCGCCATGTGGATCTTTCGGTGACCACCGGTCGGCAGATGCTCCCCGGCTTGAAATATGAGGCGGTGGTGCCCCAAGAAAAGACTCCTTTTATTGATGCAAAAGCCGCCGATGGCAAGGAATTGACCCAAAACGATCTTCCTTTATGGAAAGCGATCATGGATCGCTACAGCGGCATTTCTCCCGTGGTAGCCCGTGAGCTTGCCCACCTTGCCGCAGGGCGGTGCGATTTTCCTGCGGATCAGTTGACCCCCAATCAAAAGGAGCGGCTGGCAAGGGCGCTGGAAGAGACCGCAGAGCGGGTGCGCCAAGGGGATGCCTCCCCTTGCGCCGTGCGGGAGCGGGAGAGCGGGAAGTGGTTGGATTTCTCCTTTTTCCCCATCACCCAATATGGGGATGCGGCGGAAGCCTTTTTCTATGATGCGCCCATCGCCCTGATCGAAGATTATTATGAAAAAAGCGCAGAGGATACGCGGCTGAAGCAAAAAACACGGGATGTGGAATTGCTGTTGACCCGCACCGCCGCCCGCATTGAACGCACTATGCGGGTGCGGGAAAAGGAATTGGAGGAAGGGAAAAAGGCAGAGCATTACCGCATCTGCGGGGAACTGCTGCAAAGCAATCTCCACCTTGCCAAAACGGGAATGAGTGCGGTAACGGTGGAAAACTATTATGATGAATGTAAGCCTTTCACCATCCCCTTGCGCAATGATAAAAATCCCCAGCAGAATGCCCAGTTATATTTTAAGAAATACAGCAAGGCGAAAACCTCGGCGCGGGTGGTGGCGGAACTGATCCGTCAGGATAAAGAGGATCTCTCTTATCTGGACAGCGTGTTTCTTGCCCTTTGCGCCTGCGAGACCTCGGGGGATGTGGATCAGATTCGGGAAGAGTTGATCCGCACCGGATTTTGCAAGAATAAGCGTAAAAACGCCCCCAAAGGGCAACCGTCGGCGCCCCGTAAGTTTATCTCCTCCTCCGGCTTCACTATTTTGGTGGGGCGGAATAATGTGCAGAACGATCACCTGACGGTAAAGCTTTCCCGCAAGGGGGATCTGTGGCTTCATACCAAGAATATCCATAGTGCCCATGTGCTGATCGTCAGCGAGGGAAAGACTATCGACGATGAGACCATTTTGGAGGCGGCGTCCATTTGTGCTTATTATAGTAAAGGAAAGGATGCGCCCAAGGTGGAGGTGGATTATTGTCCTGTTTCTCATGTGAAGAAGCCCAATGGGGCAAGGCCCGGCATGGTGGTATATGAGGGATACTACTCCGTTTTGGTGGAGCCTAAACTTCCCAAAACGGCGCAGATCGCAGAAAAATAAGGGGAGAAAGGGAAATAGAAAAAGCGGTTTTTATGATCGATTTTCGAAAATCAAATTAGTGCTTTTTCCCCTTGAGGTTTTAGAAGAAAAATCCCGTCCTTTGAGAAGGACGGGATTTTATTTGAATTTTTCTGCTATCCG
>JAZQET010000053.1:0-28897 GCA_045539135.1 Eubacteriales bacterium | reverse complement strand
CGGAAATTCCCCATATGCACCGGAGAAAAGTCGGCGCTATGGCCACCTCCCGCTTCGTCGCATAAACAGTCAGCCTGAATATAATAACACACCCATCCGGGAATTTCAAGTGTTTTTTTGATTTTTTTCACAAAATTTTTTTGAAAATTTCTTGCAGGTTGCACAAACCACAATTTCTTGTGTTTTGCCTAAAAACCACCCAAAAATATAGGATTTTTGCCTTTTCTCTTTACATCGGGAAAATATGATGGTATAATGTGGGGTAGGAAATACCTTATATATTATAAATAAGGAAGAAATTCGAACAAAAGGAAGGGCAGCAAACTATGAACGAACCGATTTTAGTGATTATGGCAGCCGGTATGGGCAGCCGCTACGGCGGATTGAAGCAGATCGATCCTGTGGACCCCCAAGGTCACATCATTATGGACTATTCCATTTATGATGCAATGAAGGCAGGCTTTAAGAAGTTTGTTTTCGTAATCAAAGATGCCATTGCTGAAGATTTTAAGGAAGCCATCGGCAACCGCATCGAAAAGGTGGCCGAGGTGCATTATGCATATCAGGAACTCAATAAGATCCCCGAAGGGGTGATCGAGATCCCCGCCGACCGTGTGAAGCCCTGGGGTACCGGTCACGCCATCCTCTGCGCCAAGGACCTCTTAGACGCTCCCTTTGCAGTCATTAATGCCGACGATTTTTACGGCAGAGACGCTTATGTGAAGCTCTATGACTTCTTGAAGAACAGCGCAGAAGCCGACCCCATGCAGATCTCCATGGTGGGCTATGTGTTGGAGAACACCCTCACCGATAACGGCCATGTGGCAAGAGGTGTTTGCGTGGTGGACGAAAACGACTACCTGCAGAAAATCGACGAGCGCACCATGATCCAAAAGATCGACGGTCAGGCTCATTACTCCGAAGACGGCGGCGAGACCTTCACGCCCGTTCCCAATACTGCACCCGTTTCTATGAATATGTGGGGCTTCCCCCTTGCATATCTGCGTGCATTGGAAGAGAAATTCCCCGCTTTCTTAAAAGAGGGCATTAAAGTGAACCCCTTAAAGTGCGAATTCTTCCTGCCTATGGTGGTGGATGAATTGTTGCAGGCAAAGGAAGCAACCGTTAAGGTACTGCACAGCAACGATAAGTGGTTCGGTGTGACCTATAAAGAAGATAAGCCCACCGTGGAAGCCGGTATTCAGAGACTGAAGGATAACGGCGTTTACCCCGAAAAACTCTGGGAGGTTTAAGAGGAATGTTGGAAAAACTCCGCAATGTAATTGCCGCCTTCGAATTTGAAGGCAATGTGACCGAGTTGAAGCCCTTCGGCAGCGGGCACATCAATGATACGATGTTGCTCACCACCGATCAGAGCCAGTATATCCTGCAACGGATCAACACCTCCATCCTGAAGGATCCCCAAAGCCTGATGGAGAATGTCTTCGGTGTGACTGAATATCTGCGCAAGGAGATCGCCGCCCAAGGCGGAAATCCTGCGTTGGAGACTCTGACCTTTATCAAAACCAAAAACGGCGACCTGTTTTATAACGGGGAAGAGGGCGCTTGGCGCTCCTACCGTTTTCAGGATACTCTGATGGCGCTGAACGCTTGTCGCTCGCCCCAAGATTTTTATGAAAGCGGAAAGGCATTCGGCCGTTTTCAGCGATTGCTGACCGATTACCCCGCCGAGACCCTCCACGAGATCATTCCCCACTTCCACGATACCCCCGATCGGATGCGGCAGTTGAAAGAGGCGATTGCCAACAATGCCGCCGGCAGATTGGACAGCGTAAAGGAAGAGGTGGAATTCGCTCTTGCCAGAGAGGACTCTGCCCGCTTGGTGATGGATCTGCAAAAAGAGGGCGTTCTGCCCCTGCGGGTCACCCATAACGATACCAAACTGAACAATGTGTTGCTGGATCCCGAGACCGGCGCAGGCACCTGCGTGATCGATCTGGATACGGTTATGCCCGGTATGGCGATCTTTGATTTCGGCGATTCCATTCGGTTCGGTGCTTCCACCGCCGCCGAGGATGAAAAGGATCTTTCCAAGGTTCAACTGGATCTGGAGCTGTTCGATGCCTATACCAAAGGCTTTTTGGAGGGCTGCGACAATGTGCTGACCCCCGCCGAGCGGGATCTTCTGCCCACCGGCGCTTGGATGATGACCTTTGAATGCGGCATCCGCTTCTTGGCAGACTACTTAAACGGCGACGTCTACTTCAAGACCGCCTACCCTGAACACAATTTGGTGCGGGCACACACCCAATTCAAATTGGTGCAGGAGATGGAAGCCAAGCAGGACGAAATGCAAGCCATCGTTGCCAAATATTAAGTTCATAACACAAAGCGTGCAAGGATATTCCTTGCACGCTTTACTTTTTGCGGCAAATTTGATACAATACGAGAAAAGGAGGTCGTCCTACTATGAACAACAGCCCGAAAGCCATCTGGCGACGCTATTTTTTTCACGGTATTTTCTTGGAATTATTGCTTTGTGCCCTCATTGCCGTTCTTCTTTATTTTTATCCCCATCCTGCACTTATCGTCTGCGGTATTCTCTTTTGGACGGTCAGCCTGCTGATCATTGCCCCCTGTTTTTATCGCAAACATATCATAAGCGTTCTTCACACAGATTTGGATCCCCAAAAATACCTGGCCATTCTGGAATACGGCAAGCAAAAATTTCCCGATGCTCTTGCGCTCATTGATGCCGCTTATTTTGCGGGCGATCACCAAACAGTAGTGGATCTTTGCACCAAAAACCTGCAGGATCCGAAGCTCAAGAATCAACACTTGTATTATATGCTTGCCTTGGCACGCGTTTATTTTCATTGCGGCCTCTATGACGAAACGCGAGAACTCTGCCAACGAATGGAAGAAGAACTCGCCGCCTCAAAAAACGAACAGTTCCTACGAAAACAATATCTTTATCTTACTTTTTTGAAGTGCTACATCGACCAAGATTATGAAGGCTGTAAAGCCTATATCGACAGCCTTCCGCCGCCAAAAACCAACCTTATTCGAATCTGCACAACCTTCAACCGTGCATTAATTCATTTCAAAACCGGTGATCTTGCAAGCGCCAAAGAGCAGTTTGCAGAAGTTGCAGCCAAGGCACCGAAGCTCTATTTGGCAACCGTTTCCAATCGTTATCTGCAGGCAATCGAAGCAGGAAATGAAAAGATCCTGCGAGATCCTCCTCCGACCCCCAATCCCTCTTTCACTTATCAACCCCAACGGTCTCGAACAAAGTCTCGGATCAAACTTCTGATCTACCTGTTTCTTCTCATACTCCTAACCCTTTGGCAATTTTCCAAATAAAAAAGTCCGGCGATTTCTCGCCGTACTTTTCATTTCATAAAATTACATATGGTCTACGATATCGTCCACAACCAGCTTGATACGCATCATCAGAGTAGCAAGCTCGGCACGGGTAGCCACATTGGTGGGATTGAATTTACCGTCGGTACCGCCCATCAAGCCGGTCTTACGCGCCCATTCAACACCATCAGCCGCCCAACCGGGGATGGCTGCCTGATCGGCAAAGGCGGGGGTCACGGTACCGAATGCACCTGCACCGTAGGTGGTGCCCTTGATCTGCTCGATCAGCTTGATCAAACGCTGGGACAGCAGAGCGAACTCCTGACGGGTGATATTACCATCACCGTCGAACAAGCCGCCGGGCTTACCGTTGATCACGCCCAAAGCGCTGAGCAGCTTTGCATGATGCTCATACCAAGTACCGTCTACGTCCACCAACTCCACAACGGTGCCTGCGGTGGGATAACGAGCGGCCAGTTCCTGCACAAACAGGTTGAACTCATTGGCGCTCATGGCTTTGATCTCGGCCTCGGAGGTACCCAGCACATCCAGCAACATTCTGCTGAAGGCGGTAGCAGCCTGCGCTCTGCTCACGGTCATGGTGGGAGCGAAGGAACCGTCGCCGGTGCCTTGGATCAAACCGTAGGAGGAGCAGAAGGTCGCTGCATTATAATACCAAGCAGTGGTATCCTTCACATCGGGGAAGTCATAGCCTGCCTCCAAAATGATGGTCTCGTGCTCTTCTTTACAATACTCGCAATACTGCACGATCTTACCGGGCTTGGTGGGGGTGGGAGCATAATAATGCTCTTCCTCATGATGGGTGCCGTTGGCATCCTTCTTGGTATCGCCGCACTTTACGCAGGTCAGCAAGCAGGTAGCGCCCTTGGGGTCCATTGCCTTAAAGGTACAAGCTTCGGTTGCACTCTTGCCGCAGATGGAGCAGGTGCCGGTATGAGTACCGTTCTTATTGCCCACAGCGGTAGCGGCAGAAACATTATGCTCACAGATGATCTTCACGCTTGCGCTCTTTTCGGCGGGGTCCACGGTCAGGAACACAGGACCGGTAGCGGAAGCATCCTTAACAGTTGCCTTTACCACTGCATTCACAGCGGCGGCATCGGTGGAAACATCGGCATCTGCCTTCACGGTAAAGGTGAAGGTACCCAAGAGGGTGGCTGCGGCAGCAGGCAGATCCGTGCCGTTTGCCCAAGCAATGGCGAAGGTACCGTCGTCCTTCAAGTTGGGAACAACAGTGCCGCCGGCGACGGGAGTAAAGGTGCCGTCTTCCAACAAAGCGTTATCGTAAGTACCGGTCACTTCCAAAGAAGCCCAAGCGGTATGGTTTACCAAAGTCAGGTCCACCGTTACGGTCTCCCCGCGCTTCACTTCAGCCTGCACCGCGCTCAGCGACACAGCTACATCCGGCGTTGCGGCGGATACCACAGCAAAGCTGCAAACCATTGACAGCAGCATTACCAATGCCACTGCAAAAGAACTTACTCTTTTCAACATAATATACCTCCTGAATGGTGCCGATAACCGCGGAACTCCCGCAGTTTATCATAAGTCTCTCCTTAAAAAGCAGAGACCGACCCGATTATGCTAATATTATAACAAAATAATATTAAAATAGATACAACCTTATGTGGTTTTTTGATCACATTTCGTGGACTATTCTTTTTTTATCTCTAACAGGAACAAATCTTTTCACATATCCCCTTTATTTTTCATAAAATATATGATAGAATAGATTGAATGCAAATTATCAAGAGAGGTACTTCCATGGACAAGATCATCATCAACGGCCCCTGTCGGTTAGAAGGGGAAGTGGATATTGCCGGCGCAAAGAATGCCATTGTTGCCATTTTACCTGCCGCTATGCTGGTAGATGGGATCTGCCGCATTGAAAATGTGCCCCACATCAGCGATGTGGAGAACATCTGTAATATTCTGATCGCCATGGGCGCCATTGTTCGCCGTCCCGGCGAAAAAACGCTGGAGGTGGATTGCTCCGGTGTGCGCTGTGCGGAAGTACCTTATCAATATGCCCGCAAGTTCCGCGCCTCCTACTACTTTTTGGGCGCTCTTTTGGGACGGTTCGGGGAGGCTTCCGTGGCTCTGCCCGGCGGTTGCCACTTGGGTGCCCGCCCCATCGATCAGCACATTAAAGCCTTTGAGCAGTTGGGTGCCACGGTGGATGTGGTGCACGGAAACGTGAACTGCCACGCGGAAAAGCTGGTTGCCAACGATATTTATTTGGATATGGTCTCGGTGGGCGCCACCATCAACGCTATGCTTGCCGCCACCAAAGCCGAAGGCTTGACCATTATTGAAAACGTGGCAAAAGAGCCGCACATCGTGGATCTTGCCAACTTTTTGAACTCCATGGGTGCCAACATCCGCGGCGCCGGTACCGATGTGATCAAGGTGCAGGGTGTGCCTCGGCTGATCGGCGGCTCCTATGCAGTGATCCCCGACCAGATCGAAGCAGGCACTTATATGGCGGCGGCGGCCGCTACCGGCGGAAAGGTGCTGGTGAAGAATATCATCCCCAAGCATATGGAATCCATCACCGCCAAATTGGAGGAAATGGGCGTTGCCATCACCGAAATGGACGATTCTATTTTGGTGGATGCCACCGAGCCCTTGAAAAAAACCAACATTAAAACCATGCCGTATCCCGGTTTTCCCACCGATATGCAGCCCCAAATGGCAACGGTGATGCTGCGGGCAGAGGGCATCAGCAAGATCAACGAAGGCATTTGGGACAGCCGCTTTAAGTATGTGGATGAGCTGATCCGTATGGGCGCCGAGATCTCGGTTGCCGGTAAGATCGCCACCATCGAAGGGGGCAAGCAACTGATGGGCGCTCCGGTGCGCGCCTGCGACCTGCGTGCAGGCGCCGCTATGGTCATTGCCGGACTGATGGCAAAGGGCACCACCACCATCGAAGATATCGACCATATCCGCCGCGGCTATGAACGGATCATCGAAAAAATGGCCGCCCTGGGCGCAGATATTAAACTCATCATCGAATAAACAAAGATACACGGTCCGCGGGAGAGCAGCTGTTCTCCCGCGGATTTATTTTTCGTTAAAACACGCACCAACAACCGGTTGTATTTGTGCGATGTCAACAAAAATAATTGACACCATAAGGGTTCTATCCTATAATAAATGTGGTATTCTTTGTAATTTTGCAAACAAGGAGAGGTGACCAATGAAAAGAGTATTATCTATTCTGCTGATCGCGTGTATGCTGCTGACCCAGTTTGCCGTGATCGCCTTAGCAGAAGGTGCCGAAGCAGGCACTTTTTTCCCGCTGGATGATCATTTCAGCGAAGCCAACACCGGAAAAGACTACGGCAATGACCTGTATTATCAGGAACGAAAAATGGCAGGCTTGCCCAATACCTTTGAGGCGTGGGTCTATTTTGACTCTGCAGACTCCACCGCCAATGGGGTGTTGTTCGGCAACTATCACGAAAACGGAAACTATGTGAATTTCGCCGTACAGAACGGAAATCCCCGTGTTTATTGGATCGATTCCTTCGACAACGCCTATGATTGCTGCTTTACGGGCGTCAGCGTCATCAAAAGCGAGTGGACTCATTTTGCCATTGTGAATGACGAAAGCACCCATGAGCTCCGTTGCTATATGAACGGCGAGTTGAAAGAAACAAAAAGTTATTATCCCGCCTATGATATTGAAAACAATGAATGTTATTTCACCGTTGGCGGCGACCAGCGCCGCGGCAATACCAACCCCTTCCGCGGGGCAGTGAAGGGCATCACCGTTTACGGAGATGTGCGCTCGGCCGCCGAGATCGCAACAGACTATGCGACCGATAAAGCCGCAGGCTGTGTGCCCGCCGCCGCGGTTGCCAATGTAACAGACGGCAACCTGCTGGCCGCCTATGATTTTTCCGCGCAATATGCAAAGACCAACATTAAGGACATCAGCCTTAATGGGGTAGACCTGATCTACAGTGATATGTGGGGCACCGCCGCCGAGGTGGATGCACTCTTTGCGGACTCCGAAATGGAGCGTGCCTTCTCTTTAGCTGTGGTGGGCGATACCCAAATGCTTTTGGACTATGCTCCCGAGAACTTTTCCAAGATCTATGAATGGATTGTGGCGAGTAAGGAAGCAGAGAAGATCGAATATGTAATCGGCGTGGGCGATATTACCGACGATAACGACAACGTAAACGAATGGCCCGTTGCCGTTGCCGGCATCAAAATGCTGAACGATAAGATTCCTTATTCTTTGGTACGCGGCAACCACGATGTGTGGGGCGACAAGAACCCGCCTTACATCGATCAATACTTTGCAAATGATTCATATTACACCGCTCAATTTGCCGACGGCAAGGGCGGCTATTATGCCGACGGTTCGGTGCTCAACACCTGGACCACCTTCACCCCCGCAGGCTCCAATGTGGACTTTTTGCTCCTCAATCTGGACTATTGCCCTGCCGATGCGGTGGTGGAATGGGCAAAGGGTGTGGTAGAGGCCCATCCCGATCATAAGATCATCCTCAACACCCACGCCTATACCAACGGCGACGGCAGGCATTACGATATCAACGATATCACCTTGGGATCTCTGAAATCCACCCCCTATGATCTGAATGCCGGCGATCTGCTTTGGGAAAAGCTGGTCTCCAAGTATGAAAACTTTTCGATGGTCTTCTGCGGCCACGTTTATTCCGAGCATGTAAAGGTGACCCAACGTCAGGGCGATAACGGCAATACCGTTACCGAATTCCTGATCAACCCCCAATCCACCGACCGTGAATTTACTTCAGCAGCCAACGGAACGGAAGGTGTGGGTAATGTGGCGCTTTTGCACTTCAATGCCGACGCCACCGAAATGCAGGTCGAGTACTACTCCACCATACAGGAAGCCTACTACCGCACCAACAGTTGCGTGGAATTGGATCTGGTCAACGGCGACATTCGGGAAACCCCCGATTATACCGTTTGGCACGGCACCGAGGAAGAGCCCGCAGGTACCGGCACCGCCGCCGATCCTTATCTGATCTCCTCTGCCTCCAATCTGCTTTGGATGGCACGGCGGATCGACCCCGCTTACGACCCCACTTACAGAACCACCAAGAAGTCCGTCAGCAACCCCTTTGAGGGATGCTACTTCAAACAGACCCAAGATATTGATCTGGGCGGACTGACCATTCCTTCCATCGGTTATTATTACAGCACCGACGCGGATCGCTATGCCTTTGCCGGCAGTTATGACGGCGGCGGCCATAAGATCCATAACGGTATCATTGTCCCCTATACCACCGACGGCACCCGCGCCTACGGAAGCGGTCTGTTCGGGATGATCTGGGGCGCCACCATTAAAGATGTTCATCTGGACAATGTAACAGTGGTGGGCGAGGGTCCTACCGGTGCCATTGTGGGTAAGGCGGCAGGTCCCGAAAGCGGAATGGGTGCCCCTTCCTTCAATATGATCTCCAACTGCTCGATCAGCAATTCCTGCGAGATCGTTTGCGTCACCGAGAACATCACTCCCACCGCATATGATAACAACAGCCGCGCCGGTGTCGTGGGCTCTGTGGTGGGTATTGCCCGTAGTGCCACTGTCAACTACTGTACCTCTGCGGCAACCCTGAAGGTTCCCGGCATTTACGGTATGGCAGGCGGTATCGCAGGCACTGTCGGTTATTATTCCGCAATCGACCATTGCGCTTTTACCGGCAGCATTCAGATCTTGGACAACAAGGGCACTCAGCCCATCTCGGTGGGTGGCATTGCAGGCGCCATTTCTCCTGCACTGAACACCACGGACAATGGGGATGCCAAAATCGGTCCCGTTGCCCTCACCAACAGCTACAACAGCGGGTCTCTGCTCTATAACGGCGGAGCGACCCTCACCGCTTCTTCCCATTGGGGCGGCATTTTGGGCTATGCCGGCGAGCTCTACAACATCGCCGCCACCGAAACCACCCCCTATCCCTACTTAATGGAAAATTGCCACAACACCTATGCCATTGATGTTGGCTCCGCCCTCACCGCAAGCGACAGCGATTGGTCCGGCGGTCTGGTGGGCAAGGGCAAGAGTATAAACGGCGGTGCCTCCGGCACCCTCTATGTGCTGAACAGTTCCTCTGTTGCCATCACGCAGGCGGCTCTTTCCGCTACGGTGACCAATGAATGGCGCAACGAAGGCACCAATGCAAGCGGGAACTATGCGGTGATGGCGCCGGAAGAGAGCGTTAAAACCCTTTCTCCCGCCGAACAGGAACCCATCATCACCGCTCTCGACGAAGAAATCGGCTCATATTCTTCCAACGATACCACCGTTGAAAGCGCCCAAGGGAAACTCTCCGTGACTCAGATTCTGGAGGCCTATGCCACCGACGGCATCGAGCAGATCTATATGGTCTATACCGTTGCTGATCTGGTGTATATCAGCCAGTATTCTCACTATATCGGCGCCGAAGACTCCGTTCTTCTCTGCAGTGACCTGACCATTGGGGAGACCTTCACCCATAACGGTGCCACCCTCAACTTCGCCGATTCTTTCACCGGCTTTGCAGGGTCCGATACCTTCTTGGCCACCTTCGACGGGCAAGGTCATACCATCACCGGTTACAACGACACCCACGCCCTCTTTGCCATGGCCGTCAACGGCACCGTCTGCAACCTGACTCTGAAAGATGCAGTTGTGAACGCCACTACCGACACCTCTTCCATCCTGCTGCGTAATACCACCGACACGGTGAATATCGACAATGTGCACCTTGCACACTGTATATTGAACACTACCGCCGTCCAAAATAATGGCTTGATGGTTGCTTATAACCATAGCGCTTCCACTACTACAAGTATTACAAACTGCAGTATCTCTGACTCCGCCATCAATGCCACCGGCGCTACCCTGCGTCGCACCGGCTTGGTCATCGGTTTCTTCTCGGCAACCAACGCAAGCGCAACCAATGCGCGTACGCTGACGCTGGAGAACTGCGTGGTGGAAAACAGCCATATTACTGCCACTGCAATGGCATCTGACAACTACACCGGCTTACTGGTGGGTTCTACTAACAATATCGGCATTCTGGGCCTGACCTTCAATAATGTCGCTGTCCTCAACTGCAGCCTGACTGCAAGCGGCGCCACCGCTCCCACCACTGCCGCTGTAATCGGTATGCAAAAGGCTCAAAGCGCCACTTTAACAATGAACAACATCTTTGCCTTCGGCAATAAAGTGAATGCCGAAGCCGTTCGGCAGTTGGCTTACGGCCACACCCAATATCATCCCGCCACATACGCTTTCGGCACAAACTACAGCGTAGATTCCGGTATTATGTATGTGATGTATGATAACGATACCCCTGCCGACAGTGCCGCTATTGATGCTGCAAAGGTAGTCGATACCTTCACGGTATCCGATTGCGCCGATGCCCTGAACGCCAACACCACCGGCATCTTTTGGAAGGCAGATGTTTCCAACGCAGAGGATCCCGATGTGAAGCCCATCAGCGGCACGGTCACCTTCAACGACGGAGGGACCACCACCATCTTCTTTGCCGACGACAACGGAAAACTGGCCTATACCGGCACTGTAGACTCTCTGCGAGATGCCACCGAAGCCGACTTCGCTGCCATTAAGGCAAAAGGTTGGTTCGAAGGAACTTCCACCGCGGCAGAAGATATCGTAAGCGCCAATACCGAGTGGGAGAAAATGACCTTTGCTACCGCAAAGACTTATAACGCCATCCCCTTGGCCTCCACCGCAACGGCAGATGACACCGTCACCGCCTACCAGATCAACAATGTAAAGGAACTGGTTGCGGCCTCCAAAATGAGCAATGCTTTGCTGACCACCGATGTGATCTACATCACCGCCGATCTGGATATCCGTGATTACGAGGGTGGTACCGCACAGTTTGCTACCGATTTTGAAAACTTTGCCAATACCGCTCGTATCACTCCTTCCTTCGACGGACTGGGTCATACCATCTCTTACTACACAAGTTCCAAAGCCTTTTTCTGCGGAAAAAATTGGAGTTATCCCATCTTTATTCGCAACATCACCTTTGATCACGCCACCTTGACCGCCTCCACCTATTCCGGTCTGTTTGTGACCAAGTGGGATACCGGCGCAAGTGCTGAAGGCTTCACCAATGTGCACGTCCGCAACTCCTCGATCTCTACTTCTGTGGCAGACGGAACAACCTCCGGCATGGGTATCTTTGTAGGTCTGATCAACGGTGAAAGAACCCTGAACTTCCTTAACTGCAGTGCGGTAAACAATACCGTCACCGGCACCAACATCAACGATGTGGGTATATTTGTAGGTCGCTCTTGCTTGATCGGTACCGTCACGGTTGAAAACTGCGTGGCGGAAAACAACCGCCTCTATGCCGCCACTGTTAGCGGCGGTGCCGAAACCGGCCTGTTGATCGGTAATGTAGGCAGCAAGGGATCTCCCTCTTATATTTTCAATAATGTTGCTGTATTGAACAATACCATTCATACCGCAACCGCCGATCACAACACAGCTGTGCTGATGGCAAACAATAACGAAACCGGTACTACCCTCACCGCAACGGGGATCTTTGCCGCAGGCAATCTCCACACCTATACCGAAAATGAAGCAACGGTTTCCGCCGCCATCAACGCGCTGGCATATGAGATCACCTCCGGTCATACGACTGCAACCTTCACCAACGCAAAAACAGATGCAGAAGTCACCTACCTGCTTTACAGCAACTCCACCGCCTCCGGAACGGCAAACACCGGCGCAACCGCAGGCTTTACCGCCGCAGATGCATTGGTCAAATTCAATGAGTCGAAAACTTATGTAGATTGGCTCACCGGCACCAATGCACCCACGGGGAAAGCCGCTCTCGGTTCTTTCTATACCGACCAAGTGAATGACGTTCTTTACGTCTACAACGGCGGTTGGACAGTGCTCTCCACTTCGGAACATCTCTACGGCGAGTGGTGCTATGATGATCACGGCCATTGGAAAGAATGTGATTGCGGCTTTGTCTACGGTCCCTTTGATCACGACCTTTCCGACCACTTTGACCAAGGCGGCTATTGGGTCTCTTGTGATTGCGGCTATCAGTCTGCTCTCCAAAACACCGATACCTGCGGCGATCTCAACGAGGACGGTAAGCGAAACCTGCTGGATGTGATGATTATGCTGCGCATTCTGGCAGGCTATGAGTATAAAGGCAATCTGAATACCACTGCTCTCTTCCTGAACGGTGATACCGTTGCCGATATGGCCGACGCGGTGATTTTGCTCCGCGTTGCGGCAGGCTGGCAGTATGACCTGATCCCGCCTCCTGCAAATGCCCAGATCCTCTGTGATCCCACGACCAAACAATACTACTACGAGGTAGCATAATCAAAAGACCTCCCGAGCACTCGGGAGGTCTTTTTTTATTTTCGGTTAAATTCAATTAACAGGCGATTTAAGATCTCTTGCTGATTTTCGGATAACCCGGAAAACGGAGAAGGCTTACTCTTGAATTCCTTCACCAACGCATAAAGAACCTTTTTCTGATCCTCGCTCAATCCGTCCACCGACAGCATCTCGGTCTTATCGATCCCCACCAGATAGTCCAACGAGACATTGAAAAGAACCGCCAAATGGGTCAAGATCTCCAAGGGTGGAATCGCTGTGTTGTTTTCATAGTTGGAAACAACCGACTTGCTCCGCCCTATCTTATTGCCCAGCATTTCCAGTGTCCACTGATTCTGTTGCCGTAATTCTCTTATCCGCAAGCCAAAATCAAACATCGTTATCCCTCCGAAGTTTTGTTTCATACATATTCTAAAACACTTGCGTTTTGTTTCATCGAACTGTATACTATTATTGTTCTTTTTTGCAGAACTTATGAAAATAATTGTTTTGTTTTAACAAACATCGGAGGGAAAATCATTGAACGCACGGTTGCGCACCTATTATTTGAAACATAAAATCTATTTTTTAATTCGTATCCATCGTTTTATTCTGACCAACGCCACCAAAAAGCGCATTCATTCCTATCAATATGAACCAACCACTGCCGTGGCATATGTCGATTCGGAAATAAAAATCTATACTCCCGCAGCGTGCGAGGGTCTTTGGTATGTCTTGAGCATCCTGCCCGGCGGTGCTTCGGGGGAAGAGTTGACCCGCAAACCCTTTTGCCCACGCTCTTTGCCCAAAGATTGATCTTCATCTATACAGCTTTGGGCTGATACATTGATGACCATCGATATATCAATCAAAACGGCATCTATTTTCTCCTGTGTGCTTGCGACATATTGATGGCCATCAATATGTCGCGCTACTTACGGGATGAAAATTGATACAAGTGGATAATACTTTGAAAGCAAAAAACGAAAAAGACATAAAAAAGCTTTTTGAGATGTTTTTAGACGGCTCAAAATGAGAGCCGCACCTCATCGAGACCGCTCAAAAAGGATGCAGATTTTCGTTTCTTTGCCTGAAGATGTATGTCGATACATCGAAGGCAAAAAACGAAAAAGACATAAAAAAAGCCTTTTGAGATGTTTTTAGACGGCTCAAAATGAGAGCCGATTTTGTTTGCACGCTCCGAAGTCGTATATCGATACGACGAGTGAGCGTGCAGGCAAAAAGAAAAAGAGTTGCAAAAGCAACTCTTTTTCGGTCGGACTCATTTTCAGCCGTCTAAACGGGCTTCGAAGTCAGCCAGTTCCTTCTTCAACTCTGCAGGCAGAGTGTCGAACTCATCGAACTTAGCGTAGAACTCTTTGATACCCTTGATATCTTCTTTCCACAGATCCTTATCTACGGACAGCAGACCCTTGATGGTGTCAAGGTCGATATCCTTCAGGCCTTCGGTATTGATGTCTTCAGCCTTGGGCAGGTAGCCGATTGCGGTTTCCACTGCATCTGCCTTACCTGCGCAACGGTCCAGAATCCACATCAGGACGCGCATATTATCGCCGAATCCGGGCCAGATGAAGTTGCCTTCATCATCGGTACGGAACCAGTTTACATTGAAGATCTTGGGAGCATGGGGAATCTTTTTACCCATCTCGATCCAGTGTGCGAAATAATCGCCCATATTATAACCGCAGAAGGGCAGCATAGCCATAGGATCGCGGCGAACCACGCCCACAGCGCCGGCAGCGGCAGCGGTGGTCTCGGAAGCCATGATGGAGCCTACGAACACGCCGTGGTTCCAGTCAAAGGACTGATATACCAGAGGAGCGGTCTTGGCACGGCGGCCGCCGAAGACGATGGCGTCGATGGGCACACCGTTGGGATTATTGAACTCCTTGGAGATGCAGGGGCAATTCTCGGCGGGAGCGGTAAAGCGGCTGTTGGGATGAGCAGCACAGGTGCTCTTGTCGCTCTTCACAAACTTTGCGGGATCCCAGGGATCGCCCTTCCAGTCGATGGCGTTTTCGGGCAGGTCCTTATTGAGACCTTCCCACCAAACGGTGTTATCGGCGGTATGGCAAACGTTGGTGAAGATGGTATTCTTCATGGTGGAAGCCAAAGCGTTGGGGTTGGACTTTTCATTGGTACCGGGAGCCACGCCGAAGAAGCCGTTTTCGGGGTTCATGGCGTAGAGTCTGCCGTCGGGACCGATGCGCAACCAAGAAATGTCATCGCCCACGCACCATACTTTATAGCCCTTGGAAGCATAATACTCGGGGGGGATCAGCATGGCCAGATTGGTCTTACCGCAAGCAGAGGGGAATGCGGCGCAGATATAGCGAACTTCGCCTTCGGGGTTCTCAACACCCAGAATCAGCATATGCTCGGCCATCCAGCCTTCGTTCTTACCCAAGTAAGAAGCGATACGCAGAGCGAAGCACTTTTTACCCAGCAATACGTTTCCGCCGTAACCGGAGTTTACGGACATAATGGTATTATCCTCGGGGAAGTGCATGATATACTTCTTGGAAGCATCCATCTGCGCTCTGGAGTGCAAGCCCTTCACGAACTCGCCGTCACCCAAAGACTCCAGCACCTTCTCGCCGATGCGGGTCATAATATGCATATTCAGCACCACATAGATGCTATCGGTCAGCTCGATACCGATCTTGGAGAAGGGAGAGCCGACAACGCCCATGCTGTAAGGAATTACATACATCGTCTTGCCTGCCATGGAGCCGTCAAACAATTCATACATCATTTTATAGGCTTCCTGAGGATCCATCCAGTTATTGGTGGGGCCTGCTTCCTTCTTGGTGCGGGCACAGATAAAGGTACGGTCCTCAACGCGGGCAACGTCCAAAGGATCGGTGCGATGGAGGTAGCAGCCGGGCAGTTTTTCCTGATCCAGCTTCTCGATCTCGCCGGTGGAGCAAGCTTCTGCACGAAGAGCCTCCAGCTGAGCCTCGCTGCCATCGATCCAAACGATCTTCTCGGGCTTGGTGATCGCAGCCATTTCATCGATCCAGGTCAATAATGCTTGATTTTTAGTGGTCATTTTCGGTGATCCTTTCTTTAGAAATTCAAATTCTCACAAATACAATTATATCGGGAGTTTGACAACATTGCAATGCCAAATATTGCTAAACTTTTTATTCTTCTTCTCTTATATTTTGTGCAAGTTCGTAAAGCCTATACCAATCGGCGGGAGAAAAGGTTTCTCCACGGGCGTTTTCGGGCAGGCCTGCTTCCGCAAGAAGCTGCCGCAAGCCCTCTTTTTGAAGCCCTGTTTTTTGCAAAAAAGCAGGGGAGGAGCAAAGCATCTTCCGACGGGCGGCAAAGCCGCTTTGCACAAAGGAAACAAAGCCTTCGGCGGGGCGTGTTTCACGGGGCGTCAGCACCAGCACCGCGCTATGAACATGGGGCGCGGGCACAAAGCAATGGGGCGGCACCTCCAGGATCTTCTCCCCCTCACACAAGGTTTGAGTGATCACCGAAAGGGCGCGGTACTCTTTACTGCCCGCACTGCACAGCAGGCGGTCTGCCACCTCTTTTTGCACCATCAGCACCGCCCGCTCCCAAGCGGGAAGCGCCGCAAACAGCTTCAAGAGGATCTCGGTGGTAATATAATAGGGAAGATTGCCCACCACCGTGAAGGGTTCCCCTTCAAAATACTCTTCTGCCACCGCCTTCAGATCGGTGGCCAAAATATCCTGCCAAAGAAACCGATGGTTTGGGTTAGGCACCTCCTGCCGAAGCATGGGCTCCAAGCGGCGGTCGATCTCCACCGTGACTGCCCGACGGGCATTTTTGCTCAAAAGGTTGGTCAGCGTTCCGATCCCTGCACCGATCTCCAGAACATTGCCCCCTTGCCCTGCGGCAGCGGCGATGGATTCCAAAACGGAAGCGTCCTTCAAAAAATTCTGACCCAATGCCTTCACGGTGGAAAGACCGTGGCGGGCAAGCATCTCCTGAACGGGAATTTCTTTCATAACTTAAATAAAGGTGAAGGTGGAAAGCATTTTCTCCACATCGGCGAGGAAATATTCATAGGAAGAAAAATCCGCCACATAGGTCACCACATAGACCCGCTCACCCCGCTCCAAGAAAAGCTGCATAAAGCGCATTTCGTTGGTGCCGTCGTCGGAGGAGCTTTCATACACGATCTTATAGGCAGGCTGCCCTGCCAGTGTGGTATCCTCTTCCGTTACCTTATTATAATTTTGCAAGGTGCTCTCCAAGTGGGCGACATAGCCTTTTACATATTCATTATAGGCATTTTCGCCCTCCATATCCAAGGTGAACCGCTGGATGGAAAGATTATCCCGATACTCATCGGAATAGCCCTCTCCGGGGGTCACAAAAGCCACGATCCCATCTTTATTGCTATGGGTCTCCTCCCAAAAATCGGGGTATTCCACCGAAAGCCCCAAGGGAGTGGAGCGGAACAGCTTATAGCCCTCCAAGGTAGCCTTACGGCAACCGCAGCAAAGCAGCAAAAGGGCGATCATCATTACAGCGAGAACTCTTCTTTTCATAGTCGTACTTCCTTAAAACAATATATGACCTATTTTACCACAATCTTTTTATTTTGACAATAGAAAGGTTGAACTCCCCGTTTTTTTGTGGTATGATAAGGTGACAAGAGTCCGAAAAGAAAGGTTTTTGAAGAATGAGTAAAAAATCCTGTAACTATACCGGCATCGGCGGCAGTGCCCTGATCGAAGGGGTGATGATGCGGGGCAACGGCAAGCTTGCCATCGCCCTCCGCCGCAACGACGGCACCATCCAGATGAAGGTGGAATCCGCTCCCGCTTCCGACGGTTGGTATAATAAAGTCCCTGTTTTGCGGGGCATTATCAACTTTGTGCGTTCCATGATGCTCAGCTATAAGTGCCTGATGTATTCGGCGGATGTCTCCATGGAAGGGCTGGAGGAGCCGGAAGAGCCCTCCAAGCTGGACCGCTTTTTGGAAAAGCTGATGGGCAAGGCAGGCATGGCCATTTTGGGCACCGTTTCCATGGTGCTGGGGGTGGCGTTATCCCTCTTTCTCTTTATGTATCTGCCCGCCCTCTTTACCGGCTGGGCGCTGGCTTGGGCACCTGCGGCGGTGAAAGCCATTGTGGAAGGCGCCATCAAGATCTTGATCTTTTTGGGGTATTTGGCGCTGGTTTCCCTGATGCCGGATATGCGGCGGGTCTTTCAGTACCACGGCGGGGAGCATAAATCCATCTTCTGCTTTGAGGCAGGGGACGAACTGACCCCCGAAAATGCCGCAAGATCCCTGCGCTTCCATCCCCGTTGCGGCACCTCTTTTATGTTTTTCACCCTGATGATCAGCATTATTGTGGCGATGTTTTTGCCTTGGGGCAACCGTTTGGTGCGCACCCTTATCAAGATCGCCTTTGTGCCCATTGTGATGGGCATTGCCTATGAGTTTATCCGCTACGCAGGCAAGCACGATAATCTGCTGACCCGCATCTTCTCCGCCCCCGGACTTTGGTTCCAGCGGATCACCACCAAGGAGCCCGACGAAAAGCAACTAGCGGTGGCACTTTGCTCCTTGAAGGGCGTGCTCAACGAGTATCCCTTGGACAAGGAATTTATTGTGGACGAAGAAGGCAACTACCTGAAAGAAAAGGAACCGACAGAATGAAAGCAAAACTCAAGGATCTCCGCGCCCACGGGGAGATCGTTCTGAAAGAGCGGGGGATCGAAGACTTCCGCACCGATACTTATTATCTGCTCAACAAACACTTCGGCGTTTCCCGTGCCGACATCCTCCTGCGGGGGGAAGAAGACCTGCCCGACGAGCAGGTGATGGCCTATTGGAAGGACATTCAGGCAAGAGGAGACCGCACCCCCCTCCAGCACCTGCTGGGAAGCTGGGAATTTATGGGTCTTTCCTTTATGGTAAGCCCCGATGTGCTGATCCCCCGCGCCGAAACGGAATGGTTGGTGGACTATATTGCCAACCGCTATGCGGGAAAAGCCCCCAAGGTGCTGGATCTTTGCACCGGAAGCGGATGCATCGGCATTGCGGTGAAAAAACTGCTCCCCGAAGCCGCCGTCACCTTGGTGGATGTGAGCGAGCTTGCGCTGAAAATGGCCAAGCAAAATGCAGAAAATTTAGATGCCGATGTGAAGATCGAGCAATGGGACATCCTGCACGGAGTGCCCTTCTTTTTGCAAAAGGAACGGTTTGACGTGATCGTCAGCAACCCGCCCTACATCAAGACCGCCGACCTGCCCACCCTGCAGCCGGAGGTGCAGCAAGAGCCGGAGCTGGCGCTGGACGGCGGGACGGACGGTCTGCTTTACTACCGTACCTTGGCCGCCGATTGGGCGGCGCTGCTGAAAGAAGAGGGCGTTTTTCTCACCGAAACGGGGGAGGACACCGGCGAGGGTGTGCAAAAGATTTTTGCCGAACAGTTTGAGTCCTCCACGCTCCACACCGACCTTAGCGGACTGCCCCGTTATGTGGTGGCAGAGCAGAAAAAATAACAAAAATAACATTATATAAAGAGCATCCGCCGCGGCGGATGCTTTTTTCTCAGAATTCCCCTGTTGACAAATAAAAGGGGATGTGCTAAAATGTAACCACTGTAACCAATTTGTAACTTTTACGAAAGGAGGTGCGTTTCTTGGATAGCGCGGCCAAGCAATGGATGATCAACATCTTATCCTTTTTCTATCATATCGGAAAATTTATCTATAAGACCGGCTGGATCATTGAATCGGTGATCGGCTTTATTTTATCGCTGACCCTGTTGCCCCTGTTGCGTTTTTTGAGAAAATGCACCCCGAAAAATGTCTTTGAATGGGTCTGCACGGTAGGCGAGAAGGTCATCGCCGTTGCGGTAAAGATCTATAAAGGCATCACCCACCTGCTGATCTGGGCGGCGCACAGTATTGTGTCGGATTTCGCCTATTGGGCACCGGTAATCAGCGGCATTGCCATTGTGGTGATCGCCATCTTTATGCAAAGCCACACCGTGGCGCTGGCGGTAAATATCGACGGAAAGACGGTTTCCTATGTAAATAATGAGCAGGAATTTGCCGCCGCCGTTACCGCCGTGGAAAAAGAACTTGCCAATACCTTGGGGGAAAACTACTGTATGTATACCGCCCCCGAATATCAATTTGTATTTATCAATAAAAATAAGATGGCGGATGAGGACAATCTGTATGCCCAAGCATACCGCGCGGTCACCGAGGAGATCGGTCACCACTACGGTCTGTATGTAGACGGCACCTTTGTTGCCGCCGCCGAAAAGAAATCCACCATCGAAACGGTGCTCAATGAACTGAAGGCACCCTTCGAGACCGGCGCCGCCGATGAACGGGTGGAGTTTGTGAGCAACGTGGAGGTGCGGACAGGCCTTTATGCCCCCACCGCCATGGTGACGGTGGATGCCCTGCGCCAGATGTTTGAGGGCTCCACCGATCCCCAGTACTATACCATTGAAGAAGACGATTATTTGAGCGACATTGCCGAAAAGACCGGTCTTTCCAAAAAGATGCTCTATTACCTGAACCCCGAATTGGACGAGACCCGCCTGATCCCCGGCAAAAAGCTGCTGATCTCCGAGCCGGATGTGTATCTGGGCGTAAAAGTGGTGCGCACCACCACCTATGAAGAAGAGATCGGCTATTCCACCGTCCGTATTGAGGACAGTTCCCTTTATGTGAACCAAACCAAGGTCAAGACCCCCGGTAAAAAGGGAACCAAGACCGTAACCGCAGAGATCACCTATGTGGACGGCGTCAAGACCTCCACCAAGATCATCTCCTCGGTGGTGACCCGCGAGCCGGTGACCCGTGAATTATATGTGGGCACCAAGGATTACCCCACCAGCTATTCCTCCTTGGCAGGAACCGGCGCCTTTATCCGTCCGGTCAACGGAATGTCCATCTCCTGTAAATATCGCGGCTACCGCGGCCATACCGGTGTGGACTTCTCCACCAGCGGTGCCTACGGCAAGCCCATCTATGCCTCCGCAGGCGGCACGGTGATCAGCTCCGGCTGGTCCGGCGGCTACGGCTATCTGGTGAAGATCCGCCACAGCAACGGCTGGGTCACCTATTATGCCCACTGCAGCGCCCTGCTGGTAAAGGTGGGCGAGACCGTCACCCAAGGTCAGCAGATCGCACGGGTCGGCTCCACCGGTAACAGTACCGGCCCCCACCTGCATTTTGAGATCCGCATCAACGGAAAAGACGTCAACCCCATGAATTATATCGGATAAGATAATTGAAATCGGCAGAGCAAAAAGCTCTGCCGTTTTTATTTCAGCGTGTCAAAAAACACTGTTTATTCATTTTTGACACGCTGGGAGACTCTCAAAATGGTTCCGAATTTGTCAAACCGCTCTCGTCGGCGTATATCGATACGGTAGAGAGCGGTTTGGCAGATAGCAGAAAAATTCAATTAAAATGCGGCATCAAGCCGCATTTTTTCATTATTCCGCGAGGAGACAACGAACTGTTTTATATTTCTTCTTATTGGGTGATGTCAATATCGTTCCAATGCTTTGTTTCTTTTTTCTGCGGTCGGGGCCTATTTTGACAGTCTGATAAAACGGCAAAATCTTTTGCCGTTTTAATTTTTGTTGCAACTTTTATTTTCTTATGGTACACTAATAGCGATAAAAACGATGAAAAGGAGGGAAGAAGATGGGTCCTGTTTTTGAAGGCAGTATTTTGGTAAAATTCTGCCGTGCTATCGGGCAAAAATGGACGCAGGCGGCACAAAGCAGCCTGATCTTAGGGCACAAAAAGCGCGCCTACACCCCGCGGGAAAGCGGAATCGCCGCCCTTTTGAACCGCATTCATCTTGCTTCCTCTTTTGAAAAAACGCTGGCAGAAAGCCGCGTTTGCCAATGGCTTTACGGCTACGCACGGCAGTTGGCGGGGCTGCAGCTTTTTCACTTATTACTGTTGGCGGTGCCTTCCTTGCTCACCGCCGCCGTGGCTTCGGCGGTCAAGGAGCAATGGATCCAAGGCGGGCTTCTTTTGATCCTTGCGGGTGTGCTCATCCTTCTTTTGGGGAAGAATAAGCCCCTTGCGCCCCTGCTTGGCGGATCCCGCCTTTTGGGCAGGTGGAAGGAGAGCCTTTCCGCTCCCCAAGCGCCCTGCAAGCCTTCGGTGACCGCCTATCTGTGCTGCTGCGGTCTTTGCGGCGGTGCGGTGAGCTGCTTCTTCGGCGCGGCGGCAGGCTTGGTGCCGGCGGTGGTGCTGGGGATCTTCCCCATCTTTTTCGCCGTTCCGCCCCATTGGTTCTTATACCTGATGATGGCGGTACTGCCCATCGGCAGTACCACCCTTTGCTGGGTGATGAGCGCCGCTCTTTGCCTGCTTTATTTCTTCGGACGAGCCTTTGGCAAAGAAAAGGGTAGAGCCTTGGACGGCACCGATGTGCTTTTGATGATCTTCCCCCTCTTCTGCCTGATCTCCACCCTCTTTTCCTTCCATTTGGTGGGGTCTGCCAAGGTGACCGTTATGTGGCTGGGGCTGTTCATCTGCGTTTTTGCGGTGCGGCGGATCGTTTGCACTCGCCGACGGCTGTTGGGCACCCTTTATGCCTTCGGCTTGGGCGCCGCCCTCAGCGGCGGATACGGGTTATACCAATACCTTTCGGGGATGGTCAATACCACCTGGACCGATACGGCGCTTTTTGAAGATCTGGAGGTGCGGATCTACAGCACCTTTGCCAACCCCAATGTATTCGGCGAATTTTTGCTGTTTGCCATCCCCTTGGTGACCGGCTTGCTTCTTTATGAAAAAAGCCGCCGCAAAAAGCTCTTATGGGCGGCGGTGGATCTGTTGCTGATCTGCAATATGGCGCTGACCTATTCCCGCGGCTGCTATGTGGGCATCGCGCTGACGGCGGTGTTTTTCCTTTGGCACTTCAGCAAAAAATGGCTTGGCATTGCGGCGGCCGCCGCGGTACCGCTGGCCTTACTGCTGATGCCCCAAACGGTGCTGGATCGCTTAATGAGCATCGGCAATATGAGCGATACCTCCACCTCTTTCCGTGTGTATATCTATATCGGAACAGGGCTGATGCTTGCCCGCCATTGGTTTGGCGGTGTGGGCTTGGGAGAAGAGGCATTCAATTCCATCTATCCCTATTATTCCCTGCCTGCCATCCTGACCCCCCATTCCCACAGTTTGTTCTTGCAGGCGGTCTGCTCCTTCGGCATTGCAGGTCTCTTCTATCTCTTATGGGCATTTGCCCATTACCAAAGAGCCACCGGCGCCGCGCGGGATCGGGTCTCCGGCGGAGAGCGGGGGCTGATGCTGGGCTTTAACACCCTGTTTTGGGGGATGATCCTCCAGAGCGTATTCGATTATACGTGGTACAATTATCGGGTATTCCAGTTGTTCTGGATCCTGTTCGCTTTGGGGCTTTGCGCCGCCGAAATCTTTCTAAACGATCCATCCGAGGAGGTTCAAATTGATGAAAAAACGTCGCTTTAACTGGCTGGACGGCCTTTGCATCCTTTTGGCATTGGCACTTCTTGCCGGCGGAGTTTGGTATTTCCTTGCCAACCGCTATTTATTGCCCGATGATTTAGAGCCCAAACAATATGATATTACTCTGCGGTTCCTCCGCACCACCACCGACCCCAACGATTTTTACGCGGTGGGGGATACCCTCTACTTTTTGGGCGGGGAAACGGAGCTCGGCACCATTACCGCATTGGAGCCCACCCCCTTCATTCGGGAAGAGTATGACGAGGAGACCGGCACCTATGTGGTGTTCACCGACCCCAAGGATGAGCAGATCACCATGACGGTGCGGGCAGAAGGCGTTGTGGACACCGAGAAAAATGTGTTCACCGTCAATGAATCGGGGCTGAGTGTGGGAATGACCTTCTATCCCCAAAGCCGCAAGACCCGCTCCACCATGACCGTACTTTCCATTGAGGAGGTGGCAGAATGAAATTGATGGATAAAAACGGCCGCTTCTTCGGCAAACTTCACTTTTTGGATCTGCTGGTCTGCCTTTTGGTGATCGGCGGTGTGGTGGGAATGGCATTGCGCTTTACCAACGCGGAGACCACCAAAAAAGATTCCGATGTGATCCCTGCCATCGGCGCCACCTATCTCTTTGAGATCCAATATGCCGATGAGCATTACCTTACCGCCTATAAGGTGGGCGATCAGGTCTACGAGGGCAAGGTTTTGATGGGCACCGTCACCGAGGTGCGGGCAGAGCCCACCAAGGAAGTGCAGTTGAAGGCCGACGGCACCACCGCCATTGTGGAACGTCAACTGACCCACAGCCTGTTCCTCACCATCCGCACCGAGAATATGACCGTCAACGACGGCTATTATATCGAGCATCAGGAGATCCTCAACGGCACGGGGCACACCCTTGCCACGCCCTTTGTTTCCTGCGCAGGCCATGTGCGGGAGATCGTGCTGGATCCCCAACCTACCGCATAATTCAAAACCGCTTTGGCGAATGCTAAAGCGGTTTTTTATCTTTCCCCTTGAAAAGAATAAGGGTTTGTGATATAGTTATTATATATAACTATGTACATTTATCGAAAGGAGGGTCCTCTGATGAGAAAAGTGGCAATCTTGGCCTTACATTTGGGCTTTGGCGGCACCGAGCGCGCCGTGATTTCCGAGGCCAACCTGCTGGCGGATTTCTGCGAAGTGGAAATCTTCAGTTTATATCAGTTGGAGGAAAAGCCTGCCTTCCATGTGGACGAGCGGGTGAAGGTCACCTACCTTTCCAAAGGCCTGCGCCCCAATAAAGAAGAATTGCGCGCCGCCTTTCACAGTAAAAATCCCTTCCGCATCTTAAAGGAAGGGCTTCGGAGTGCTTGGATCCTCTTTTTGCGCCGTCTGTTGATGATCCGTGCCATTCGCAAAAGCGAGGCAGATATTATGATCTCCTCCCGCTACCTGTATCACCGCCTGCTGACCCGCTATGCGCGGGAGGGTGTGATCTGCATTGCCCAGGAGCATAATCACCATAATAATGACCAAAACTATATTGCGCAGCAGCTGCGTGCCATTGAGTATATGGACTATTTTATGCCCGTTTCTCAGGAACTGACCGATTTTTGGGCCCCCTTGATGCCCTTGGGTGTGAAATGCCGCTATATTCCTCACCATCTGGAATATATCCCCGAGACCCTTTCGCCCCTGACCGAGAAAAACATTGCCTGCGTGGGGCGGCTGACCAAAGAAAAAGGGTTGGACGATCTGCTTCTGGTGATCAACGATCTGATCCGCAAATACCCCGATTGGACCCTGCATATCGCAGGCGACGGGGAAGAGCGAGAGCATCTGGAAAATTTGATCGATCAGCTTTCCTTAAAGGAGCACGTGGTGCTCCACGGCTATCTGGGCAGACCTCAGCTGGATGAGATGCTGCATCATTCTTCCGTTTATGTGATGACCTCCCATACCGAGTCCTTCGGCTTGGTGCTGATCGAAGCCCAGTCCCACGGACTGCCCTGCGTGGCATTCGACAGTGCCCAAGGCGCGCAAGAGATCATCACCTCCGAGGAAAACGGCATTTTGATCCCCAACCGCTCCCGTGAACAGATGGCGGCGGCGTTGGAACGGCTGATGACCGATGCAGAATACCGCCACGCGATCGGAGAGGCAGGGCGACAGAATGCCCTTTCCTATTCCGCCGATGCCATTCGGGATCGCTGGCAGTATTTTATGCAATCCTTTCGATTGAACCATTAAAACGACCGATAAATAAAGAGGGGGATCCTGTGAAAAAGTATTTTGAAAAACTCTATAAAGGGGCAAAAGAGCCCTTTTTGGCGGCGCTGAAAAAGGCGCTTGCCGATGAAAAGATGGCATTCATCGTGACCGCCAATCCTGAAGCCTTTATGTATGGGGAGCAGGATGAGGAGATGGATGCACTTTTGACCGATCCGGTCTCCACCGTGGTGGCAGACGGTATCGGCATCGTGCGTGCCGCCGCCATGCTGGATATTCAGGTGACCGAGCGGATCCCCGGTGTGGATATCGCCGAGCAGCTGATGGTTTTCGGCAACGAACTGAAAAAATCCATCTTCATTTTAGGCTCCAAGCAAGAGGTGCTGGACGCCATGTGCCAAGTGATGGCGGAAAAGTACCCCAACCTGACGGTGGCAGGCGCCATCAACGGCTATGTGCCCGATAAAGACGCCGCCTTTGAAGAGATCAAAAAGGCTCAGCCCGATATCGTTTTGGTGGCGCTGGGCATTCCCGCACAGGAAAAGCTGATCTATAAGCACCTGAAGGATTTCCGCAAAGGCATCTTTGTGGGGGTGGGCGGCAGTATCGATGTGCTCAGCGGCACCAAAGAACGCGCCCCCGAATTCTTCATCAACCATAATCTGGAATGGCTTTACCGCATCGCCAAAGAACCCTCTCGGCTGAAGCGGTTCTATAACAGCCATGTGAAATTTATTTTTAAGGTGCAAAAAGAGCGGAACGAAGATTGATCTTTCCTTTGCCCCGCCTGTTCAAGGAGTGTTTTAATTGACCAAAGAAAAATTTTTAAAGACAATAGAATGGTTTATTCTTTTGCATCCCGTTTTGGATTTTCTCACCTCATTAATGGTGCGATTTGTGGATCTTCCGCTGACACTGGGCATGATTCTGCGCATTCTCTTTACGGGGATCGCAGTAGTCTATCTTGCCTTTTTCTATGACGGAAAATACAAAAAGACGATTCTGATCTATTTAGGTGCAGTGGTGGTTTACGGTCTTATCAGTATCGGAAGCAACGCCTATTTCAACGGTCTTTCCTCTGTATTTGAAAACGCAAAAATGTTTTTCAAGATCTATTATTTTGTGTTTGTGTTGGCGCTGTTTTATGCGCTTTATCAAAAAGAAGGCTTTTTGATCAAAGATAAAATTTTAGGTATTATCTTTTTAGAGTATTCTGCCAGTATCTTCCTTTCAGCAATCACCAATACCAGCTTTGTTACCTACAAATATGCAGAAGGCTTTGTTGGTTGGTTTTATGCCGCCAGTGAAGTAGGTGCGATTATTGCAATGCTGGCAGGCCCTGCCCTGCTTTGGCTGTTCCAAACAAAAAAATGGTATCTTAAAGCAATCATTGGGGCGCTGCTTTGCTTCTCTGCCACCTATATCGGCACCAAAGTTCCCTTTATCGCTGTGTTGGGCGCCATTGTGGTGTTACTTGTGTTTTTGCTTCTGCGTATTTTCTTCAAACAAGACCGCCACTTGCGGAATGCTCTTTTAACCTCAGCGCCTGTTGCATTGGTTCTTTTGCTTTTCTTCTGTCTCTACCAATGGGATTCTCCCATGAAGGCAAACAATACCACCTTGATTGAGTATCATTATGATTCCAACGTAACAGAAAATATCACCGAAAAAGATCCCGCCGAAACCCCTGCTCCCACCCCCGAAAATCCGGCTCCCGCGCCTGCGCCTCAAACTCCTGTAACACCGGCTCCCGCGCCCGACCAATCTTCGCAAACCGCTCCGAAGCCGGACTCTACGCCTTCTCAAAAGCCCTCTACCGAGATCCTTTCTCCCGAAGAGGTGCTGAAGGATAAAAGCAAGGCCTATTTGATCTTGAACTGGTTACTCAGCGACAGATTATATTATTTTGACGGAGCAATCACCGCATTTGAAGAGAGCACCCTTTTCCGCCAAATGATTGGCTTGGGGCATCAATTCAAATTCGCCGACAACCGCACTCTGATTGAAATGGACTTTATGGCGCTCCTGATCAATCAGGGTATTTTGGGGCTCTTGCTGGCCCTGCTTCCTATTTTATACTTTGCCGTTGTTTGCATTCGGCTGTTCTTCAAACAAATCCGCCGAATTCTGCAGATGACCGAGCCGATCCTCTATATTTATTCCGTTTTAATCGGTCTGTTCAGTGCCTTTTTGGCAGGGCATGTGTTGGTGGCACCTGCTGTCAGCATCTATGTCGCCTTGTTGATTATTAATCTTTACGGAAAGTTGGAGCGGGAAAACACCCTTGCGGAAGGAGCTGGGCAAGAATGATCCCCAAAAAGATCCATTATGTTTGGGTGGGCGGAAAAGAAAAGCCTGCAGACATCAAGCGCTGTATGGCAACTTGGAAAAACCACCTGCAAGATTATGAGATCATCGAATGGAACGAGCAAAACTTTGATCTGAACAGCCATCCCTTCATCAAAGCGGCCTATGCCGCCAAAAAATGGGCCTATGTCAGCGATTATATCCGTGCCAAGGTCATTTATGAGCAGGGTGGTATTTATTTGGATACCGATGTGCTGATCTTGGATGATTTTGAAAAATTCCTGCACCATAAAGCCTTTGTGGGCTTTGAAAATCCCGATCATCCCTTTACCGCGGTGTTCGGTGCGGAAAAAGGGCATCCGCTCATTAAAAAAATGCTGGATTACTATGACGGGCTGGACTCCTATTCCTTTGATTTTAAGAGCAATAATACCATCTCCGTTTCGGACATTCTGATCCGTCAATACGGTTGCCAAAAGAACAATCAATTTCAGATGCTGCCGGAGGAGATCGCCGTGTATCCCGACACGGTGCTTTGTAACCCTGCCCCCGAATCAGTCAGCGTGCATGTGTTTACCGGCACTTGGCTGGACGAAAAGAAGGGACTTGCCCGCAAGATCAACACCTTTTTGAAGCTGCGGATCACCACCCAAAAACAAGCGGGACTGTTCCGTAAATTTATTATGCGCAAAGGGTAAACTATGAGAAAACTTATTGAAACGCTGATCAATTTCTTTTTCAGGCTCTTTCCCATCGATGAAAAAAAGATCCTGTTCATCTCCACCAATTATGCGTTGACCGATAATCCCTATGCTCTTTTTCGCCATCTGAAAAGTCGGAATACCGATTATCGCTTGGTTTATCTGGTGGCAAAAGGGGTGGATGTAAGCAGTCTGCAAAAGGGCGAGTATGCGTATGTGCGCAGTTTTATGGGTCTCTATCATATGGCCACCTATAAATACCGCGTCACCTGCCAATCCTACGGCTCCATCATCAAAAAGCGCCCCGGTCAACGGTATATTCAGCTTTGGCACGGTACCTTCGCCCTGAAGAAGATGGGGCTTGATGTGTCCAACCCCGAAGGGCTGACCCAACTGCCCCATACCGTCGATTGGGACTATTATATCAGCGCCAGCAAAAATGATGCCGAGGTGGTCAAAG
>JAZQET010000052.1:0-3555 GCA_045539135.1 Eubacteriales bacterium | reverse complement strand
CCAGCCAGTTTTTGCCGAAAAGGGCATAATCGCCGAAGTTGGTGCCTTCCTCAATGCCTCTTAAAGATCCTCTGCAGATCCGCTTGCCCAGCAAAATAACGGTTTTTGCTTCGGGGAAAATAGAAAAGGGGTTGTGCTGATCGTCTACCTCGGCAAAGCGGGAACGGTCGGCAAAGCCGATGAGATCCACCCCATCTGCTTTGGCAAATTCTTCGATGCGCTTTTTGAAATCCATCATACCTTCGGTCTCCCTTGTGTTTTTTCTTCATTATGCATCGTGGGCAAGGAAGAGGGAACTCATATTATGAAGAAAAAGGTGGATTATTTAACGCTTGAAATCTTAAATATCTTTGTTATAATAGTGTTGAGGTGGATAAAATGCTATATAACGGGGAAAATCCCATCCTCCGTATCGTGGGGGTGGAGCATATGGTGTGGAAAGGGGGTACCTTTTCGGTAGCGCCCCGCGCCTATTCGGCGCTTGCCTTTCGCATTGCGGGCAGTGCGGTGATCCAAAGCGGCGGGAAAGCGGTAGAGGTGCAGACCAATGATCTTTTGTATCTTCCCCAAGGGTTGGCCTATAAAGCCCAATATACCGATACCGAGATGCTGGTGATCCATTTTGTCACCGCCAAGGACGAGGAAGAACTCAAAATTTATTCCTTTCAAAACGGCGAAGAGTTTTATAAGCGGTTCTTAAAAGCCCGCGCCCTCTGGGAGAAAAAGGAGCCGGGGTATGAGGCATATATTATGGCGCAGCTTTATGCCATCTTGGGGATGCTTTTGGAGCGGGAGACCAAAGCAACCCTGCCGGAGCACTTTTTGAGGGCGGTCTCGTTGATCAATTCCAATTATAAAAGAAACGATCTGACTGTTGAGAGGGTCTGTGCCGAAGCGGGCATCGGCGGCACCGTCTTTCGCCAACTCTTCCGCAAGCATTATCAAAAAACGCCGGTGCACTATATCACCGACCTGCGGCTGGAATATGCCCGAAACCTGATCGCTGGGGGCACCTCGGTGGAAGATGCCGCCTATGAAAGCGGCTTTAATGATCCCAAATACTTTGCCCGCGTGGTCAAAAAGCGCTTCGGCTGTACCCCGCGGGAGCTGAAGGTTTACGGAAAATAAAAAAGCGGAGTGATTTCTCACTCCGCTTTTTGGGTGGGTTATTCTTCGGTTACAACAGGGGCCTTTTTCAAGGTCTTATAGCCGATGTTCTTTTCGCCTTCGGTGAATGCGATGTTGCAAATGCTGGCAACGGTGGGATAGATGCCGAGGGTGAAGAAGGAAAGCCAAAAGTATGCGCCGGTGCGGCATTTATATCCTTCAGGGCAGAGGTTGGAGTGATTGATGATCACGCTTCCGATCCATCCGAACATAAATGTGAGTAAAAAGCGAACGATATTTTTGCTCATGGTAAAAACCCTCCAAAAATTTTTGATAATGTCCATGCAACTGTCATTATCTGATAAAATTTTACAATATCCGATCTAAAATGTCAAGGAGCGGGGCTCCTGTTATGACAAAAAGTGCGATAAAGCCTTATAAACACCGGCTTTCGGACGTTTTTTGAGTAAAAACCATCAACATTTAGCGAAAGGTTGTTACAAAAAGAATTGAAACATCTATGAAAAAAGGCTATAATATTTTAAAAGAAGCAGCAAGGAGTATATAGATGATCCATATTGAAGACGGGAACGCCAAAAAACAGTTTATTTGCAGCGATGTTAAAAAGAATGTTTTTTTGATCGGCGACTCCATTCGTTTGGGGTATTGTGCTTGGGTGCGGGAAGCGTTATTGGATCTATCCGAGGTTTTTTATGTTGCCGACAATTGCCGCAACACACAATATGTTATAACCAATCTTAATCGCTGGGCAAATATGTTCAGTGACCGCGCCTGTGTGGATGTGGTGCAGTTTAATTGCGGTCATTGGGACATCGCACATTGGCGCGGCGGCGCGTTTTCGCTCACAAGCGAAACCGAATATGCGCGTAATTTACAAATTATTATGGATATGCTCGCCGCGTTGTTTCCCCGTGCAAAGATCGTATTTGCAACCACCACAACAATGAACCCCGACGGACAGACGGGGATCAACCCCCGTTCAAACGAGGAGATCGCTCGTTACAACGAGATCGCAAAAGCCGTGGCAAGGAAGAATAATATAGCGGTCATCGATCTTTTTGCGCTCACAAAAGACTGGGACAGCTCCCGTTACAGGGACTATTGCCATTTCACCGACGAAGCCAATCAGGTTCTCGGTCAAACGGTTGCAACAACCTTAAGAGGGGTTGTCTGCCGCATATAATACCAAGAACATACATTGTAAAAGCGAGGGGAATTCCCCCTCGCTTTATGTTAAAATTCATTTATATTATTTTTGATGTATGCAACTACTTTTTCTTGTAATGCAGGCAATTCATAATATTTATCATCAAATGAATCAAAGTCAAACCGCTTGGTTTGCTTTATGTATCCGCGCTTACTGAAAACCTTAAAAGATTCAAGATCAGAAACATCGATATTATTTGTGGTAATAAATTCCTTAAAAAGATTTAGATGTTCTTGTGCGCCAACACGTTTTAGCGATTCAAGAACATATGGTGCAACAATTCTTGATGAATTCACGAAAAATTGGCAAAGACCGCCGTTTTGAATTTCAGAATCAAATAGGCTTAAAATATAAACTGTTTTGCGGGCGCCGGTAAACTGTTCTAATTCTTTATCCTCATCCTCGGCAGCGTCTGCAATATCGATGTTTTGAAAACAGATCGTTTCGAATAAATCGTCATCCGAAAGAGTTCGTAAATCTTCGCCATGTAATTGTTTGTTTTTGTCGTATGTTTCCATTCTTTCAAATAAGAAAGATTTCGGATCGGCGGTCAAATTTTCCATCATTTCATTGAATTCGGGGTCATCATCAGAACGATAGTTCATAGTAGTCCGCATACGAATTGCACCGATAAACGCAATTATTATATTTGAGAACATTAAAACCAGTCCTATGTAAAAACAAATATCAGACCATATTACACCAACTATAATTAAAGCGATAGAAATCAAAATAGAGCCTATATGACGAAGTGCGGTCAGGAAAAAAACAGTAAAAAATGCAGAGAGTTTATTCATGGTATACTCCTCGAATTCTTTTTGACAATTATACCATGATTGCTCTGAAAAGTAAATTATTGCAGGATAAATATTTTTGTTTTACAGAGATGAACAGTGCGATTTTGGAAAGGAGAAGAATCACATTCTAAATTTGCGTCAGAAAGCCGGTGATCTGAGCAGCGAAAACTAAATATTCAAACTGTCACAACGCCGGATGAGTTATAGACTTGTCCGGTTATTTATTTGAATTTGCTTTTTAGGCGGATATACGTGGATTGAATGAAAAAGCATTATATATGCTTTATAAGATTCCGGCAAAACTTGACCGGAATAATAACGCGTGCTATAATGATTGAAACAGCAGACGTAAATGGAACCAGCTGTCTGCAGAGGAAGTCGGTTCTATTTTGTTTTTGTATTATAAAGTTAGGGTGTATGATG
>JAZQET010000051.1:0-32225 GCA_045539135.1 Eubacteriales bacterium | reverse complement strand
AAAATAAGATTTTATCTTTCTTTCTGCTAAATAATATGCTAAAATAAAACTAAAATATACAAAAGGAGCATTTATGATCCGTATTTTCATCCGAAAATTAAAAGAGAATGAAGATGCCCATGCCGCGGGCAGAGAGCTCCTGAGGGAGATTTTAGGGGATCTGCCAGTGGCTTTCGGGCCTCACGGCAAGCCTTATGATGAAAGGGGACGCGTTTTTTTCAACCTTTCCCATTGCGCGGGTGCGGTGGGGCTTGCGGTGGCGGAGCAAGAGGTGGGCTTGGATCTGGAGCCGAAGGGGAGAAGTGTAAAGAGAATAACCTTTACATCAAAAGAAGAGGAAGCCATCCCGCCGCTGACCCTTTGGGTACTCAAAGAAAGCTATGTAAAATGGAGCGGAGAAGGGATTTCCGTTATTCGCGGCACCAACATTGCCCCTATGGGAGAAAACCGCTATAAAGGCAGATATAACGGCAAGGAGGCTGCACTCATCACCTTTGAAACCGACAGGTTGATCGGTGCTCTTGCCTGCAAAGAGATTGAAAAATACGAAATAAAAGAGATGTGAATCATTCACATCTCTTTTTCTTTTATTTTCTTCCGGTAGACCCGAAGCCGCCCTCGGCACGTGCGGTCTCATCCAAGATATCGGTCTCTTCAAAGACCCCTTGGGGACAGGGTAAAAATACCATTTGGGCAATGCGCTCGCCTTTTTCAATGCGCCGGGGTTCTTTTCCGTGATTGAATAAGGGCACCATGATCTCTCCCCGATAATCGGCATCGATCACGCCCACCTTATTGGCGGGTGCCAACGCTCTTTTGGTGGCAAGACCGCTTCTCGCGAAGATAAAACCGCCAAAGCCTTGGGGGATGGCCATGGTGAGGCCGGTATGGATCAGGCGCATTTCTCCCGCAGGGATCTCCACCGATTCGACGGTGCAAAGATCGGCGCCTGCCGCATCGGCAGAGCCATAGCGGGGGAGAATGGCATCGGGATGAATTTTTTTAATGGGAATCTTCAAATTCTTTCTCCTTAATTATTACATATGGATGGGAAGCACCGAAGGATAGATGGAAAACTCGCAAGCCTTCATATTGCGAATTTCACCGTCGATATTCACCCGCAGTTTTTCCTGTTCGTTTAACGGTTTTACAGACACACGGTTTGCCCTGCATTGGACGACCGTGTGTTTGAATTTTAGGATCTTTCCGCCCAAAAGTCCCGGCAGATAACTGCACATCCGCGGGCGGGAGCAGGCGGCAAGCACCACCAGTTCCAGCTTTCCGCTGGTGGGATCGGCATGGGGGCTGATGGGGATTCCGCCGCCGATGTATTTTCCGTTTGCCACCGAAAAGACCAAGCAATCGCCGCGGAAGACCTCTTTTCCGTCTGCCTGAACGGACATTCCTTGGCTTTTATGGGTAAAGATGGCACAGAGCACGCCCCAAAGATATGAGAGTGGGCCGTGAATATGCTTTTTTGCCTGATTGGCATAGTCCAACACCGTAACATCAAAGCCTGCACCGCACTCATTGGCAAAAAGCTGATCGTTGATCCGTCCCAGATCGATGGTGCGGGGCTTGGCGGCAAGGATATGCTCCAAAGCCTCCTCGGGATCCAAGGGAACACCAAGGCTCTTCAAAAAGTCGTTGCCGGTGCCTGCAGGCAGGGTCGCCACAGGGATCCCGCTGCCCAAAACACCCCGCACAACCTCCAAAAAGGTGCCGTCTCCGCCCACAGCGATGATGAATTCAGGTTCTTTTGCCGAGGAGGAGTATTCAGCGGCGGCCTTTTCGGCAAGGGCTTTTGCGGTGCCGAACTCCTTGGCTTTCCAAATGCGAAAGGGGAGATTTTTGGCGCGCAATACTTCGGCTGCAGAATTTGCGATCTTTTTCGACCTTCCGTTGCCGGCGTCCGGATTCACAATTAGTGTGATCATTTGAACATTTCCTCCAAATTTCCCCATAATTTTCGCTTTTATTATACCAAAAAGAATTGCAGAATGCAACAAAAAATCCTGTGCCCCACCGTGCGCCGTTTTTTCGCTATAATCGAAGGCGGGAGGTGAGAAGAATGAATTTTACGGACCGCTTGGCAAGCGGCATCGCCGAAGCCTCGGAGATGACCCTTGAGCAGGTCGAAGCATCCTTGGCAGACGGTGCAGGCCGAACCCTGCGGGAGCTCACGGCGCTTTCTCTGGCCAAGAAAGCCGCCGAAGGGGGAATGGATGCCATTAAACTGATTCGAGATCTTTATAAAAATGAACCCGCTGCCGAAATGCCCGCGGTGGAGATTCGGGTGATCGGGCCCGAGGAACAATCCGATGAGTGAGCAGGACTTTCGCCTTGAGATCACACCCCAGCAATACCGTTTCCTGAATGCGAAAGAGGACGAGATCCTCTTCGGCGGCGCCGCAGGCGGCGGAAAAAGCTTCGGGCAGTTAGCGGATGCGTTACGCTATGGGCTGCGGTATCCAAACTCCCGTCAGTTGATCTTGCGGCGCACCCTGCCGGAGCTGGAAACATCTCTGATCCGCACCGCCCTGACTCTTTATCCCACCTCCTTATTTCGCTATGTGGCTTCCCGCCATACCGGCTATTTTCCAAACGGCTCGGTGCTGGACTTCGGGTATTGCGACAGCGAGCGGGATGTTTTGCGGTATCAATCCTCGGAATACGATGTGATCCGCTTCGATGAGTTGACCCATTTCACCGAAAGTATGTATCTTTACCTGATGTCCCGCCTGCGGGGTGCTGCCCCTTATCCGCGGCAGATGAAGAGCACCACCAACCCCGGCGGGGTGGGGCACGATTGGGTGAAGCGGCGGTTTGTGGATCCCGCCCCGCCCGATACGGTGATCAAGGATGAATGGGGCACCCGCCTTTTTATCCCCGCCAAGGTGACCGATAACCGCTTTCTTACCGCAGGAGATCCCAACTATGTGAAGCGGTTGGAGCGCCTGCCCGAGCGGGAACGAAGAGCTCTGCTTTTGGGAGATTGGGATTTGAATGAGGGGCGGTTTTTCACCGAATGGGATCGCACTCTTCACATCTGCACCCCCTTTGAGATCCCCGACCATTGGCAACGCTTTTTTGCCATGGACTACGGTTTGGATATGTTCGCGGGGCTTTTTATTGCACGGGATGAGCAAGGGTTCTTTTATGTTTATCGGGAGCTGTATGAATCGGGGCTCATCGTTTCGGAGGCGGCGGCAAGGATCCGCGCCGCTTCGCCCGCCGCGTGCCCTTATTATGCGCCGCCGGATCTTTGGAGCAGGCAGAAGGACAGCGGCCGCGCCATCTCCGACCTTTTTCGGGAAAACGGCGTGCCCCTGACCCGTGTCAGTGCCGCCCGCGCTTCGGGATGGGCGATCCTGCAGGAGTGGCTGATGCCCCGCCCCGATCGGGACGGAAATCTGCGGCCGCGCTTGAAGATCTTTTCTACCTGCACCAATCTGATCCGCTGTCTGCCTTCGCTGGAATGGGATCCTGCGGTGCCCGGCGACTGCCGAACAGAGCCTCATGAATTGACCCACGCGCCCGATGCCCTGCGTTATTTTGCCATGGGCTATCCCGATACCTCGCGGCGCAAAAAACAATATCACCCCGATACATTAGGGGGTTACGGAAAGGAATTGATTGTATGATCATCGGATTATGGTTCGGGATCCTTTTATGGATCCTGATGACCGTTGCCGTTTACCGCTTGGGGATGGCAGACGGTCTTTCCGCCGCCCGTCGGGGCAGGCTGGCAGGCGGGAAAGCAGAGCGGCAGGAGGACCTGCTGGCGAAAATAGATGCCTATGACGGCAGAAAGGAAACCTATGAACAATTCAAGTGAACAGATCTGGCGGGAATATCAGGACGGCACCGCCATCCTGACCCGAGACGGCTATTATGATCGGGTGGAGGAATGCCGCAGTTTTTACAGCGGAGATCAATGGCGGTATCTGCCCACCGACGGAGAGCGTCTGCCGATCTATAACATCATTGAACCCATCGTGAAATATAAAACGGCGGTGGTGGCACAAAACAGCCTGACCGTGAATTACGGCTTTGATACCACCGATCAGCCTGCTCTCGGGGGCATCTGCCGTCAGGCGGAGCAGGTGCTCAATCGCAATGCCCGCCTCCTCTGGGAGCAAAATCAAATGGATCAGAAATGCTGGGAGGCGGTGGAGGACGGCTGTGTGACCGGCGCATCCTATCTCTATTTTTATATGCGCAACGGCAGGCTTCAAAGCGAACTGCTGAACGGCACCGACCTGATCTTTGCCGATGAGCAGGAGTGCGATATCAATGAACAGCCTTATATCCTGATCCTGCGCCGCCGTCCGGTGGAGCAGGTAAAGGCAGAGGCCATTGCCAACGGGATCTCGGAAAAGGATGTGATGCAAATCACTCCCGATCGGGCATTCCCCTCTCAAAAGGGCGCCTTATTGGAATCCGCTCTTGCAGGCAATGAGAAATGCACCTCCATCCTGAAACTTTATAAAAAGGATGGCAAGGTCTGCTTTGTGCAGGCGGTGAAGAACTGCGTTTACCATCCCGAAACGGTGCTGGAGGGAGTGACCCGCTATCCCATTGCCCCCTTTATTTGGGCGCGGAAGAACGGCAGCTGCCGCGGCAGAGGCACGGTGGAGGGCTTGATCGCCAATCAGATCACCGTGAATAAGAACTTGGCGCGGATGGATATTGCCATCAAGCGGTTTGCTTATCCCAAGCTGGTGTATAATGCCCCCCGCATCCAGAATGTGGAGGATATTGAAAAGGTGGGCGCGTCCATTGCGGTGGATGATCCCAATGTAAAGATCGGGGAACTGATCTCCTATGTTCAGCCGGCAAGCATCAACGGCATTGCCTATAACTTTATGAACAATATGATCACCACCACCCGCGAACTAAACGGCGCGGGGGAAGCGGTAACCGGTCAGATCAACCCCGAGCAGGCCAGCGGTGCCGCCATCTTGGCGGTGCGGGAGGCGGCAACTATGAACTTGAATTTTGCTGTATCCCAGCTTTGCCGTTTTATTGAGGATGTGGCACTGATCTGGTATGACCTGATCAAGGCTTATCATCCCGCAGGGCTGACCGTGGGCGGGGTAACCCTGCCTGCCAAGTTCCTGCAGGCCATGACCCCACGGGCGAGGGTGGATCTTTCTCCCGCCAACCCTTATTCCAAGTTCGCACAGGAGCAATCCTTGCAAAATCTCCTAACCGCAGGTTTCATTACCTTCGAGGAGTATGTGGAAGCGTTGGACGACGATGCCAATGCTCCCAAAGAAAAACTGCGCTCCATCCTTCAGGCAAGAGCGCCCTTGACCCAATAATCATTCGCAGGCGAACAGCGTAAAAATCGCGCATCTTCGCACCAATAGCGTAAAAATGGAGAAAGAGGTTCATATGAACGAAACTGTTGAAAACGCGGCAGTGGAGCAAGAAGTCCCCGTTGCCGCCGCTGAGGAGACCGCGGTTCCTCAGCAGGAAACCAAAAATCAAGAGGAAATGCCTAAGGAGGAACGCGCCAAGCAAGCCTCCCGCCGACGGGCGGTGGAGCAGCTTGCAGAGGAATTGCGTGCATCCGATCGGGAGCGGAAGCTGCAGCAGGAGGTCTTAAATCACCCCTTGGTGAAAGAGGCGGTCTCCCTGCTGGAGCAGACCCGCTTTCAAAAGGATCTGGAGCAGGTGCGGGAGGCCTATCCGGAACTGTCCGCCGCGCGCCCCGAAGAAGTGGGGGAGGTCTATTGCCGCTTAATGGCAAGCGGACAGGTGGATCCGGTGGTGGCCTATGAGGCGCAGGTCGCCTTTAACCGCCGAAGCAACCCTGTTCCCGAAGATATGGTCAGTGCCCGCTCTTCCGGCGGTGCCCCTTTGTATTATTCCTCGGCAGAACTGGACCGCTTAACGGAAAAGGATCTGAAAAACCCCGATATTTTTCGAAAAGCCATGTCTTCATTATCAAAATTGGGAAGATAACTTCCCGCATATTAAAAAATAAGGAGTTAAAACGATGTCTTTTGCAAATTTTAAACCCACTATCTGGAGCCATTTTATCCAGACTGAGTTGGAAAAGAAATGTAAACTGGTGGACGATTGTAACCGTCAGTTTGAAGGGGAAGCCCGCTTGGGCTCCCGTGTGAAGATCATGGGTGCCGCTGCTCCCGAGATCTTTGATTATGATGCCTCTGTGGGTATGAGCACGCCTCAGACCTTGGACGGCACCAGCGTCTTTTTGGATATCGATCAGGCAAAGGCCTTCAACTTTATGGTAGACGATCTGGATCGCCTGCAGGCCTCTCCTGAGCTGATGCCCGTGGTGCTGGAGGAGGCAGGCAGAAAGATGGCCGCCGCCCGCGACAGCTTTGTGGCATCTCTGGCGAAGGATGCCACCCAGTGTTCCATCTCCAGCCGTGTGACCACCGCTGAGCAGGCGAAAAAACTGGTGGATGCTGCGCTGTTGACTTTGCGGGAAAACGATGTGGATGTGTCCGACAATGTGACCATTACCGTTTCTCCCTTCTTCTATCAGCTGTTCCGCGATGCTCTGACCACCCTGAAGACCGACAACGATGAGCTGATTGCCAAGGGCGTGGTTGGTATGTATGATTGCGCCCGCGTGATCCTCAGCAATAATCTTTATAACGACGGCACCGATGATTATATGATGGTGCGTACCAATAAGGCCATCGCCTTTGCCAGCGCCATTGATGAGACCGAAGCCTACCGCCCCGAGAAGTATTTCTCCGATGCGGTCAAGGGTCTGAATGTATACGGCGGCAAATTGGTTCGTCCCAAAGAATTGTATGTCATTAAGGCACATAAGTAATCAGTAAAGGAGAATTGACAATGGAACAAAGCTATGTATTAAAACCCAACGTCCCTGTGGAGGTGCAGGTTCCCGACCCGATGGTCCTCATCAATGAGTATTTCTCGGTTCAGTCCGGCGGAAACGGCGTGATTTTGTTTGTTACACCTGCAATGGATGGCTGTGTGACTGTGCACCCCGGTGATGGTATTTTTGCCGGTAATGAACTGTATTTTGACGTGCTGGAAAACCACAACTATTTCGTTCATTTGGAGACCGGTGCTTATATGATCACCAAGGGCGAGCATAAAGGCTGCATCTATGTGGAAAGCGACTGCGACGCAAATATCCAATTGATCGAACTGGGCTAAAAGCCCTTGTGCAAGGAGGAATGAACCTATGAATATTGGAAAGATTTTGGCACGTTCCGCCGCACTTTTGGGAGCCGGTGAAGGGGAACCGGGAAACCGCATTGAAAAAGCACGGTTATTGAGCGCTTTGGATAGCGCCCTTGGCGAGCTGGCACGGGTGTTCCCCGTGCAGGCGCGGTGCAGAGTGGAGATCGTGGACGGCAAAGGGGAGCTTCCTGCCTCTGTGCTGACCCCGCGCGGACTGTATCAAAACGGAAAGCGGGTGCCCATGACCTTTTCGGAAGGAACCCTGATCGGGGAAGACGGCTCCTATACCTTGGTTTATTACCGCGTGCCGATGGTGGCATCGGAGGCGGAGGAAGAGCAGGTGCCTCCCTTGCCCGAAGACCTTTGCCTTGCTCTTCCGTTCTATTGCGCGGCGGTCTATGTGATGGCGGATGATCCCGCATTGTATAACCGCCTGATGGAGCAATATAACACCAAGCTGGCAACCGCCTTGGGGTACCGCCCCTCGGCGGGGGTGGAAGGCGGAACAAGCCTATGAGTTATCCCATTCATAAAACCTTTAGCGGCAGTAACAGCCGCACCGTGCGCACGCAAACCGGCTTTTGGGGGCTGGATCTTTTGGGCGGCGATCTGAGCCGAAAGCTCAACCGCACCGAGGATATGCAAAACCTGATCTGGGCGGGCGACGCCCTGAAGATCCGCCCCGGCTATCGGTCGGTCTGGGAATTTGAAGGAAGGGTCAACGGTATTTTCTTTTTCGGGAAGCAACCGGTGATCCATGCGGGCACCAAGCTTTATGCGATGGAATGTGATTGGGAGGAATATGAGGAGCCCCGCCCCGAGGATCGTGTTAAGCGCCTGCTTTACGATCAGATGAACGATGCTCCTTCCCACGGCATTGTGCGGAACCAAACGGTCACCAAGCGCACCTTGGTGACCAGCGGTATCGACGGCTGGATGCGGGAAACGGTAACGGGGGATTTTTTGTTCATCAATGACGGACAGAACTATCTGGTCTATGACGGCGAAACAGTGCAGTCGGTGGCAGATCCCTATTGGGGAAAGGATGTCCGTCCTCAGGTGGTGAATGAGGGGTTGAGACCCGTCTTTTTGGCTGAGATCCCCTTTTCTGCGGTGGCAAAGGTTCCCACCTCTGCCGCCGCAGATGTGGATCCCCGCGGCGATAATATGCTCAGTCAATTCCGTTGCGAAAGCTTTTATATTGACGATCAGACCGAGGTGAGCAGCTTTGTGTTGAACTGCCCTTATAAGGATTTTCGTTCCGATATGCCCATCGAGATCCAACTGCGGGGAGAGGATCAGGCGTGGTATACCTATGGAATTCACCACGCGATCCAAGTTTACAAAGAGGAAAATAACGCCCTTGCCCGCGTAGAAGGACCGCCGCTCCTTGCGGGGGTCGAATTCCTTCCCGATGAGATGTATCATATCATCTTTTGGGATAAGGGAAGTATTAAGGTTGCCAACGATGGGTTGGATAATGTGCGCATTACTTATGCGGTCAAGAAAAACTATCCCACTCTTTTGAGCCGCGCCACCGTTCAAGGGCTCTACGGTGCCAATGGGGGCGATGAGGTGCTCTTTTTGGGCGGCAGTGAGGTTGCCCCCGGTGTGGATGCGTTCAGCCGCCCCAATAATTTCTTCTGCTTTTATGAAACTTCCACCGAAAAGCTGGGCGACGGAAAAGCCCCCATCACCGGCTATTGCCGCCTCAACGACGGCAGAGTTGCGGTGCTGAAGGATGAGCCCAACGGCTCCGCCGTCTTTTTCCGTTCCCATCAGACTGTTTCCTTGGGGAAGACCCAAAGCGGCGAGGAATATTTGGCGGATGTTTACCCCTCAAAGGTGGGGGCGGCGGTGGAGGGCTGTGTTTCCTCCCATTCGTTGGGTGTGGTGGGCAATGAACCATGCTTTATGGGAGCAACAGGGCTTTATAGCGTGCGCAGTGTCTCCAATGAGCTGACCAACCTGAATGAAACGGTGCGCCGCAGTGTTTCGGTGGATCCTGCGTTAAAGAAGCTTCCTGTGCGGCAGGTGACAAGCGTTTGTTGGAACGGCTATTACCTGCTCGCCTTCGGGAAGGAAGCTTATATTACCGACGGCAGGAAAGAAGCCGATGGCTCCTTCCGTTTCCTGCGGTGGGTCTTCGGTCATTCCATCACCGCCCTTGGAAAATATAACGGTGCGTTGTATTTGGGTGATGCCGACGGGGTGATCCATTATTTGGATGATTCCAAAACCGACGGAGACATTCCCATCACCGCCTATTGGACCCTTCCCTTGCAGGAAGAAGAGGGCGGGCGCAGAATGATCTTGAGGCGGTTGTTTGCCGCGTTCAGCGAGGATACCGATGAGCAGGTAAAGGTGGAGCTGATTCAGGATCGGGTTTCCGCTGAAACGCTACAGGTCTCTTTGCAGGAAGGCAGTGCAGGTGCGGAGCAAACCATGGATGCCCATTGGGTGTCACTTTTGCAACGTCCCCATCTTTCCAAAGCCGTTTCCGCACGTCTGGAACTGACGGGCGCAGAAAAGGTTTTGCTGTGGGGCGTGCGATTGATCTATGAAAAAGGAGGAATGATCCGTTAAGCCAAGGGCTTAACGGATCGCATAAAATGACAAGTACAGTAGATAAATTGTTGCTGACCTCCTCCCAATTGGCAGAGGTGGAGCAACTGAAGAAAACCTTTCGGGAGTATCAGGAAAAAGGCGATACTGCCGGAATGAATTGGGCCCACGAGCAGGTGGAAAACATCCGCGCGAAAGCGGGATATTCCGGCGGTGCCGACGGCAGTGATTTTTCTCTTCTGCCTTCCTCGCAGGAGGCGCCCGACGGTTACCGCGGTTATGAATCCTTGGTCAACCGTTATGCACAACAGGGAATGGACGCCTTGATCTCGGGCTACGAAGGGGCGATGGCAGAGCTGGATGCAGAGCGCAAAGCCATTGAAGCCCGCAATCAGAAAAACCAAAGCGGTGCCCGCTCTGCCGCTTGGAACCGTCAGCGGCTGGCGCAAAGCGGTCTTTTGACTCGCGGGTACGAGAATACCGGCATTGCCGATGTGGTGACCGCCACCGCCTTAAATCAAGCGGCGGCAAATGCTTATCAGACCTTGCTCAACAGCCAAGAGGCTCTTGCGGAAAATGATACTGCCCGCGTTGATGCCCGTGCCGACACCCTTACGGACATAGCCGAACTATACACTGAAATCGGGGGTCTGCTCGGCGACGGTTATCAGGACTTTTATCAAAAAGATGCGGAGCGTCAGCAAGAACTGCTGAAGCAAGAGCAAGACCTGCTTCATAAATTGAAAGTGCAGGAGCAGGAGCATTTGCAGGAAAAGGAGCGCAAGGAGCAGGATTATTATTATGACCTTGCCTTGGCGCAATTGAAGCGGCAATGGGCGCTGGAGGATCAGCGGCTGAAATGATGAGCGCAGAAAACAATATCAGTAAGGAATACTGTCAGGTGCGCAGCGGTGGGATCGAGCGGGTTCAGCGGATGGCGGAGCGCCGCTTGGACGGTCACGGTCAGAAGCTGGATGATCTTACCCGCGCCTGCGTGCAGCTTACCGCGGCGGTAGAACGGGTCACGCTGATTTTGGAAAAGCAGGACCAGCGGTTGGATCATCTGGAGGCGCGGAACCCCTTTTCCTTTTTTAATACAGCGGGCGGCAAATTGCTTTTGAAAGTGGGATGTGCCGCATTACTGATCCTGCTCTGCGGAGCAGTAGGGATCAATATTTTTCAAATTCTCAAGGAGGTATTTTAAGATGTACGGCAAAAAAGAAACCTGGATCCGCACCCTTTTATTGATCCTTTCGCTGATCAATCAGGTGCTCACGGTTCTGGGTAAAAATCCGCTTCCGTTCAGTGATGATGAGATGTATCAATTCCTTTCTCTTTGCTTAACGGCAGCGACAAGCCTTTGGGCTTGGTGGAAGAATAACAGCTTTACTGCTGCGGCGGTGGAAGCCGACCGCTATCTGGCAGACTTGAAGAGCGGGGAGGTTTCGGTATGACCTATCTTCCTGTTACCGGTGCTTTTCGCATCACCGCTACCTTCGGTCAGCAGGGCGCTTATTGGGCAAAGGGGCATAAGGGCATTGACTTTGTGGCCTCCGATCTTCGGGTCTTTTGTACCTGCAACGGCACCGTCACCCGCATCGGTTGGGATGAAAAGGGCTGGGGCCGCTATGTGCGGGTGCAGGATGCCGAGGGAAGAAGTCATCTGTTCTGCCATTTGGTGAAGGATAGTGTGCGGGTGCAGGTGGGAGAAGCAGTAACTCCTCTCACCGTGGTCGGCACCATGGGTGCCACCGGCAATGTAACCGGTGTGCATGTGCATTATGAACTGCAGAAAGACGGTATTGCCATCGACCCCAGCGGCTATTTGGGCATTCCCAATCGTGTGGGCAGCTATCATTCCAATGACTTTGCAATTAAGGAGGAAGAAACGATGACCTTCAATGATCAGGCAACCATCCCCGCATGGGCAAAAGAGGCGGTAGAGACCGTTTCCGAGAAAGGCTGGATGGTGGGGGATGATCAGGGCAACTTCCGCCCCAATGATCCCATTACCCGCGCCGAAATAGCGGTTTTACTCACCCGCATTATGCAATAAAAAACGCGCCTTCTTCCGAAGAAGAAAACGCGTTCAAATCAATCGACTTATTTTGCAAGACCTAAGAGTACGGCGGCTTTCAGGATGGCGTTTTGGGTCTTTCCGTCGGTGATCTCACCGCCCAGAACCTTTTGAAAGGCTTCTTCAAAGGGCATTTTGATCACTTCAAGAAACTCATCGTCATCCAAATTGGCTTTGGAGGGGGTAAGATCTTGCCCCAAATAGAGATAGGTGATCTCTCCCAGATAAGCAGGGGAGAGCTCCATCCAACCCAAGGGGGTTACCCGACGGGGCAGAAAACCAACCTCTTCCTGCAATTCCCGAACCACCGTATTCTGCGGGTCTTCACCCGCTTCCAGTTTTCCTGCGGGGATTTCAAGCAATTCTTTGTCTACCCCGTAGCGGTATTGCCGCACCAGATAGATATTTCCGTCTGCATCCAAGGGAAGGATGCCTGCGCCGCCGATGTGCTCAATGCGATCGCGGGGCGCATCCTTTCCGTTGGGCAGTTGGACCCGCCCGTGATAAACGGTAAAAATCATTCCGTCATAGACCGAATGCTCTTCTATTTTTTTTTCGACAAAAGACATAGGAAAATCACCTCTTATCTACCATTTTATGCGGATTGTCGAAAAATGTCAATGGGTTTTCCTTTACATCGGGTAGGAAGTGTGTTAACAATAGGGTAAGGATATTGAAAAGGAGAGAAAAGGATGTATAACAATTTGTATTATAACCGTACCCGTCGGGGATGGACACAGGAGCATTTGGCTTCTGTGGCAGGGGTCTCCCGCGGCACGGTCTGTTCATTAGAGCGCACCGGACGGATCCCTTCGGTCAGCGTGGGGGTTCGACTGTGCCGTGCGCTGAATTGCAGTTTCGAGGAGGTTTTCCCCGTTGGGTTATTACTGTGAGAATTGCACCTGCGTGTTTTTTGAGCCTATCACGGTTGAGGAGCGCTACGGTAACGAGGGTCCGTGGTCGCAGACCTTTCTCGGCTGTCCCTTTTGCGGTGTGGCTGGAATGATCAAGGAGATCGGCAATGAAACCGATTGATGTGCGTTATTTGCGGCGGGAATTGGAGGAATACCGCCGTTTGGCAGAGCTGATGCCGGAAGGAGGCTGGCGTACCGCAGCTTTGGAAAAAAGAATACAACGTCAAGCAGATCAGCTGGCAGAATACTTATGGCAGATCACCAAAGAACTGGCAAAGATAGAAGACCCTGAATTGCGCTTGATCTGCGAATTGCGGCATTTTCGCGGCTATAGCTGGGCAGAGGTGGCAGATGCACTGCCGGTGAAGATTTCCCCCTCTGCCGCAAGAATGAAATATACCCGTTATCAGCAGAAGCAAGCTTCTGCCGAATAAAAAACGGTGCAGTAAAAACTGCACCGTTTCTTAATCGTTATAATTGTCCACAACCACGGTCACGGTATCGCCTTCCACAGAGGCAAAGCCGTTTCCTGCTTTGGCGGAAAGGATCTGCTCACCGTTCAAAAAGGCAAGGAGAGGTCCTTCGCTTAAGGAAAGCAGGGCTTTCACATGGCCTTTGCGGATCCCGTAGCTGCCGCCGTTTTGCCCTTGGGTATTATCGCTCACGTTCAGGTGAACGGAATCGCAAAGGATCGGCGGTCGCTTGCCACGGTAGGTGATGACCGAAAGGGTCAGGGGAGGAGTTTGTTGTTCTGCCATAATTTAGTCCTCTTTACGGGCTTCGTAGTTGGCGAAGACATCCTCAATGGTACCGCACATCAGGAAATCCTGCTCGGGAATATGATCGCATTCACCTGCCAAAATGGCTTCCATACCGGCGATGGTCTTTTCCAAGGGGACATAGACACCCTTGTAGCCGGTGAAGGTCTCTGCCACATGGAAGGGTTGGCTCATAAACCGCTGAATGCGGCGGGCACGGTTTACCGTTACTTTATCCTCGGGAGAAAGCTCGTCCATACCCAAAATGGCGATAATGTCCTGCAACTCATTGTATTTCTGCAGGATGCGCTGTACCTCTTTGGCACAGCGGTAATGACGCTCGCCCACAAAATCGGGAGTCAGCATTCTGGAAGAGGATTCCAAGGGATCCACTGCAGGATAAATACCCAATTCCACGATCTTTCTGGAAAGCACCGTGGTGGCATCCAGATGGGAGAAGGTGGTGGCGGGGGCAGGGTCCGTCAGGTCATCGGCAGGTACATAAACCGCCTGCACCGAGGTGATGGAGCCGTTACCGGTGGAAACGATACGTTCCTGCAATTTGCCCATTTCCGAAGCCAAAGTAGGCTGATAACCCACCGCCGAAGGCATTCTTCCCAAAAGGGCGGAAACCTCGGAGCCTGCTTGGGTAAAGCGGAAGATGTTGTCAATAAAGAGCAGAACATCCTTATGGGAATTCTCGCGGAAGTATTCTGCCATGGTCAGACCCACCAAGGGCACCCGCAAACGGGCACCTGCGGTCTCGTTCATCTGCCCGAAAACCAAGGCGGTCTTATCCAACACGCCGGATTGCTTCATTTCGTTCCAAAGGTCGTTGCCTTCTCTGGATCGCTCACCAACTCCGGCAAATACGGAATAACCGTCGTGCTCATTGGCAACGTTACGGATCAATTCCATGATCAATACGGTTTTTCCCACGCCTGCACCGCCGAACAGACCGATCTTACCGCCCCGCACATAGGGGGTCATCAGGTCAATGACTTTGATACCGGTCTCCAAGATCTCTTCGGAGGCCACAATGTCGGCAAAATGAGGGGCAGGGTGATGGATGGGCCAGCGTTCCTCTGACTGAATGGGTGCACCCTGATCAATGGGATCGCCGATTACATTGACCATGCGTCCCAAGGTCTCTTCGCCCACGCAAACCGAGATGGGCTTGCCGGTATCGATCGCCCTCATTCCGCGGGAAAGACCGTCGGTAGGGCTCATGGAGATGCATCGTACTTCGCCGTTGCCCAAGTGTTGGGAAACTTCCATCACAAAGGTCTCGCCGTCTTTTTCTACCGCGACGGCATGAAAAATATCCGGCATATCATTTTGTTCAAAGAGAATGTCTACCACCGGACCGGTGATCCGGAGGACCATTCCCACAGAACCTGTAGCCATAACTTATTGCTCCTTTCTCTCTGAGGAGGTTTCGATCACGTCTGCGGTGACCGCGCTTTGTCTTAAACGGTTGATCTGCGTTTCCAACTGCTCACTGTATTCGGTGGCGGTGTCATAGGCGGAGCGCATGGTCATCAGCGTTGCCGCTTGGGCGCCTACCGCTGTTTCCAGGATCACCTGATACATCAGGGATTGGAAAATATTATTGGCCGTCTTTTCCAAGATGGTGGAGCGGTCGGGCACAAAAAGAATGCTCTCTTTGCTTTTTGCCTTCGGATCATCGGAGGGCTTAAAGAGATCCTCCACCGAAGGGCGTTGCAGAACCGTGTTGATATAATGGGGATAGATCACCTTGATGGCGGAGATCTTTTTTTCTGCCCGCCAATCGGTGAGCAGTTTCAGCAGTTTTCCGCCGTCTTCATAGGTGGGAACATCGTCAAAGACCAGCTCCGCTTCCACGGAAATCCGCTTTTCTTTAAAGTAATTGATAGCGCGTTTTCCGCAGGCGACCAATAAATAGGGGCGGTCCAGCTTTTCCAATTGCCGTTGGGCAAAACTCAGTAATTCTGCATTGAAACTGCCGCATAATCCTTTGTTGGCGCCTAAAACCACCACGCAAACGGGGGCATCGGGATCCCCTGCGGGGAAGTAGGAGATCAGCTCCTCGGTATAATCCCGATAAAGGGCGGCGCACTGACGGCCGTAAGCGGAAAATTCATTATACATTCCGCTGAGCTTGGAGAACTTTACTGCCGCCACCGTCTTCATTGCTTTGGTAAGCTTTTGGGTGGAGCGGATGCCCCGCAGTTTTTTCTTTAATCCTTGTATAGCAGGCATAACTTAAGCCCTCGCGTTAAAGGCGGTCAATGCCTTTTTCACATCGTCCATCACCGCGTGATCCATCTTCTTGCCGGTCTTAAGTACCGCCACAAGTTCAGCGTGCTCCGCCTCAAAATAAGGGAAGAGCTCCTGCTCAAAGCGGGAAATCGCTTCGGGTGCAACGGAATCGGCATAGCCTTCGGAAACCGCAAACAATAAGAGTGCTTGCATCCAGTCCTCCAAAGGACGGTACCGCTCCTGCTTCAAGGCTTCCATCAGCCGTTTGCCGGCATCCAAGGTCTTTTTGGTGGCATCGTCCAGATCGGTGCCGAATTGGGTAAAGTCTGCCAATTCCCGATACTGGGCAAGCTGGGTGCGCAAATGGGAGGAGACCTGCTTCATCAGCTTGGTCTGTGCGGCGCCGCCCACACGGGAGACCGAAAGACCCACATTGATGGCGGGGCGCTGGCCTTCGTTGAACAGCTCCGACTCCAAGAAGATCTGACCGTCTGTGATGGAAATCACATTGGTGGGGATATATGCAGAAATATCGCCTGCTTGGGTTTCGATGATGGGAAGCGCGGTAATGGAACCGCCGCCCAGCTCATCGGAAAGATGGGCAGACCGCTCCAGCAATCTGGAGTGCAGATAGAAGATATCACCGGGGTAGGCTTCACGGCCGGAGGGGCGGTGCAACAGCAGGGAAAGCTCACGGTAAGCCACCGCGTGCTTGGAAAGATCGTCATAAATGATCAGAACATCCTTGCCTGCATACATAAAGTATTCCGCCATTGCCGTTCCCGAGAAGGGGGCAATATACTGCAATGCGGCAGAGCCGGATGCAGGGGCGGCAACAATGGTGGTATATTCCATCGCGCCGTGCATTTCCAGGCGATCCTTGATCTCGGTGATCAGGGTCTCCTTTTGACCGATGGCTACATAGATACAAACCGTATCTTTCCCTTTTTGGTTCAGGATGGCATCCAGCGCAATGGCGGTCTTACCGGTCTGGCGGTCGCCGATGATCAACTCACGCTGACCCCGACCGATGGGCACCAATGCGTCGATGGCCTTCAATCCGGTGTGCAAGGGCTTATTGACCGGTGCACGGTCCAAAATGGCGGGGGCATGGCACTCAATGGGTCTGCGCTCGGTATGGGGAAGGTGACCGTCGCCGTCGATGGGATTCCCCACCGCGTCAACCACTCTGCCCAAAAGGGTCTCGCCCACAGGCACCGAGGCAATGCGACCCACACGCCGCACCTTGCTTCCGCTTTCAAGATTTTCATAACTGCCGAAAATAACGCAACCGATGCGGTCCTGCTGAATATCCAGCACCATACCGCGCTCGCCGCAGTCAAATTCCACCACTTCGCCGTACATAATATCGGCAAGACCGTCCATCCAGCAGATGCCGTCGGAAACGCTCATCACGCGCCCCAACTGATAGGTATGGATGTGAGAGTCAAAGTGGGTGGCTTTTTCAAAGAACTCCTCATAGAGCTCCTTTTCCGCATCGTCGCTTTCAATGGGATCCTGCTTGAGGCTCTTCTCAAAATGATAAAGCTCCTCGATCACCGTGCCGTCGTAGACCGTGTCACCGATTCTCAGGCGCAAGCCGCCGATAAAGGAAGGATCCTCCAAGACCCAAAGAGAGGTCTTGCCGTTGACGGTATTCAGCAGTTCGGTGGTGGCTTTGTCCACCATTTGTACCAATTCGGGATCCAACTTAAATGCCGAAGTGAGGGTCACATAAAGAACCTCCGACCGCTGCAGATAAGCAATATCGCCGGGAGTCAGTGTGATCATTCCCAAGATGGTCTCGATGATGGCGCGCTCTTTACTGCGGATGGCACTGTGATAAGGCTCTTCGTTGAAGAGTTTGGAAACTTCGGCTTTCATATTCTCAAAGAGTTCTTTTCGCACCTTTTTGATCATATGGCGGTGCAGCTCGCGGCACTCTCTTTGACCGAAAGCCTGAATCTGCCGCAGCTTGGCGTCCACATTTGCCTGCGCTTCCTCTACCTCGGAACGGTCTATGTGCTGTTCTTCGGGCAGAGCAAAGTCGGAAAGGACAGGCGCGGATCTTGCTTCGATCTCCTCGGCTTCATTTAACTGCTGTTCGATGGTCTCCCGACGGGTGCGGAAGATCTTCACGATCATTTTGCGGCAGAAAAGGAACAGGATGCCCACTAATATTAAAAAGTTTATAATGACATATTGTATTTCCATATTCTCGCCTTTACTTTGAAATGATTCGGGAGGCAAAAAGGGCAGCAAAACTCTTGGAATGGGCGCCCACAGCAGAAAGGATCTCCTGTTGCTCCCGTTCCATCTTGGCGCGGTATTCGTCTACCTCGCTGAGTCGGGCGTGCCGTGCCTCAACAATGGCTTTTTTACTGTCTGCTTGGATCTTCTCGGTTTCTTTCTTCAGGCGGGCTTTTTGCTCCTTGAGATAAGCCGCCTTCTTTTTTTCCTGCTCTGCACGGTGCTCTTCCAGCAAGCGGGCTTCTTCGGCTTTTTTAGCGGCGGCCTGCTCAATGCGGGCGCGGCGCTTGTCCATCACCGAAAGTACCGGCTTGAAGAGCCAATTATGCAGGATCAGCATCAAAAGCAGAAAAGAGATGATGGTCCAAACAATAATGGATACTTGAATACTCATTGAGGACCTCAGATCTTACCGATCAACATAAAGGCGATCAACAGACCGTAGATGGTCAGCGCTTCCATCAGAGCCAAAGAGATGATCAGGGTAGAACGGATATCCTTGGCGGCATCCGGCTGACGGGCGATGCTTTCCATAGCAGCGGCAGCGGTTTTACCCTGTGCAACAGCGGGACCGACGGTGCTCAGACCGATGGCCAGAGCGGCAGCGATAGCAATAATAGCAGAACTCATTTTAATTTTCTCCTTTAAAATTGATTTTTTATTCTTCCTCGGTTACCTCATCCAGGTAGATCGAGGTCAGCATTGTGAATACCATTGCCTGCAAAGCGCAGAACAAAATAGAAAGAACCATCATAATGACGGGGGCGCCGATGGGCAGGATCTCATAAAGTTGATGGGTCACCATCTCCTCGCCGAAAACATTGCCGTAAAGACGCAGTGACAAAGAGGCAGGTTTAATAAATTCATCCAGCACCAAAAGGGGCAGCATAATGAAGATCGGCTTAATAAAGCGGGTAAAGTAATGCTTTAAGCCCATCTTAAGACCCGAGATCTGCAAGAAGCAGAAGGTCAAAATGCCAAGCCCGAGGGTGGTGGAGAGGGACGCGGTGGGGGCCTTCACATAGTCGGTCATTCCCACACCGGGAAACAGTCCGGAATAATTGGCAAAAATAATGAAGATGAAAAGGGAGCCGAGAAAAGTGAAATTCTTTCTTCCTTTTTCTTTTCCCAAAAGACCTTCAAAGAAGTTATCCAAATATTCCACGCCGGCTTCCACCATATTTTGGAAAATGCCGGGGCGCTCTTTGAGATTGCATTTCACGATCAGGGAGATCACGGCGATCACGGCAAGTATGATCCACATCATCACTACTTCGCCGGTAATGTCTAAAATCCCGCCGATGGGAAATAAAACCTCGGATTTTTCACCCATTGGATCCATCCTCCTTTCCGTTGGGTTGTTGCTGCTGTGCATTGTTTAGTTTTAACAGGCGAGAGGTGAACCAGATCATCGGTAAAGTCACACCCAAAGCACCGCCTACCAGAAGATACAGCCTGTCCCAATGGGTATACCCGCCCAAAAAATAAAGGGCGCATAAAAAGCCGATATGGATCAACTGGCGCAAAACGGTTCCCGCTCCGTATTGAGCGGGCGCCTTTTTAAGAATAAAGCAGGAGAGCAGATGGTTCAGCGCGGCCACAGCAACACCCGCACCGAACGCCAAAGCGGCTCCGAAAAAATCAGCTTGAACGATAATGATCACCTCTTTTTTTACCACCCTACATTATAGCACTCTTAAACTGTTTTTTCAATAACTATTTAATAAAATAAGAAGCCGAGTGTTTGCATGAAACACTCGGATGGTTTATTCGGCGGCTTCGTAAAGGGTGTTCGCCTCTTCGGCTTTCACAAATTCAACCACCTTTTTCACCCGCACAGCGGTCTCTTTTCCGCCAAAGGAAATGGTGATCAGATCCCCTTCTTTCACCTCGGCAGAGGGTTTCACCGTCTTGCCGTTGATGGCAATGCGGCCGCTGTTGCAGGCTTCGGTGGCAACCGTGCGACGCTTGATCAGGCGGCTGACCTTTAAGAATTTATCAATACGCATAAGATTCCTCGCTTTAGAAAAATTAAAAAGCCGACGCCCGAAAAGGCGTCGGCTTCAAAAGAACAATTAGCCGATGTAATCCTTGAAAGCTTTACCGGCTTTGAAAGCGGGAGCCTTGGAAGCAGCGATCTTAATGGTCTCGCCGGTTCTGGGGTTCTTACCGGTTCTGGCAGCCTTTTTGCGAACTTCGAAAGAACCGAAGCCAACCAACTGAACTTTGTCACCCTTCTTCAGAGCATCTTTGATTTCGGAAAGAACAGCGGCAACAACATCGCCGGCTTCCTTCTGAGATACATTTGCTTTTGCTGCAACAGCAGCGACTAATTCTGCTTTGTTCATGATTTATTCCTCCAAAAATTTTCTATCATCATCCGATGACTTCTTTGCTACCATTATGCGCCTTTTTTTAAAAAATTGCAAGTGTTTTTTGCCAAAAAGGCATTTTTTTAGTACTTTTGCCCTAATTTTTCCTGATTTTTCCTATATAAGGCCTCTTCGGGATCGATTTTTAGGGATTTTGCCAAACGGGCGGCAGTAAACAAAAGTTCACCCAATTCATCCGCAGTCGGTTTTTGCTCTAAGCGCGCCGCTTGCTCCTTCAGTAAGGAAAGGGGAATGAGAGGGTCTTCTTTGCCGTGGATCTTTCCCGCCATCTTTTCGGCGCGGGTCAGGGAAGGCAAGCTTTTGGCAATACCGTCTAATTCTTCGGCAAGGCTTTTTTGCCCTTTTTCTTTCCGCTTGAGTTCTTCCCATCCCTCCTCGGTGGAGCCCCGATCGTCGGTAGGATCGCCAAAAAGGCGGGGGTGGCGGAAGATCAGTTTCTTGCAAACCCGATCATAAACATCTTGAGCGGTAAATTCCTGCTCTTCCTCGCCGATGCAGATGTGAAAAAGCACCTGCATCATCAGGTCACCCAATTCTTCCACCATCATTTCGTGATTGCCCTCATCAATGGCTTCGGCAACCTCGTAGGCTTCTTCGATCACGCCCCGCCGCACCGATCGGTGGGTCTGTACCTGATCCCAAGGGCACCCGTCGGGTGCTCTCAGAAGGCGGATCAAACGGAATAGATCTTCATAGGTGTAGTGCTCTTTTTGAGTAAAGTTATTCATGGACCCAGCCCTTTCGCTCCAAAATGGCGCCCACCCGCTTGGGAAGGAGGGAAAGATCCTCTTTGTTCAGTACCTTTAACAGCAACAGTAAAATTCCATAGATCACAACTGCCGCCGCCAAAGCGGGAAGCACCGCCAACCGCTGGGAAAGACCGATAAAGCAAAGGAACGCCCAGATTCCGTATGCCCCGCCGCAACAAACCAACCCGCAGAAGGCAGGCTTGAGGAAGGTGGATTTCAAAGGGAAACGGAAGCCGGTATATTTCTTAATGAAAATAATGTTCAAGACCGCAATGGTGCCGTAGCAGGCAAAGGTGCCCAAAGGCGCGCCCATAATGCCGATTTCAGGGACCATAGTCATATTCACCGCCAGCTTCATCAAAGCACCGATGGCGGTGGTCAGCAGGGTCAGCTTCACCTTGCCTGCTGCCTGTAAAAAGACCGCGGTCAAGCTCACAAAGGAAACAAAGAAGATGGAAATGCCCATCAATCTCAAGGTGGGAATGGTCACATCCCAATAGGACTGCCGATACAGCAGCTTCACAATGGGTTCACTCATCACCGTCATTCCCACTGCACTGGGAATGGCAAGCAGTGCCACCACTTTGGAAGAGGAGCGCATATTCCGAAAGGCTTCCTCTTGATTTTTCGCCGCCAATGCGGAGGTGATAAAGGGGAGGACCGAAACGCCCACTGAAGTGATCAGCGAAGGAACCAGATTAAATAAAGAAGAGGTTCCGCCGGAATAAGCACCGTAGACCGATTTGATGGCATCGTTGTCCAAGCCGTATTGCCCCAAGCCCCATTTGACCAAAAACATATCCAAGGTATTGGTAATGCTGGTCACCGAGGAACTCAAGGTGATGGGCACCGCAATGGTGGCCACCAATTTGGCAATGGTCCAACCGCTGCGGGAGGGGAGAGACTCTTCGGTGTTGCGCCCGAAATCCTTCTCTGTGAGATAGCGGATCAGCATAAATACAGTGGCGGCAAAAGCACCGGAAGTAACGCCCAAAACTCCGCCGCAGGCAAGGATCATCGGGTCGGTAACGCCCCGCAGGAGCATCACGCCCACAATGGCAAGTCCTGCCAACTTAAAGGTGGGCTCGATCACCTGATAAACGGCGGTGGGTGTCATACATTTATAGCCCTGAAAATAGCCTTTCACCGTTGCGGAGACCGACACCATAAAAATAGAGGGTGCGATCAGCGTGATGCAATGATTGGCGGTTTCGCTGGCAAGCAGATGGGATAAAGGCTCCACAAAGACCGCCAAAAGCACCGAAAACAAAATACCCAAAATGCCGAAGATCAATGCAGAAACCTTCAGGATCTTGCGGGGCTCCTTCAGCCGCTTGTTCACAATGGTCTCGCTGACCATTTTGGCAATGGCCACCGGCACACCGCCTGTGGCAAGCATAAAGAGCAGGGCATAGATCTGGTAGGCATCATTATAATAGTTCATACCCACCGTATCGATCATATTGGCAAGGGGGATCTTGTAGACCGCACTGATGGCCTTGGCGATCAGGGCGGAAGAAGAAAGGATCAGGGCGCCGTTGAGAAAATTCTTTTGCGCTTTACTCAAAGTGCCACCGCCTTACTGTAAATTGGCGCCGCAATGAGGGCAGAAGGCGCTGTTTTTTGCCACCGGTTTGTTGCAGGTGCCGCAAAGCTTTTTGTTCTGCAGGGTCTGACGCACTTCTTCCTTTTCCCGCAGAGCTTCCTTCAAAGCGGTGATCTCGGCAACATAGCCGCTCACTTCCTCGGCGGTATCCGCCCCTTCGGTCTGCGCTTTATAGACGGCAAGACCGATGTTTTTATAAAGCTGGTTGATCTTGTTTTTCAGTTCGGCAGCGTTCCAGGTGGCAACGGTATAGTCTTTCACCACGCCTGCCTTTTCCACCAAAAAGGAGCCTGCTTTTTGCGCCTCTTGGCTGATTTGATCTAAAATATCCATATTAAAATACCTCCAAAGGTTCAATATTCTTATAAAAAAATTATACCCATTTTCTTCTATGAAGTCAAGAAAATGTGAAAAAGCTCACTTCCACGAACGCGAAACACGGCACCACTTTCGTGGTGCCGTGTTCCGTTGCATTAAAAATAGGAGGGGGATTTCGATGAGATCTCTCTCATCTGTCTGTAGTATACCACACCCAAAACAAAAATATGTTATGAAACTGTAAACAGATTTTCAACAAAATCCAAAGGAATTATGAATTTCCCTTTGTTTCTTGTTTTTTCATCTTTTTTTGCTCCCGCAGGTCTTTGAAAAAGTCTTTCAGCACGGCGGCACATTCTTCTTCAAGCACCCCTTTTTCCACCGTTGGACGGTGGTTCCAAGGATGGTCAGTCAAGTCGGTCACGCCGCCCATGGCGCCCCCCTTCGGATCGGACGCGCCGAAGACCACACGGGGAATGCGGGTGTTGATGATGGCGCCCGTGCACATGGGGCAAGGCTCCAAGGTCACATAAAGGGTGCAGTCCTCCAACCGCCAGGAACGCAGTTTTTTGCAGGCCTTCAGCATAGCAGTCAGTTCTGCATGGGCAAGACCGTTTTGGTCGATCTCCCGCCGATTATATCCTCTGGCGATGATCCGCTCCTGATAAACCACCACCGCGCCCACCGGCACCTCTCCCAAAGCGGCGGCCTTTTTCGCCAGCTTCAGGGCTTCTCTCATATATTTTTCGTCCATAGTATCATCTCCACTCCTATATTAATACATTTACACATAAAATGTAAAGGAAATTTTATAAATCTCTTTACTTTATCATTCAAATTTGGTATGATACTTAATTAGTAGAAAAGGAGGAAGAACAAATGAACATAGCAGTTTTATTCGGCGGAAAGTCCTCTGAACATGAAGTTTCCCGCAATTCGGTCTGTAATGTGCTGAATTGCTTAAAAAATGATAAATATACCGTTTATACCATCGGGATCACCAAAGAGGGTGCTTGGTTTTTGACCAATGCCTCCCAAGAGGAGATCAAAAGCGGCGCTTGGGAAAAGCGGACCGATAATGAGTCTGCGTGGATCCTGCCCGATCCTTCGGTGAAGGGGATCTATACCGCAAGCGGAAAGGTGTTGCCCATTGATGTGGCATACCCCGTGCTCCACGGAAAGAACGGGGAAGACGGAACAATCGCCGCCCTTTTCCAATTGGCGGGCATCCCGCAGGTGTCCACCACCCTGACCAGTGCCGCCAACTCCATGGATAAGGCGCTGACCAAATTGATCTGTGAGAGAGCAGGCATTCCCCAAGCGGCATGGACCTTTGTGTACAGTCGCGAGTTGAGCGATCCCGATAAGGTGATCGCTAAGATCGAATCCGCCTTGCCGTATCCTATTTTCGTAAAACCTGCCAGTGCAGGCAGCAGTGTGGGCATCAGCAAGTGCCATAATCGGGAGGAACTGCTCCAAGGTCTTACCGCCGCCGCGGAACACGATTTTAAGATCGTGCTGGAAGAAACCGTGGTGGGCAGAGAGGTGGAGATCGCCGTGCTGGGCAATCAGGAACTGATCGCTTCGGTGGTGGGTGAGATTGCCCCTGCGGCAGAGTTTTATGATTATGATGCCAAGTATAACGATGCAAACTCCCTGCTGTTCATCCCCGCCCGTATTACCGAAGAAGAAAGTGACCTTCTGCGGAATACCGCAAAAGCCGTCTTCTCCGCCATGGAGTGCGTGGGCTTTGCGCGGGTGGACTTTTTCCTGAAGGAAAACGGTGAAGTGGTGTTCAATGAACTGAACACCATCCCCGGATTTACCAATATCAGTATGTATCCCAAATTGATGGAAGCCACCGGCATCCCCGGTGAAGAGCTGCTGGATCGGATGATCCGTCTGGCTTTAGAGTGAGCTCATTCGAACCGAAACTGCCTTTTGGCAGATCTTTTTGGCGATTTTCGGCGCACTTTCAGGCGCCTTGCGTCAGCAAAGGCACCTGAAACCCCACCAAAACTCACTCAAACATCTCTTGCCAAAAGGTGCTCGCAGTTTTTACAGAGCGGATTTTTGGCAAGACAAAGAAGAACTCATTCATAATACTGCCGTATATGGATGAGGTCTGATACAGTATTGGCGGAAATCCGCCTGTAAAAACCAATTTGAGTTCGAATGAACTCACTCAAGAAAGAGATTAAAATGATGAACCGTAATGCACCCATCGGGGTCTTTGACAGCGGCTTGGGCGGGCTTACCGCGCTCCGCCGCCTGCAAAAGGACCTTCCTTGCGAAAATTTCATATATTTCGGAGATACCGCTCGGGTGCCTTATGGCGGTCGGGATAAAGAAACCCTCCGTCGCTTTGCCGAAACCGATATTGCCCTCCTGCGCTCCTTCGGCGTGAAGGCGATTTTGGTAGCCTGCGGCACCCTCTCTTCCGTTTTATTGGAGGAGATCAAAGGGGAGTATGACCTTCCCTTGGTGGGTGTGGTGGAAAGCGCCGCCGCAGCAGCCGTGAATGCAGGCAAGCGGGTGGCAGTGTGGGGAACCGCCGCCTCCATCGGCTCGGGTGCCTATGCCCGTGAGGTGGAAAAGCGAGGCGGAACCGCGGTTGCCGCCGTGGCCTGCCCTAAATTGGTGCCCTTGATCGAGGGCGGAAAAACCTCCCCAGAGGATCCTGAAACCAAAGCCGCCATCGCCGAGTATCTGGCACCCATCGAGGATGCCGATGTGCTGATTTTAGGCTGTACCCATTATCCCTTGCTGGAGGAGGCGATCGGCGCTCAAACCGAGATGGTGCTCATTAATTCCGGTAAGGAAAGCGTCCGTGCACTGAAAGAGACCTTGGAGGCAAAAGACCTTTTGCGTACCGAAGGGGCGGGAAGCACCCGCTATCTGGTCAGCGGCGATACCGCATCCTTTGCCCGCTTGGGAAGCCTGTTTATGGGCGAAGACCTTTTTGGAAAGGTGGAACACGCCGATGCAGGAAAGTAAACCCGCTACCCTTACGCTGGAAACCTCCCAAAAGGCAGATGGAGAAAAAGACAGCCAAAAGGCAGTTCTGCGAGGGTCTCTTTGGGAAAAAGGGGAGACCGTGCACCTGATCTATGAAGAAAACGGGGTCAAGACGCACCTGCGTATTCGGGAAGGCTTGGTGCATATCCACCGCTTGGGGGAACTTTCGGGCGACCTTTGGTTCGCGGAAGGAGAAGAGCGGGATACCCGCTATGAGACGCCTTACGGCAGAATGATGCTGACCGTTCATACCCATCGGATCCGATGGGATCGCAAACGCTTATCCCTGTCCATTCGTTATAACCTGTTAACGGAGGGGCAGTTGCTCAGTATGAATGAAATGATGTTAGAAATAAGAGAGGAACAAGAATGAAGAATCCGGTCCATGAAATGAAAGAGAAAATTCAGGCGCTGCTGCTGGAAAGCTATAATGCCTGCGTTGCAGAGGGCGTGTTGCCCCAAGCGGAGCTTGCCGCTTTTGATATCGAACAGCCCCGCGATTTCCGCAACGGTGATTTTTCCAGCAATTTTGCCATGAAAAATGTGCGCCTTTTGAAAAAAGCCCCTCAAATGATCGGCAATCTGTTGCTGGAGCATCTTCCCGCTTGCCCCGAAATTGAGCGGGCAGAGGTGGCAGGTCCCGGCTTTTTGAATTTCTATTTGAGCGGTGCTTATTTTGCCGAGGTCGCCGTTTCCGCCGCAGAAGCAGGCGCTGATTACGGGAAGACCGACCGCTTGGGCGGCGAGAAGATCATGGTGGAATTTGTCTCCGCCAACCCCACCGGTCCCATGCATATGGGTAATGCCCGCGGCGGCGTTGTGGGCGATAGCCTTGCCAATGTGCTGGCGGCGGCAGGTGCCGATGTTCATAAAGAGTTTTATGTAAATAACGCAGGCAATCAGGTCTCCCTGTTCGGCCTGTCTCTCTATACCCGCCTGCAGCAGTTGATCCACGGGGAAGACTTTGTGGAGTTCCCCGAAAACGGCTACCATGGCGATGATATCCGCGCCCTTGCAAAGGCTTATCTGGAGGAGCATCCCGAAGCCGCCGAGGAAGGGGAGGAGACCCTCACCCCCAAGCTGGTGGAATTCGGTCTTGCCCGCAATATTGCGCGGATGAAGGAAGATCTTGCCAAATATAAAATTCATTATGATGAATGGTTCTTGGAATCCACCCTCCACGAAAGCGGCTATGTGGCAGAGACCGTTAAACTGCTGGAAGACCGCGGCTGGCTCTATGAGCAAGAGGGTGCCAAATGGTTCCGCGCCACCGAATTCGGTTGCGAAAAGGATGAGGTGCTGGTCAAGGCAAACGGCTTCTATACTTATTATGCCGTGGATATTGCCTACCATCGCAATAAGTTTGAAAAGCGGAATTTCGACCGCTGTATCGATGTCTTCGGCGCCGACCACCACGGTCATACCCTGCGGTTCAAGGCCGCGATGGCTGCCATCGGTCAGGATCAGGAAAAACTGCAGTTTGTGCTGATGCAGTTGGTGCGGCTGATGAAAGACGGCGAAGTGGTGCGGATGTCCAAGCGTACCGGCAAGAGCATCACCCTTTCCGATCTGCTGGATGAGATCCCCGCCGATGCCGCCCGTTTCTTCTTTAATATGAATCGGTGCGATAGCGCTATGGATTTCGATCTGGGTCTTGCCCTGAAGCAGGATAATGAGAACCCCCTCTATTATGTGCAGTATGCCCACGCCCGTATTTGCTCCATCATCCGTACCATGGAAGAGCTTGGCGTGACCTATACCGGTAAAGCGGTGGATCCTTCTCTCTATGCTTCGGATGAAGAACGTGCACTGATCCGCGCCGTTGCCAACTTCCCCGAGGAGATCGTTGCCTGCGCCGATGCGCTGGAGACCTCCCGCCTGACCCACTATGCCATGACCGTGGCATCCTGCTTCCATACCTTCTATAATGCCTGCCGCATTAAAGGGGAAGAGGAAGCCGTGCGGGATGCGCGCTTGACCCTCTGCGTTGCCGCGAAAAACACCATCGCCAATGCATTGGCTATTATGGGCATCGACGCTCCCTCCAAAATGTAAAAAAGTGTCTTTTGAGCGCTTTTTCCTTTTTATTCCCTCGAAGGGCAAATAGCCCGTCTTCACTCAAAAAAAGAAAAAATCATCTCAAAATCCAACTTTTTATAGTAGAGTCTTTTGAGTGCTTTTTCCTTTTTATTCCCTCGAAGGGCAAATGGTCTGTCTTTTTGAAATATTTTCCTTATATAAATATAAAAGCGAAAAAAATTCAAAAAAACCCTTGCATTTTGAAAAACAGTGTGCTATGATATTATGGCATAAAAACGGATAGTCCTCTGCACATTGCTCGCACGAATGTCCGATGATTAAAGGAGGAACTGTAAAATGGATTTGTTGAAAGCAGTTACGAATGAGCAATTAAAGAATGAAGTTCCCGCTTTGAATGTCGGTGATACCGTTCGTGTCAGCGTCAAGATCAAAGAGGGCAATAAGGAGCGTATCCAGGCTTTTGAGGGTACCATTATTTCCAAGCATAATAATGGCATCTCTTCCACCTTCACCGTTCGCCGTGTTGCTTACGGTTGCGGTGTGGAAAGAACCTTCCTGGTTCATTCTCCCAATGTAGCCAAGGTTGAGCTGATTCGCAGCGGTAAAGTTCGCCGTGCAAAGCTCTATTATCTGCGTGATCGCGTTGGTAAGGCTGCAAGAGTTAAGCAAAAGGTTTAATCTTAAAAGCAAAAAAGGCTGTTCCCGAAAGGGAACGGCCTTTTTATTTTATAAAAATATTTTTGAATTCCGCTTGACAAGCCTCTTGCAAAATGATACAATATTAAACTGCATCATAATGGAAAAATATCGCCTGAAAGGGCAAAGATATGTAGAAATTTCCAAGAAATTTCGCCGATTTATCGTGCAAAACAGAGAAATTCTTTCAATTATAAAAGAAACGGAGTGATTGATGGATGCCGAGAGAAAAAATCTTGGGCAAAAACACACGGATGAGCTTCAATAAGATCGATGAGATCTTGGAGATGCCCAACCTGATCGAGATCCAGAAAGAGTCTTATCAATGGTTTTTGGATGTAGGTCTGAAGGAGGTCTTTGAAGACGTATCTCCCATTACCGACTATTCCGGAAATCTGGTTTTGGATTTTCTGGATTTCAGCATGAATGAGCCCCCGAAATACAGTGTTGTGGAATGCAAATCCCGCGACACCACTTATGCTGCACCCATTCAGGCGTTGGTCCGCCTGACCAATAATGAGACCGGCGAGCTGAAGGAGCAGGAGATCTATATGGGTGATTTCCCGCTGATGACCGAAAGCGGTACCTTTGTGATCAACGGTGCAGAGCGTGTTGTGGTTTCTCAGTTGGTTCGTTCCCCCGGTATCTATTATGCCAAGGAGCTGGATAAGGGCGGAAACCCCCTCTATAAGACCCAAGTCATCCCCAACCGCGGTGCTTGGCTGGAGTATGAGACCGATTCCTTTGATGTGATCTATACCCGCATCGATAAGAACCGTAAACTGCCCATCACCACCTTCATCCGCGCATTGGGCTATTTCGCCGCCCGCGATCATTACAGCCCCTTCTGCCATATGGATCTGGGCAGCAATGCCACCATCACCGATCTGTTCGGTGCAGGTTCCTATATCACCAAGACTTTGGAGAAGGATACCGCCATGGATATCAATGACGGTCTGATCGAAGTCTATAAGAAACTGCGTCCCGGTGAGCCTGCCGCAGTGGAAAGCGCCGTCACTCATCTGACCAATCTGTTCTTTGACGATAAGCGCTATGACCAGTCCCGCGTGGGCATCCATAAATATAATATGAAGATGGCGCTGGCTGAGCGTCTCATTCATCATGTCACCGCAGAGCCTGTTGTGGCTCCCATGACCGGTGAAGTTCTTGCCGATGCAGGCGTGAAGATCGACCGCGCTTTGGCGCAAGCCATTGAAGACGCAGGCGTTTTCAACGTAAAACTGCAGGTGGGTGATACCGTGATCAATGCATTCTCCAACGGTATGGTGGATGCATCCAAGTTCCTGTCCTTCGACCCCGCAGAATGCGGTCTCAATGAGCGGGTCCGTTTCACCGTTCTGAAAGAGATCCTCGAGTCCTGCGAGACCGAAGAGCAGATCAAAGAGCAGTGCGCTCTGCGCCGTCTGGAGCTGATCCCCAAGCATATTATCGTGGATGATATGTTGGCAACCGTCAGCTACCTGATCGGCTTGATCCATGACGTGGGTAGCTTCGACGATATCGACCATCTGGGCAATCGTCGTATCCGCGGTGTGGGCGAATTGTTGCAAAATCAGTTCCGTATCGGTTTTGCCCGTATGGAGCGTACCATTAAAGAGAGAATGTCCCTGCAGGATACCGAGTCGGTAACTCCTCAGGCTCTGATCAATGTCCGTCCCGTTGTGGCCGCCATTAAAGAGTTCTTCGGTTCTTCTCCCTTGTCTCAGTTTATGGATCAGAATAACCCCTTGGCAGAGCTGACTCATAAGCGCCGTCTGTCTGCACTGGGCCCCGGCGGTCTGAGCCGTGACCGTGCAGGCTTCGAAGTCCGTGATATTCACTATACTCATTACGGCAGAATGTGCCCCATCGAGACCCCTGAAGGTCCTAATATCGGTCTGATCTCTTATCTGGCATCCTACGCCAGAATCAATGAGTACGGCTTTATCGAGGCACCCTACCGCCGTGTGGATAAAGAGACCGGCGTGGTTACCGATGAGATCGTGTATATGCCCGCCGATGTAGAGGATGCTTATACCATCGCTCAGGCGAATGAGCCTTTGGATGAGCAGGGCAGATTTGTCCGTGAGCGGGTGACCGCCCGCCGTCGGGATGAGATCATCGAAATCGAAGGCAAATATATTGACTTCGTGGACGTATCCCCCCGTATGATGGTTTCCTCCGCTACCGCTATGATCCCCTTCTTGGAGAACGATGACGCAAACCGTGCTCTGATGGGTGCAAACATGCAGCGTCAGGCTGTGCCTCTCTTGCGTCCCGAGGCTCCCGTTGTGGGAACCGGTATGGAATATAAGATCGCGCATGATAGCGGTGTTTGTATCGTATCCAAGCGCGCCGGTACCGTTGAGTATGTTTCCGCCGATAAGATCGTTGTGAATGTTGGCGGCGGCGAAAAGGATGAGTATGAACTGACCAAGTTCCTGCGCTCCAACCAAGGTACCTGTATCAATCAGAAACCCATCGTCAGCGTGGGTGATATGATCGAAGCCGATCAGATCATTGCCGACGGTCCTTCCACCCAGAACGGTGAAATCGCCTTGGGTCGGAATATGCTTATCGGCTTTATGACCTGGGAAGGTTATAACTACGAGGATGCTGTTCTGTTGAATGAGCGCCTGGTGAAAGAAGATATTTATACCTCTATTCATATTGAAGAATATGAGATCGAAGCCAGAAGCACCAAGCTTGGCCCCGAAGAGATCACCCGCGATATTCCCAATGTGGGCGAGGATGCTCTGAAGGATCTGGACGGCAACGGTATTATCCGTATCGGTGCCGAGGTGCGCTCCGGCGATATCCTTGTCGGCCGTGTGACCCCCAAGGGCGAGACCGAACTGACCGCAGAAGAAAAACTGCTGCGCGCCATCTTCGGCGAGAAGGCAAGAGAAGTGCGCGACACTTCTTTGCGCGTGCCCCACGGTGAATACGGTACCATCGTGGATGTAAAGATCTTCACACAGGAGAACAGCGATGAACTGTCTCCCGGTGTTAATAAAGTGGTTCGTGTCTATATTGCCCAGAAGCGTAAGATCAGCGTGGGCGATAAGATGGCAGGCCGCCACGGTAATAAGGGTGTTATCTCCCGCATCCTGCCTCAGGAGGATATGCCCTTCCTGCCCGACGGTACTCCTTTGGATATCGTGTTGAACCCCTTGGGCGTACCTTCCCGTATGAACATCGGTCAGGTACTTGAGGTGCATCTCGGTTATGCCGCCAAGGCGCTTGGCTGGAAGGTCATGACCCCCGTATTCGACGGTGCTGTCGAGAGCGATATCCGCACCTGCTTGAAGGAAGCCGGCAAGCGTGAAGACGGTAAGACCATCCTCTATGACGGACGTACCGGTCTGCCCTTCGATAATCCGGTAACCGTTGGTTA
>JAZQET010000050.1:0-10470 GCA_045539135.1 Eubacteriales bacterium | reverse complement strand
CCACCGCCGCATTTTCGCAAGGCTCTGCAAGCCCTGCCAGATTGGGTGCCAGTTCCACAAAGATGCCGTAGCTTTCAATACTGCGAATAATTCCGCCCACCGTCTGCCCTGGTTGGAACTGTGCCGCATTCTCTGCCCAAGTGCCCAGCAATTCCTTATGGGACAGTAAGATCCTGCGGTTTTGTCGGTCCACCTGCAGAACCACTGCTTTCACCTTCATCCCGCAAACAAACCGATGGTCGGGATGGCGAATGCGGGAGACGGAGATCCGATCAATGGGGATCATGGAAATTACACCGCACCCCAGATCCACAAAGGCGCCGAACTGCTCCAGATGGGTGACCCTTGCCTCCACCACCATTCCCGCCTCCAAATGGTTCAACAAATAGTCGGAGCACCGCTCCTGTGCCAAACGGCGGGACAACAGAGCGATCTTCTTTCCTTCTTGAAATTCAAAGCCTGTGACCACAAAGGAGATCATTTTATTCACGCGGGTAATGATCGCCACATCCTTCACAGTGCCCTCGCGAATACCAAGAGCAGCCTCCTCCCGCGGAATAAAGCCGCGGAGGGCGCCGAGATCCACATAGAGATTATGCTCACTATCGCAAAGACTGCACCGCGCTTGCAAGATCACCTGCTCCTCCATAGCACGGGCAAGCCCCTGTTCGCTTTCCAGATACTTTCGTTCTTCCGGACGGGGGGTTCCTTCCGGACGATATTCTTCCTTCATCAGTTCTTCCCTTTCCTTTCCTTGCGTCTTGATAAAATGTATATGAAAAAGGCGGAAAAACTATACCCGATTTTCTTAAAGATAAGATTGAAATATAAAAGGTTATTTGTTATACTTAATAATATACTATTAAGGAGGGGCCGCCGATGGATGTTGCTGTTTCCGATATCTTAATTATGAAAAAACCGCACCCTTGCGGATGCAATCGCTTTGAGCTGTTGCGGATCGGGATGGACTTTAAGATCCGCTGTACCCAATGCGGGCGCGAAGTGATGGCTCCCCGTAAAAAAATCGAAAAAAACATTAAAAGGATCGAGCGCAATGATCAATAAACTGAACCTGATTGCGGAGCGGTATGAAGAGATCAACCGTCAGCTGATGGATCCCGCAGTCGTGGGGGATCAGGAAAAATACACCGCTTTGATGCGGGAATACAAGCATCTCTCCCCCATTATGGAGGAATTTGAGCGGTACCGCACCTATCACGCCCGCTTGGAAGAGGCGGCTCTTTTGCGTGAAGAGGCCACCGACGCCGAAATGAAAGAGTTGGCGGACACGGAATACAAAGAAAACAAAGCAGCCTTAGAAGCCTCAAACGAGGCGCTGAAGGTGCTTTTACTGCCGCGTGATGAGAGAGACGATAAAAACGTGATCATCGAAATTCGGGGCGGCGCAGGCGGCGAGGAGGCAATGCTTTTTGCTGCCACCCTCTTTCGGATGTACACCATGTATGCCGAAAGCAAGGGCTTCAAATATGAGGTACTGAACTTAAACGACACCGAGCTTGGCGGCATTAAGGAGATCGCATTCTCCATCAGCGGAGAGGGCGCATTTTCCCGCTATAAATTTGAAAGCGGCGTTCATCGGGTGCAACGGGTGCCCGAGACCGAAAGCGGCGGGCGGATCCATACCTCTACCGCCACGGTAGCCGTGCTCCCCGAAATGGAGGAGCGGGATTTTGAGATCAATCCCACCGACCTGCAGATCGACACATTCCGTGCTTCGGGCGCAGGCGGTCAGCATGTAAACAAAACAGAGAGTGCCATTCGGGTGACCCATCTGCCCAGCGGGCTGGTGGTGGAATGTCAGGACGAGCGAAGCCAGCATAAAAACCGCGAGCGTGCGCTGAAGATCCTGCGTTCCCGCCTTGCGGATATTGAACGGGAAAAGCAGGAAGCTGCCCTTGCCAGCGAACGTAAAAGCCAGGTGGGCACAGGGGATCGCAGTGAGCGGATCCGCACCTACAACTACCCCCAAGGGCGGGTGACCGATCACCGCATCGGACTAACCCTTTATAAATTAGAGCAAGTTCTCAACGGAGACTTGGAAGAGATCATTGACGCACTGATCACAGGCGATCAGGCGGAAAAACTGAAAGGCGAACAACGGGAATGAACACCGAAATCTTTACCTCCGCCGCCGATCTTGCCCCTTGCGGTGCATTGATCCGCGCAGGAGAATTGGTTTGCTTCCCCACCGAAACAGTCTACGGACTGGGCGCCAATGCGCTGGACGGGGATGCGGTAGCCAAAATATTTCAAGTAAAAAACCGACCTGCGGATAATCCGCTGATCGTGCATATTGCAGAGCCTGCGATGCTGAACAACATCGCACGGGAGGTTCCCGACGATGTGAAGGAGCTGACCGAGAAGTTCTGGCCGGGTCCTCTCACGGTGGTGTTGCCCAAGCAGGCGCACATTCCTGCGGTGGTCTCGGCAGGTCTTGATACGGTGGCGGTGCGCTGCCCCGATCATCCCACCGCCTTGGCTTTGATTCGAGAGGCAGGGGTACCCATCGTTGCCCCCAGCGCCAATCTTTCAGGAAGACCCTCCCCCACTTGTTTGGAGCATTGCAAAGAGGATCTTACCGGCAAGATTGCCGCCATCATTGACGGCGGTCCTTGCAACATCGGCGTGGAAAGCACCGTTCTACTCCCCTTGGGAGAGCGTAAAGTACAGATCCTGCGCCCCGGCGGCATCACCCCCGGTCACTTGACCGATGCGGGCTTTGAAGTGATTTTAGACCCTGCGGTACTGGCACCGGTGCAAGAGGGGCAAAAGGTTTCCTCCCCCGGAATGTTACACCGCCACTATGCGCCCAAAGCGCCCATGACCATTGTGACCGGTGAGGCAGAGGCGGTTTGCCGCGCCATTCAAAAAAAGCAAAGGGAAGGCGTATGGGTGCTGGCATTTGAGGAATACTTAAATCAATTTGAGCAAGCGGTCTCGTTCGGATCGATCCACGATCCCCTTTCTCAATCCCAAGCACTTTTTGAGGCTCTTCGCCATTTTGACACCTTACCTTGCAAACAGATTTATGCCATGTACCCCTCCGAAGAGGGGGTTGGGCTTGCGGTACGGAACCGATTGCTTCGCGCCGCTTCCTTCCAAATTATTTCTTCAGAAAGGTTGTGACACACGATGGTCCTTGGACTGACCGGCTTCAGCGGCACGGGCAAAAGCACCGTTGCCGCCTATCTTGCAGAAAAAGGCTTTTATCATATTGACTGCGACCGCTTGGTCCATCAAGAGGTCTATCGGGATCAAGCCGTTCTTTCTTCCATTGCCGCGGCATTCGGTGCCGAAACGGTGGAAAACAGTCAATTAAATCGGGCGGCATTGCGCCAAATCACCTTTGGAGATCCTGCCGCCACCGCGCGGCTCAATCAGGTGGTGATGCCCCATATTCTTGCCGCCATCGAAGGTGCGCTGGAGGCACACAAAGGCGAGCCTGTGGTTTTGGATGCGCCCCTTTTATTTGAATACGGTTTAGAGAAAAAATGCGACCGCACCATATCGGTTATTGCCGCCGAGGAGACGGCGGTTCACCGCATTATGGCGCGGGACCATTTGAGCGAAGCGGATGCAAGAAAACGGCTCTCCAGCCAGCATCCTGCCGCTTATTATGCCGCTAAAAGCGATTTTCTCATTGAAAACGATCAGGATGCAGAGCAATTAAAAAAGCGGGTCCGTGAGGTTTTAAGCGCCATTTATGACTAAACTGAATCAATACTTTTGGCTTTGCCTTTCCCTTTTGATTTTGGTGGGCGGTCTCTTCTTTGTGCTGCGCCCTTATTTCAAAATCACCCCCGCGGTGCCGATGGACTATCAGCAAACGGTTTATCGGTATGCGAAAGAATACGAACTTTCCCCCGCTTTGGTTTTTGCGGTGATCAAAACCGAGAGCAATTTTGATCCCAAGGCGCGTTCCAAAAAGGACGCCTACGGCTTGATGCAGATCACCGAGGAGACCTTGCAATGGGCGATCTTGCGGGAAGGAAAAAACGCTGTCTACACCGCCGAGGATCTTTATGATCCCGAAGTCAACATCCGCTACGGATGCTATATCTTGAAATTGTTTACCGAGGAGTTTCAAGATACCAAGACCGCCCTTGCCGCTTATAACGCAGGGCGAAGCAATGTGCTGAAATGGCTGAAGGACAGCCGATACAGTCAAGACGGGATCACCCTGCAGACAACCCCTTTTACAGAGACCAATCAATACACCGAAAAGGTGCTGTCTTCTTATAAAAAATACAGTGAAATGTTAGGAGAAACGGTATGAGTTTATTTTACGAAAGCAAAAACATCTTCGAATGCTCCGATGAGATCCCCGCCATCTTTGAGGCGGCAAAGGGTTATTTGGACTTTATGACCCAATGCAAGACCGAGCGAAGCTGCACCGCTTATTTCCGTCTGCGGGCAGAAGAAAAGGGCTTTAAGCCCTTGGAAAAGGGTATGAAGCTGAATGCCGGCGATAAATTCTATATGGTCAACCGCAACCGCAGTATCTTCCTTGGCATTATGGGCAAGCGCCCTATTTCCGAAGGAATCCACATTGCGGCGGCGCACATCGATTCTCCCCGCATTGACTTAAAGCCCTGCCCTCTTTATGAATCGGAAGGGCTTGCCCTCTTAAAGACCCATTATTACGGCGGCATCAAGAAATATCAATGGACCGCCATTCCTTTGGCTTTGGAGGGTGTTGTGGTTCTTGCCGACGGCAGAACGGTGGATCTCCACGATAATGAATACACTTTTACCATCTCCGAGCTTTTGATCCATCTTTCCCATGAGCAGATGGAGAAATCCGCCTCCAAGGTGATCGAAGGGGAAAGCCTTCGGGTGATCGCAGGTGCCATTCCCGATATGACCGCCGATAAGGAAAAGGTAAAAGCGGCGGTACTGAAGATCCTCAACGAGAAATACAAGATGAATGAAAAGGATTTCATCTCTGCGGAGCTGACCTTGGTACCCAAGTTTGACCCTGCCGAATTGGGCTTTGATAAGAGCCTGATCGGTGCTTACGGACACGATGACCGCATCTGTGCCTACACGGCCTTTGAAGCACTGATGCAGGTGGAGCAACCGGAAAAGACCGCGTTGGTGGCATTGGTAGACAAAGAGGAAGTGGGTTCCGACGGTGTAAGCGGAATGCAGAGTCAATTTATGGAACTGGTCTTTGAGCGGCTGGCACCCAACGAGAGTATTCGGGAGATCTGCTACCGATCCAAGTGCCTATCGGCAGATGTAAATGCCGCTATTGATCCCCTCTACCCCGCTCCCACCGAGGCGCAAAACTCTTGCCGTCTGAACCACGGCCCCTGCATCACCAAGTACACGGGCGCGCGGGGCAAGAGCAGTACCTCCGATGCTTCGGCAGAAACGATGGGGTATTTCACCCGTCTCTTTGACCAAAACGGCATCCGCTGGCAGACCGGCCTTTTAGGGGCGGTAGACGCAGGCGGCGGCGGAACGGTTGCCAAATATATGGCCAACCGCAACATCGACACGGTAGACATCGGTGTGGGGCTTCTTTCCATGCACGCGCCCTTTGAGATCGCATCGAAAGCGGATATTTATGAGACCATCCGCGCCTTCCACGCTTTTTTGAAATGAGGAAACTATGAATAAATTCGACAAAATTTGCTTTTATCCGGCAGACATTCTGCTTCCCAAGGGAGTGGAGATGGAAAAATGGAGTGTAGTGGCTTGCGATCAATACACCAGCCAGCCGGAATATTGGGATGCGGTGCGCCGAGAGGTTGGCGACGCACCCTCTACATTAAAAATGATCCTGCCCGAGGCGGAGTTGGAGCAAGCAGACCCTGCCGCCGCCCGCAAGGAAATGGAGCGGTACTTAAGCGAGGGGCTCTTTGAAACTTTGCCCCACTCCTTTATCTACCTGCAACGGACACAGTCTGACGGCAAATTGCGGGAGGGCTTGATCGGTGCTTTGGATCTGGAGTGCTACGATTACCGCAAAGGCTCCTCTACCCTTTGCCGTGCCACCGAAGGAACGGTGGAAGAGCGGCTTCCGCCCCGCATTCGGGTGCGGGAAGGGGCGCCCTTGGAGCTTCCTCATATTATGATTTTGATCGACGATCCCGAAAAGACCGTTATTGAGCCGCTGATGGAGCAATGTCAAAACAAAGCACCCATTTATGACTTTTCCTTAATGCAAGGAGGCGGCCATATTAAAGGCTACCAAATTACCGCCGAAAACAGCGACGGAATTGCCTCTGCATTGGATGCATTAAAGGGCGAAGGCACGCATCCTCTGCTTTATGCAGTGGGCGACGGCAACCATTCCCTTGCCACCGCCAAAGCCATCTATGCCAAATTAAAGGAACACTTGGGTGAGGATGCCCTTTGCCATCCCGCTCGCTATTGCTTGGTGGAATTGGTGAACATCCACTCCCCTGCTTTGACCTTTGAGCCTATTCACCGCGTGGTCTTTGACACCGATCTTTCGGACTTAACCGCCTTTTTGGAAAAAGAAGGCTTGGAGCAAGGAACAAAAGGCGAGCAGGAGATCAAAGTGGTTTGCAAAGGGCAAAAGACCGCCTATTCCTTTACCAAAACCACCTCCGCTTTGGCTGTTGGCACCTTACAAAATGCGCTGGATTCCTATCTTTCCGCCCACGCGGGGCGGGTGGATTACATCCACGGCGAGGATGTGGTGGAGCAGTTGACCGCCAAAGGCGATGCCATCGGGTTTATTCTTCCTCCGATGGAAAAAGCGATGCTCTTCCCCGCCGTGGCGGAAGACGGCGCGCTTCCCCGCAAGACCTTCTCCATGGGGCACGCCGCCGATAAGCGCTTTTATTTAGAATGCCGCAAAATTGTAAAAGAGTAATAAAAAAATCGCAGTGCATTGCACTGCGATTTTTATTTAGGCTCTTTCAGCGATCCAAGCTTCTGCTTTATCTTTGCCGATGCGCTTAATATCTTCCTTGGTATAGGGAGATTTGCTTCCGCCGTTTACATAGATGAAATACTTACCGTCTTCGGTTTGATAGAGGGTCTCTTCATAGCCTGCCTCATCGCCGAAAGCACCGCAAATGTGCTTCTTTACGATCACTGCCTTTTCGGTATCGTATTCATATTTACAGATTGTTTTTTTCATTATATGGAACTCCTTTTTTACTTTATGTAAATTCATTATACCTATTTTTTGCTCATTTGGCAACGGTTTTCCCATATTTCTCCCTTTTTGACAATAAGCATCGGTTTAAGGGAGCAAAAGATGAGCAATCTTACGATCTTTTTTCCATAATACGACAAGGAATTTACGCTTTTGACACAGTTTATTCACCACCAATCCTTAATTCTAATGTAAAATAAGCATAACAACCATAAGGAGCAAAAAAATGGAGTTTTATGAGCCGCTGACACAAAATCAAGTACAGCAAACAGAGGCCTTGGTTAAAATGCTGGTCCAAGAAAACGGATACCGCACGCTTATGGCCTATTATCGCAGCGCTATGATGGAAATTGAAACCAAATTCAAAGTATTAAACGAAAATCTTACCATCACCCACGACCGCAATCCAATTGAAACAATCAAATGCCGTCTAAAAGAACCGAGAAGCGTGATTGAAAAACTTCGACGCAGGCAGTTACCCTTCACCTTGCGATCCATTGAAGAAAACATTCAAGACATTGCGGGCATTCGAGTGATCTGCGCCTTTCCGGAAGATGTATATCTTCTTGCAGAATACTTTTTGCGACAAGATGATATTAAGTTGGTTCGAATCAAAGATTATATTCAAAATCCAAAGCCCTCCGGCTATCGGAGTTTACACCTGATCGTGAAAGTACCCATTTACCTTGCCAATGAAAAAAAGATGATCAATGCTGAAATTCAGTTTCGCACGATTGCAATGGATTTTTGGGCAAGCTTGGAGCACAAAATGAAATACAAAAAAGATTTAGAAGATGCCGAAGAAATTGCCAAAGAATTACGTTCCTGCGCACAAGCTATCGAAAGTTTGGATTTAGCAATGCAAAGCATCCGCAATCGAATTGACCGATCGGAACGAATGCGTACCGTTCAAACCTGTTCTGTGAAATAAATCTTGACAGATATTCTGTTCCCGGATATAATGGAAATGGATTTGGGGGCGTAGCTCAGCTGGGAGAGCGTACGGTTCGCATCCGTAAGGTCAAGAGTTCGATCCTCTCCGTCTCCACCAGAATCATCAACATTCGTTGATACAAAGAATAGCCCTTGAAATAAGGGCTTTTCTTTGTTTATATGTGAAATTTAGTATTTACTCCCGTAAATATCTTGTACAAAAAAATGAAACCCTCACGCAGAGGGTTTCATTTTCAATATAAAGTCTTACACCGGTGCAAGATATTTTACGTAATTATAAATTAATTTGCAACTTCAAGCAACTTCTTGCTCACTCTTGATTGAACCTCGATATAATAAGCAGTTTCGGCAGCGTTCATTTCTTCATCTTCCCACTTTTCGAAATCTTCTACGAAATCTGCGTATTTGGTCATATAATCAGCATAATCTGCAAGCAGATTCATATCAGTTGGATTAACTTTATATTTCTTCATAAAAGTAACATATTCACCCATAAAATTCTCGTAGCTATCCATTGCTGCTTTGAAATCGGGATCCAAACCACCGTTATCAGTATTGTCCTTTTCGGGTTCTTTTTCAGTAGTATCGGGTGTAGAATTATCAGCAGAAGGCGTTGTTGTACCTTCTTCGGGTGCTTTTAACGAAATCTCAATTTTATTAAAGCCAAGATATCTCAGGGTCAATTTATATCCGTTTGCATCTTTAGCAGAATAATACTCATCATCCTTGCTATGGTCAACTGTAAAACCTTTATCCTCACATGCTTTTACATAGTCCTTATAATCATCAATAGTCATATTGCCGACGTGAACAATGAACGTTTCGCTATTATCCCAGGATATATCTCCTAAAGTGGATTCCGTCGCTGGTAACATCACGCCCAAGCCATTAGTGGGCCATTCAAACTCATCCATTTCCTCAGGTGCGTCCAGGTATACATTCATTTCCTGGTTGCTGTCAGAAAAAACAAGTCGTACAGAATAGCCATCTTCGTTATAAGCAGAATACGACATATAGGATTCTTCTGCATCAATAGTATATCCCTTGCTGATACACTCATCTCTGTAATTCTTAAATGCTTTCTCATCAATGTCACAAAGGGTAAGAATCAAAGCGGTTTTTGAATTATGACCAATCTCACCGTATGTATTTTCCGGTTTAGGGAGTACGTCGTGCATTTCAATATCAGTCCATTCAAATTGTTTTGCTTTTGTTCCGTTGTTGTCTTTTCCTCCACACGCAACTAAGGAAAGTGCCATAATCAACATAAGCGCTAATAAGAAAAATTTTTTCATTTCTTTGCCTCCTGAATAAAGATATAAAATAAAAAGTGCGGCAACCGAAGCTACCGCACGAAAAACGCAACTCCGATTGTCGCCAAACAAATTACAAGTAGTGAGGATTTCTCCAATACACAATAGCTTGTTGGAATTTGCGTTTTTACCAAATTCATAAAACTATTGTGTTCACAAAAAGGGTATAATACACCCTTATAAAATAAAAAAGTCCTCCTACTTAATATGTAATTTGTTTGGCATACTTATTATATCACTCTTTTAGAAGAAAAGCAATATATTTAGATATTTTTAAACCCCCATCGGTTAATTTCTTTTAATTTGAAACCTGCAAAATACCCGTGCAAGACTTTACACCCCATTTTTAGGGTAAAGTCTTTCTTGTATCAATCTTGATGGAATTAGGCAGAAAAATACCGATGCTTTAATATATTAAAGCATCGGTATATTCATTTCATCAGCTCATCGTCAGGTGCAGGATTTCAGGAGCAATCTTTTCATTGGTTTCAATCGATTTGGACTTTTGTTCCTTTTTTGTTTTGATGGAGTTCGAATAAAGGAATTTTGTTGAAAGTGTTAAGTATTATTAAAATAAAAAAAGTAAGAGCCGCGCAAATGCGCGGCGCAGATGAAAGATTCGAAAAAGTTCAAATTTCTTAATCTCCCAAATAAGAAAAGGCCACCCTATGGGTGACCTTTTCTTATTTTTGAAAGGGTAACCAAACGGAGCAAAATCGAGGTAAAAGTAAGTAAAAGTACACCTAAAGCAATAGTTTTGCTACTTGAAAAGGGTGTATTATACTCTCCTCAAAAAGTCATCTGCTTCTTTTCTGCTCTTGAAAATTATAATGTGTTTTTCTGCTCTGTATTTTTCAATTAACGCATATAGTTTCGGCAAAGAATTATTTGCAAATTCTTTAATAAAACCTTCAAATTCGGGATCCAATTCTTTTTCTATCCATGGTAGATCATAACGGCCTTTTCCCAGTCGTTCTGTTACTCCCTGCAAGCAAACCTCTGTCGGCAAATCAAAGAGAATGACTGTATCACATTCTTTAAGCC
>JAZQET010000049.1:0-15859 GCA_045539135.1 Eubacteriales bacterium | reverse complement strand
AGCGCCCTCCCCCTCCAGCCGCAAAAAGACGGTAGCAAGTTCTTGGGGCGTATAGGCGGCGCCCACCTGCCGACGGCTGATCTTACGGTTTTGGCAATACACACAGCCCAAATTACAGCCGGAGAAAAACACCGTTCCCGATCCACGGGCACCCGAAATACAAGGCTCCTCCCAAAAATGGAGGGCGGCTCTTGCCACCCGCATCTCTGCGGCGGCGCGGCAGGCGCCTGTCTGCATGGTGCGGTCGACCCCGCACATCCGTGGACACAGATTGCAAGGGGTCAAAGAGAAGGTCTGCATTTTTTCACCGCCTTCTCTGCCCATTGCCAAAGATATTTCTGCACCCAAAACAGCCCAAAGGCCGCAACCATTGTAAGGGTCAGGTTGATCAGGTTTACTGCAAACAACGGTACCTTAGCGGTCAAAGCGGGGATCAACTGCTCCCCCAACCACTCCTGCACGCAATAGATCTCCAACGAAAAGCCGCCGAAGAAAGATAGGGCCCGATTGATCGCTCGTCCAAAGGGGTTGGTGCTCACCCGCTCCAAGCCCATCGCCAGCAAAAATGCCGACGAGACCGCCAGCAACAGAGTGGGCGCAAAGCAGTTGGATGCGGGAACCAAAAAGAAATTACCCTTGATTCCCACCTGATGGATCAAAAACAACCCTGCTCCAAGACCCAAAAAGCCATAGATCCACGCGCCCTTGGGAAGGGAGCGGGGTTCTTTTTGCATCTGCTCGCCCAGCAAGACCCCCAGCAAAAACACGGGGATCCGATTGGTAAATCCGTAAAAATCATAGCGCCAATGCCCAAAGACGGTGAGCACCAGCCAAAGGAGCAAAACCCCCGCCGTGAAAAGGGCGGGCGCACCGGAGCGGGTCATTGCCTTATGATACAGCGGAAACAGCAGATACAAGGTGCACACCGCTGGAATAAACCACAAAAAGGCATAGATATTTTCGGTGAAAAACGCATAGCCCGAAAGATTTTTCAGCAACGTCGCAAGGCTCCAGCCGTCTGTCCACAGGCGCAAAAGTGCCATCACCAAGGCAGGGATCATCAACCGCTTGATCCGCCGCCAATAGAAGCGCCCCACGCTCCCCTTTCGGATCCCATAGGTCAGCCCGAGACCCGAGAGAAAGAAAAACAGATCCACACCGAAAAAGCCGATGGTCTTAAGAAAACCCTCTGTTTCTCCCAAAACAGGCACTCCGCCCAAAAGAGGCTGCCACTCGTGAAACAACAGAATACACCAAGCGGCAAAGCCCATCAGGGCGCTTTTATATTTACTGATCCATTGAAGACTGTTTTCCATATTTTCCTTTCCAATTCAGCAAAAGTACACCGGAGAGCACCAAGAGAATACCCAAAAAGCTGACCGCCGAGGGGATCTCTCCAAAGACCGCCGCCCCGAGCAATGCCGCCACCACCGGCTCCAAGGATGCCATCACCGACGCTTTGCCTGCCTCCAGCCCCGAAAGACCCAAGGTATAGAACACATAGGGCAGTACCGAGGTCACAAGACCCATCACCACCGCCACCAGATAGCCCTGCCAGCCTGCGGCATTCAATTTTGCAAAGGCCCCGCCCAAATCGGCGAAGGGCAAAACCCCCAGAAGGGAGAACCAAAAGGTATAGAGCACCACCGTAAGAGAATGGTAACCGCGGTTCATGGCGCATCGGCTGAAGATGCTGTACAGCGCATAGCCGATGGCGGAAAGAACGCCCGTGACCATTGCCGCGGGCGGCACCGCGCCGCCCTTCAGGTCGCTGACCAGCACACAGCCCAAAAAGGCAACGGCGCAGGCCAACAATTTCTGCCAGGTGAGTTTTTCCTTAAAGCAGACCGCCGAAAGCAGTACCACGATCACCGGTGCAGAATACAGCAGTACCGCCGCCACCGCCATGGAGGTGGTGGAAATGGTGCGAAAATAGCAATAGCTGAACATGGCGATGGAAAGCATTCCCGTGCCCACAAAGCACCAAAGGTCTTTCACTCTCACCCGAAAGCCTTGGGGGCGCATCACCGCCACTGCCAAGGGCAGTACCACCGCCGCAACCAGCACGCGGATCGCCACCACATCCATCGAGCCCAACCCGATGGCGGAAAAATAGCGGACAAACAAGCCCATACTTCCCCAAAGGGCGGCGGCGATCAATACAAAACAACTGCAAAGGGATTTGTTTTTCATAAAAACACACTCTTACTTTTTCATTCCTTGGGAGATGGCCCAATAATCGTTAGTCAGGACGGTATCGATACCCATTTCCAGATAGCCCTTGGCTTCTTCGGAGGTATCGGCACAAAAGACATTGCAACGGATGCCGTGGGCATGGGCTTTATCCACCGTTTCCTGATTGAAATAGGGCTTAAACAACTGCACCTTTTGAGCACCCAGTCCAACGGCGCGATCCACGATGGCAAGGGGATCCTCCCGATTACCGTCCCAACCCACGCAATAGGTCAGGTCGGGGGCATAGGCCATCGCCTGCTTCATCACCGCATCGTTTTGAGTCATCAGATACACATGCTTTTCGCAATCGTATTTACGAATGAGACCTACAATCTCCGCGATCTTCAGATCCTCAAACCCGTGATCCCAGATCTTCACATGGATATTCATTACCACCCGCCCTGCAAATTTTTGCAGGATCTCTTCAAAGGCGGCGATCTTCAAGCTTTGATAGTTTTTGCCCCACTTACTGCCGAAATCCAATTCCTGCAGTTGGGCAAAGGTTTTTCCGTCTACCTCCCCTTCGCCGTTGCTGACCCGCTCCAAGGAGCGGTCGTAGGAAGAGACCAATACCCCATCCTTGGTGGTCCAAAGGTCGAACGCGATCTCTTGCGCACCCAGTGCCACCGCCGCGCCGAAGGCGGGCAGGCTGTTTTCGGGTGCTACGGTATGAAGACCCCCATGGGCGCAAAGGCGGGGATAGCCCATCACCTCATCAAAGGGCACCACCGAGGGACCGCCGTTGCGATACAGCCACGGTCTTCTCCCCTCCTCGATGTACTCATAATGGGAGCGAAGCTTGCCCATATGACCTGCGGGCTTATAATACTTCGCCTTGGGGTCGATCTCGCAGATGCCAAGACCCACACGGCTCTCCATATTGACCTTCATTTCTCCTTTTGGAGTCACCACCATACTGCTTCCGCAAAGGGCGGAGTCCTCTCCCAAGGAGACGGAGGCGCGGATCAGGTGGGCATTGGTATTATAGCAAAGAAATTTATTGATGATGGAAAGGGCTTCGTGGCTATCGGTGCGCTGCAGGGCACAGCCGATGATGATATCCACATTTTGGCGGGCGATCCTTGCAAAATTCTCATAGAAATAAAAATCATAGCAGGTGAGAAAGCCGAACCGCAACCCTTCCAGCTCCAGCACATAGGGCTCTGCGAAGTTATAACTGTATGCCACATCCAACTCGTGCCCTCCTTGGGCGTCACGCTTCACCTCGCTGGGAGCAGGATGGGCCTTGAAGTAGCGCCCCACAATATTGCCCTCACGGTCAATGGCGTGGGTGGTGTTGCGGATCCCCTCTTCCGTTTGATATCCTGCATTCACAAAGACCATCGCCTTGCACCGCTTGGCGGTGGCGCAGGCGCGCTCCATCAGGATGGGATTGTACCGCTCCACGGCACCGTAATAGCCTGCCTTTCCCTGCACATCGGCCATGGCATCGCTGTATTCTGGCAGGACGATCAGATCCAAGCTGTCGTCGCATTGATCCAATAATTCCAGCAGGCCCTCAAAGCATTGCTCGGCATCCCGCTCATCAAAGGAATAATGAGGCTGTACAACACATACTTTCATTTTTTAAGGGTTCCTCCTTTTTGGTCACTGCACCGTGCGGCAAAGCGGCATAATGCACTTGTCTATAATACCTTTAGGTGGGATATCCAACACAGAAAATTCGAACTGTTAGACTTTGCTATTCTTCTTTATTGCCCAAATCGACATCTAAAACCTCGGGCATATTCTTATATAGAATTGTTAAGCACTCCTCAAATTCATGCAAACACAATTTGGCAATAAAACTATTGTCATCATACATAAACTTATAGCCAACAAAATCATTTATTTCAAATCTTACAGGTGCAAGATTCATACAAACATGACCGTCATATGCTTCACTAATGAATTTATCTTTTGTTAGCCAAGTTTCATCCGCGTTAAAGGCTTGAGGATCAATAATATATTTTTCGTCAACTTCTCGGAGTTCTTTCCGTTGATCTTTCCAAGGAATAAGAACAACATATAAAGGAGTATTTAATATTCGGTGTTTATGTATCGTTTTTGTTTTCCACAAAAACTTTTTCTCATAGGAGCAAACCTCGTCGTGTCGCCGTTGATATTTACCCAATAAAATGCCCTTTATAACTTTGCCGTCATCATAAAAGTCTATCACTACCATATTCGCTACTCCTTTCTTTAATATTCACCTGAAATTCAAGTCGGCGGATCAAACCATTTTGTGTGGAGTCTGTCGTGTGAGACACACGACAGATTCAAGAATTTCCTTTTGCTGTAGTAATAGAGGCAATAAGAAGTTTGCGAATTTTGCTGCATTTTGCAAACAAGTCCTTATACTCCTCTTCCGTCACCATCTTTGTTTCTCTAAACAAACCGAGCCAATAATCTGTTTCATAGCACTCTTTCAAGGCAATTTGGAACTTATTGATAAAATCCGCTTTACTTGCAGCATAGTTTGCTTCGTGAATATTCGCGCCGATACTTGTTCCGCTACGCAAAACTTGATTCAACAAAACATTGCTCTTTCTGTTCGCTTTAATCTCTGTGCAAAGATTTACTATATCAACCGCAAACTCTTTTGACAGATCAACCAAAAGATTTTCTTTCATAGCCAACTCCCAAAAATAATTTGACACTTCGTGTCATGAATTGAAACTGCGTTTCATGATTTCTCGCTCCGCTCCATAATTTGAATTGCCGTTTTTCCTTATGCCCCTCAGGGCAATTCATGGCGATGCCAATTCATGCGCGCCGGCACAAATCATGCCAACGGCAATTCATTGTGTCGTGTGAGACACACGACACTTTCCACATGGCTGGTTCTCGGAAATAAGTCCACAGGTGTTACATTTTTGATTTCATAATCCTCGGTCAGCACTTTCAAGTCACGGGCAAGAGTGGCAGAGTTACACGAAACATAGATCAGCTTTTGCGGTGCCATCTGCAAAATTGCCTCAAGGGTCTGCCCGTCGCAGCCCTTACGGGGAGGATCCACGATAATACAATCAAAGCGGCTCCCCTCTGCCGCCAAGCGGGCGGCGGTATCTTTGGCATCGGAGCAGAAAAACGATGCGTTGGCGACCCCGTTGATACGGGCGTTTTCCTTAGCGTTTTCTACCGCCGCGGGCACGATCTCCACCCCCACCAGCTCCTTGACCTTTTCCGCCATAGAGAGCCCGATGGTGCCGATGCCGCAATAGAGATCCAGCAACCGCTCCTCGCCCGAAAGGTCTGCCAATTCCGCCACCTTACGGTAAAGCACCTCGGTCTGATCCCGATTGACCTGATAGAAGGAATGAGGGGCGATGCGGTAGCGCTTGCCCAGCAACAGATCCTCAATATAGCCGTTGCCCAGCACCGTTTCCATCCGCTTGCCCAACACCACATTGGTATTGCGGTCGTTATAATTCATCACCACTGTTTTCACTTGGGGGAAGGCGGCGGTGATGCTTTTTGCATACTGCTGTTTTTTTGAAAAATCGGACCCGTTGATCACCAAGCAGACCATCACCTCTCCGGTACCGCGCCCCTGACGGAGATAAAGGTGCCGCACCGTTCCGGTATAGCCCACCTCTTCATAAGCGGAGATCCCCTCCTGCTTCATAAAGGCAAGGGTATGATCCAAAAGGGCATTAAAGAGCGGCGGCTGGATCATGCACGGAGCGCCCGAGACCACCCCATGGCTCCCCGCCGCATAAAAGCCCCCTTGGGGCTCCCCTTTTACCTGACGGATGGGGAACTGCGCCTTATTGCGGTAGGCGGTCTGCTCCTTGGCAGAGAGAATGGGAGACACCTCCGCCTCCAGCCCGCCGATCCGCTTTAAGTGGTTTTCCACCTTCCGCGCCTTCAGCCGCGCCTCTTCCTCATAGGAAAGATGCCAAAAAGAGCATCCGCCGCAACGGGCGGAAAGGGCGCAGGCGGGGGCAACACGGCAAGGGGATTCCTTCAGCAGGCGGATGAGCTTGCCATAGCCGAAGCTTTTGCCCGCCTTGACCACCAGCACCTCTGCTTCTTCCCCTGCCACCGTACCTGCCACAAACAGCACATAGCCGTTATGGCGGGCAACGCCGAAGCCCTCATCGGTATAATCTTCAATTTTCACAATTACTTTTTCATTCTTTTTCATAGCACTCATTTTATCATATCCCGCTAAAATACGCAACTAATTTACAATTTATTGATTTACTTTCTTTTGATTTGATGGTATACTTTAGAAAAAGCACCAAAGGAGTGTACCGATTCGTGAAGAAAACCGTTTCCGCTGTCTGCGCCTGCCTGATCCTTGCCCTTACCTGCACCTTTTTTGCAGGCTGTGAGAAAAAGCCCGAGGAAAGCAAAGACTTTGCCATCAAGGTGGGGGACCACCTGATCTCCGAAAGTGAATACGCCCGTACCGCAAAGCTGCTGCGGCAGAATTATCTCACAAGCTTGGGTCAGGAAGAGACCGAGGAGCTTTGGTCCTCCGAAATCGAGACCGACCTCACCCTCTCCCAAGCGGTGATCGAGGCCACCCGCAATCAGTTGATCTGGCTGTACTTATATCAATATGAATTTGACCGTTTGGGTCTTACCCTCACCGAAAGCGAGACCAAGGCCATTGCCGATGATCTGGAAGCCACCATCAGCTCGGTAGGCTCCCTTTCCCAGTTCCACACGGTGTTGGAGCAGCAGGGGTACACCTACGAAGAATATGAAGCCGAGTTATATGCCCACGCCAAAAAGAATAAGGTCATCGACTATTACTTCGGCGCGGAAGGCGCCGAAAAGCGCACCTCCGATCAGGACATTAAGGATTGGTACAATGTGCACTATTCCTACCTGAAGGCCATCTATTTCTGGCGGGAGACCTCCTCCGGCGAGACCCTTCCCGAAAGCGATCAGCTTGCCATGAAGAAAAAGGCGGAAGAGGCCTATGAATCCGCCACGCGGGCAAGCCAGACCGATCTTTTCGACGAAGTGATGAGCATCTACCACGATTCCAAAAACGGCACCGCCTCCGCAGGGGAGATGCTGGTCAGCCAAGACTCTGCCGAGGATGAGAACTTAATCAAAACCGCCATGAGCTTGGAGATGGGTCAGGTGGCCATGATCGAGCTGAAGGAAGCCTATGCCGTGATCAAGCGGTACGACGGCTGTGCGGGAGACCGCTTCACCGCCGACCTGCGGCTGGAAACCTTGGAAGACATCCGCGCCGACCGCATTGAAGAACTTCTGAAAAAATGGGAGACCGACGCAGGGGTGGAGATCAACACCAAGATCACCGCCAAATACACCCCCGAAAAATTAATGAAAGCAAAAGCATAAAACCGAATCCTCCGCCGCAAAATAACGGCGGAGGATTTTTTATGACCATTGCATTTTTTGATACCAAGCCCTACGATAAGCCCTCTTTCATCCGCTACGGCAAGGAGCAGGGCGTTACCTTCAAATTCTATGAGACCAAGCTGACCCCCGATACTGCCGCCCTTGCCAAGGGGTGCGACGGGGTATGCGCCTTTGTGAACGACGATCTTTCCAAGGACACCGTGGAAGCCCTTTTGCGCCAAAACATCAAGCTGATCGCCATGCGGTGCGCAGGCTACAATAATGTGGATCTGAAATTCTTAAAAGGCAAGCTGCCCCTGTTCCATGTACCCGCCTATTCCCCTTATGCCATCGCAGAACACACTATGGCCATGCTTTTGACCTCCATCCGTCGGATCCACAAGGCCTATATCCGCACCCGCGACTTTAATTTCAGCCTCAATAACCTCATCGGCTTCGACCTTCACGGCAAAACGGTGGGGATCATCGGCACAGGGCGGATCGGCAGCTGCTTTGCCCACATCTGCAACGGTTTTGGAATGCGGGTTTTGGCCTATGATAAATACCCCAAGGAGCAAGCGCCCTTTTCCTATGTTCCTTTGGATACCCTTTTGGCGGAGAGCGACATTGTTTCGCTCCATTGCCCTCTCAACCGCGAGACCTATCATATGATCGATGAAGCCGCCATCCGCAAAATGAAGGCCTCCGCCCTTTTGGTGAATACCTCCCGCGGCGCCTTGGTGGATACGGAGGTTTTGCTGACCGCCATCAAGGAGCGGCGGATCGGCGGGGCGTGCTTAGATGTTTATGAAGAGGAATCCGATCTGTTCTTCGAGGATTTTTCGGGGCATATCATCAACGACGACACGCTGGCGCGGCTGATCTCCATGCCCAATGTGATCGTGACCTCCCATCAGGCCTTTTTAACGGAAGAGGCCTTGGATAATATTGCCGAGACCACCGTTTCCAATATCGTCGGCTTTCTTCAAGCAGGCAAGCTGGACAATGCGGTGCAATAAAAAAAGACCCGAAAGGGTCTTTTTTTATCAAAAGAATAAATGCTCAATTAAAATTTTGGCGCCGATGCCTACCAAAATCAAGCCGCCGAAGATCTGCGCCTTTTCCTTCAAGAGGCCGCCGAAGAATTTGCCGATATAAACCCCCGCCGTGCTGATGGCGAAGGTGGCGATGCCGATCACCGCCACGGTGGAAAAGGCATCCTGATAGCCTGCCAGCTCGGTAGAAAAGCCGATGCCCACCGCCAGCGCATCAATGCTGGTGGCCACCCCCTGCACCATCATATTTTTGAAGGTGAAGGGATTGGAGCATTCCTCTTCCTCCTCTTTTTTCAAAGCGCCGAGGATCATATTGACCCCGATGCCGCCCAAAAGAAGAAAAGCGATCCAGTGATCCACCGCGGAGATGTATTTCATAAAGCTCAGCCCCAAAAAGAAGCCGATCAGGGGCATTGCCGCCTGAAAAAGACCGAAGGTCAACCCGTCCAGCAATGCGTGGCGGTGCTTCAGCCGACCGGCGCACATTCCGTTGGTGATGGAAACGGCGAACGCGTCCATTGCAAGCCCTACGCCTAAAATAACAGATGTGATCATGATGCCAACACCCTGCCGATACCCTCCCAAGTGGGAGCCTTTCCTTCAATTCTTTTCAAAAGCTCCGATGCTTTGGCGGTGGTTCTTTTTAAGAAGGTCTCATCCACCTTAGCAAAGTCTTTTTCCTTGAAAAAGGCTGCATCCCGCAAGGCGGCATCCTTCATCATCGCCCCCATGGCATCCAGCACCCGCTTGGGGGTATAGTCCAGATCCTTTGCCCGCTGAAGCAGGTGGCTCCGATAGGCGGAATAGCCGCCCTTGACCACCGCAGTCTTCCCGTCGGCGGTATAATAAAGGCTTTCCCCGTCCTTTTGGGGCATACTTTCATAAAAGGTGGGGAGCAGATAGATCACTTGATCCTCTTGCACCCAAAGGGTCACATCAAAGATGTATTCCTCCCCTTTGGTCAGGTTCACCCGTTCATTGAAATTGCTTTTGGTGCCGTAAACACAAACGGTGATGGGCTCCTCGGGCATACACTCAAAATAATCCTCGGTAACCTGCACCTGATAGACCGAATGGGCTTCTGCATCCACATCATAATAGGTGATCATCTTTTGGGTGGTGCTTGCGGTGAGCACCTTGCCCGCAAAGAAGAAATGCCCTTCCTCCAATGCACTGTCCAAGGTGGTGGTCACCTCGTCCAGCTTATAATTGGTCTCCTTGGTTTGGGCGCACCCGCTCAACAGAAGCAAAGCCGCCGCAAGGAGGGCAAACAGTTTATTGTTCAACCGATCCTACCTCGTTTCCGTATAACGCCAGCATTTGGCTGTAGAATAATTGCTGACGCTCATAAAAATCAAATTCGCTGAAATACATGGAATAAGTCACACCCTTGATCTCGGTGATGTACTTTTTCTCAATGCCCTCCTTCAGGGCGGTGGGAAGCTTATAGGGAACGGTGAGATCCAGATCCAAGGCGCTGACGGACGTATCCAGCCATCCCTCATAAAAGACGGCGGTGCCCCGCTTTTCCTCCAAGGTCACATCGGTCTCCCGCGCAAGTTCCAAAATCAGCCCGTAATCGGTGCGCAGATAGGCGCGAAGCATCCGCGGTGCCCAAGCATCTTCGCTATTGTGCACCAACAGTTCCATGGAACGAATGTCAAACACGCTCATTCCGCTTGGCATATTCAGGGCAAATTCCGAAGAAGCGCCCAGTTCAAAATCGTCCTTACCGGGGGTATCCAGCGGGTAGTCCACAAAATAGGAGCCTGCCGTATCGGAATAAAACTGCACCCGTAGGGACATCGTGCCATCATAATCCAAGCGATCGGATTCTTCCAGATTTTGGGTGCCCATTTGGGTCAAAAGGCGGTTTTGCCCTTCAAGACCCACCGTTTCTACATCCAAATACAGCACATCCGCTTCGCTCATTCCCAGCTCGCGGAGGGCTTCCGCCTTCATCACCCGATCGTGGACGGTGGTGCGGTCGTTTTCGCAGATCTTCAAAACATAGGGATAAAGGGCGCTGATCTGCTGATAATATGCATCCTCTTCCGCCACCTGCTCCAAAAGAGCGGAAGGATTTTCCTCACGGAAGGCGAAAACACCCTTCCAATCCTCTTCGGCAACGGTCAGCCGCTCCCCGCCCAGCAGGAAGGAGATTTCCGCACTGCGGCAATGCCAACTGCCGTAAACCCCTTTGGCATCGGGCATCAGCACCAGCTTATATTCCGCAATGTCAAACACCGAAACGGTAGCAGGCAGGATCAGGGTAAACTGATCGGTATAGCCGCTCTCAAAATTATCAATACGGCGGTTTTGCAGGGTATATTCCATCCGATCGCCGTTTTTTAAGGTCATCACCAAATTGATGTTGCCACGGGTCAGGTGCACCTTTTCGGGGTGGAGAGGATCCACCGTATCGGTGACCAAGGTCACCTGAACGCGGTTGGTGGAGCCGAAGCAATTCAGCGCCGAAAGAACAGGGTTGCTTTGGTCAAACTCCGGATCGGACAACCGCCGCACCAGCACCGCCTCATCGGTCAAAAAGGAATGGGAAAATGCCGAGGAAACCAATACCAAAACAGCCACCGCCGCCACGCCGATCACCGCCGCTGCCACACGCTTGGCAAAAAGCACGCTTTGGCTTGCTTGCAATTTTTGCAAAAAGCGGCGCACACGACGAACCGACCACCGCATTTGAACCCGAATCCATTTCAAAATGCGGTCTTTTTCGATTTTTCCTTTGGAGCGTCTGTCTTTTCCCACGGTCTTTTCCTTTCAAATTTTTCTGTGTTTCTTATTATTGTAACATAAATATGTGAAAAAATATAGACCCGCAACAAGATTTTTTGCATATTTTTCGCATTTTGCGCGGATACTATCAACATCTTGAAATCAACAAAGGAGATGAAATTTGCACAATGAATAAAATTGCTTTGATCCTTGCCATCATCGGTTGCCTGAACTGGGGACTGGTGGGCTTGTTCCAATTTGATCTGGTGGGCTGGATCTTCGGCGGAATGGATTCCATTATCAGCCGCATCATCTTTGTGGTGGTGGCGCTGGCAGGTCTTTGGTGCATCAACCTGCTCTTCAAAGATCTGGGGCCCGAACGCAACAGCGAAATGCACCGATAAAAAGAAACGCCCCGAAGTCCAAAGACTTCGGGGCACTTTTTCTTTTAATGAGAAAGATAATACTCCAACGCATCATAAGCAAATCGCTCTTCTGCGGTGGCATCTTCAAGTTTTTCTTTCAATGCTTCATAATCGCCGACAAGACAATGGTAAGAATCCCCGCAAAGAAAGTATCCGCTTTCCCCTTTTTTCTGCGGGTGGTTCAAAAAGAACAAATACTCATCTTCCCCGATGGGCGGCGCTCCTTCCGAATGATACAGCACCGCTCGGTCGCCCTCTTTGGCAAGGTGCACCGGTTCATACAGCGCAATAACGGTATTCTCCTGAAGGTCGCCGTAATAGACCTGTGACACCTCAAGGAGAGTCTCGCAATAAGCATTGATCAGGTATCCGTCCTGGTCATAAACCTCCACAGGGATGCTTTGCCCTGTCTTTTTCCCCCGTATCACCGCCGAGCGATCCTCATGAAGGCTGTTTTGCAACTCCTCAAAGGTTTTATAAACCACCCGATCTGCCGCACCGTTTGTGCCTGCAACGGGCACTTGGCTTAATTGGATCGGCTCCCCCACTTTGACCTTGGGAGACGATGAATAACATCCGCTGAAGATAAAAATACATAGCGTAAGAACCCATAAAAACAGTTGTTTTTTCATTCAATGATCCTCCTGATTTAAGAAAAAGTAAAGGTTCCGAATCTAAAATCGGTTCGGAACCTTTGCGTTTTTTGGAGTGCCTTTTTACCCTTATTATCTTTTGCCCTTTTTAACGAGCAGGGCATTAATTTTAGTGGTGGGCTCCAAGAGACCGCTGATGGATGCATCGTGGTTGATGGTATCGATCAGGTAAGCAATATACTTGGAAAGATCCACGGGGCAATACCACTCGCGCTCTAACAGTTCGGGGGTGGTATAAATACCGTTGGTGGTGAAGACCTTGGAGATCCAGCCGTCCTTAAAGGCTTGGTCGAAATGATCCAGTCCTTCGCAGAACAGACCGAAGGTGGTGCAAACATAGATATTGCGGCAGTTCATCTCTTTGAGCTTTTTGCCCAGATCCAGCACACTGTCGCCGGAGGAGATCATATCGTCCACAATGATCAGATCCTTGCCTGCCACATCGGCACCCAAATACTCATGGGCAACGATGGGGTTACGGCCGTTGACGATCTTGGAATAATCTCTTCTCTTATAGAACATACCCAGATCTACGCCCAGCACCGAGGAGAAATAGATGCCGCGCGCCATGGCGCCTTCATCGGGGCTGATGATCATCAGGTGATCGGGATCGATCTCGATATCGGGCACCTGATTGACCAAGGCCTTGATCATCTGATAGGTGGGCATTACATTATCGAAACTATTGGAGGGGATGGCATTTTGCATCCGAGGATCATGAGCATCGAAGGTCAGGATATTGGCAACACCCATAGACACCAGTTCCTGCAGAGCAACCGCGCAATCGAGAGATTCACGGCTGGAACGGCGGTGCTGACGGCCTTCATACAGCATGGGCATAATCACATTGATCCGCTTTGCTTTGCCTGCGGCGGCACCGATGATCCGCTTCAGATCGGCATAATGATCATCGGGACTCATGGGAACGGTCTTCCCGTACATTTTATACTCCACACCGTAATTAAAACAGTCCACAACGATATAGAGATCCAAGCCGCGGACGGACTGACGGATCAAGCCCTTTGCCTCGCCGCTTCCGAAACGGGGGCAGATCACATCGATCAAGTAACTCTCCCGCTCATAGCCCAGATAAGAAGCGGAGCTCTTATGCTCATGCTCCCGCTCTTTCCGCCATTTGGTGAGGTAAAAATCCAACCGTTTGCCCATTTCCTCACAGCCGGGCATTGCGATAATGCCCAAGGGACCCACGGGATTATTTAATAAGTTCTCCAAATAATCTGCCATCTTAAACATCCTCCAAGATCATATGTGATTTTGATATTCTTATTTTACTATATTCTCGCCCCGTTGTAAAACCTTTTTTCATATTTTTTCGAAATTTGTCAAAGGGCACAAGAATACCCTATAATATGATGGTTTTTTCCAGAGAAAAGCTGTAAATTTCCCGCCGCAAAACCCGAAGATCGCGCACCCGTTTCAAGGCCTCCTCATAGAGATCCATCTGCACTCGGTAGCGGGCGATCAGCTCTTCCTCCCTTGCCACACGGTCGGTTTTATAGTCCAAGATCACGGCATTGCCGTCCTTGACCCAATAGCAGTCCAAAACACCTTGGATCAGAATTTCCCCTTCCGCTTGGCTACCGAAAAGCTCCGATGCCGCCATAGGAAAGAGGAACCGTTCCTCTTTATAATAGCGGTCTGCCTGCATCAAGGCAATAAAGGAGGGGCTTTGGGTGAAGCGGCGGATCTTTTCCACAGGGATCAGCGCCCGCTGTTCCTCCAAGATAAACCCTTGGGCAACCAAGCGGGAGAGCTCCTCCTCCGCATCTTCTGCCAAACGGGAAAAATCGCAAAATTGCAATGCCTGATGGAGGGCATTGCCCACCTCATTGCCCCGCACCTTGCTTTCAGAGGCAAAGCGGGGCACCGCCTGCTTGACCTGCCGCTCCAACAGGGGCTGAGCATCCTCCTCCGCTTCCCTTAAGCCCTTTAATTCGGACACGGAAAGCTTGGCGGGCAGCCCCACCGCAGTAAGATGGGGATAGATCCAATCCAACCGTTTGCGAAAGGCAACGGCATCAAAGGCAGGAGCCGTTTCCGTCTTTTGAGCAGACGCGGCTTCCCCCTCCTCCAAGATCCCTTTTACATAGGTCATATGAAGGTTGGGTCTATCCAACTGCGGCAAAAAGCCGCATTCTTTCCGCAGGGCTTCTCCCTCTTCGGCGCCCGCCATCAGCACTGCCAGCCAGCGGGCGAAGGAGCCGCCTTTTTTCTTGATGGCCCAAAAGGGCAGTTTCTCCTTGAAGGAGATGCCCTCATCCACCCAATCCTCCATGGTCTTGCGGTCGGCATTCACAAGGGCGATCACCTTGCTTTGGGGGCGGGTGAGCGCCACATAGAGCACCCGCTCTTCTTCACTGACGCTGTCGGTATTGATCTGCTCCTCCAAAACCCGCTGTGCCAAAGAGCGGAAGCGGCAATGGAGCGCGGGGATGGAATCCTCGATGGCGGCGCCGAAGCGGGGGTGAAGCAGTACCGTTTCCTTGGCATCGGCGGTACTGAAGGTCTTTTGGCAATCCCCCAAAATGCACACGGGGAACTGCAGACCTTTGGATTTATGAATGGACATAATTTGAACGCTGTTTTGCTCGTTTTTCAGCCGTGCGCCCGATTGGGTCCGCTCCCGACTGATGCGGATATGCTGCACAAAGGCATAAAGCCCCCGATACCCATCCTGCTCAAAGAGGCGGGCATCCTCTGCCAGCATCTCCAGATTGGCGCATCGCTCTGCACCCTTTTCGCCCCCTGCATAGGCACCGAAAATACCGCTTTCCCCATAGATCCGATACAGCAGGTCGTACACATACATCCCGCCGGACAGGCGGCGGTATTTTTCGATGGTCTCATAGGCGCGCCGCGCCTTAGGGTCGGTGGCGGCGGCTTTTTTCAGATCGTCATAAAGCGGAGCGCGGCGATGGCGGATGGCCGCCAGCTCTCCCACGGTGAAGCGGAAATAATCGCCATACAGCAAGGAGACCAGCGCCACATCGTCATAGGGGTTATTCAACACCAACAGGTACGCAAGAATGCTCTGCACCTCCGGCAGATCGAAAAACAGATCCCCCTCATTGCGGTTGGTCACAGGGATGCCCGCCTCCCGCAATGCCTTTTCAAAGGCGGGAGCGGTACGGCTCACGGTGCGCAAAAGAATGGCAAAGTCCCCGTAATCGGCGGGCTTCTTTCCGCCGCCGGGCAGGCAGATCTCCTGCTTTTCCTCCACCGCTTTTCGGATCAACTGCGCCGCATAGCGGGCGTTTTGGACGATTTTTTCCAAAGGTCTCCCCCGCTCATCCTCCATAGGCTCCAGCCAATGAAGCTCTGCCGCCGTTTGCGCGGGGTCATCAAAGATCTGCCCCGCATTCAACTGCTCCCGCTCATCATAGACCACCCCGCCGAGGGCAGGGCT
>JAZQET010000048.1:0-25924 GCA_045539135.1 Eubacteriales bacterium | reverse complement strand
TGCTGATGGATCATACCGATCTTATAATCAAAAGCATCCTTGGGGGACGCGATCACCGCCTCTTTTCCGTCAATAAAGATCTGACCTTCATCGGGAAAATAGATGCCGGAGATCATATTCATCAGGGTCGTCTTTCCGCTTCCGTTCTCTCCCAAAATAGAAAGGATCTCCCCTTTATGAACCGTCAAATTCACATCACGGTTTGCAACCACACTGCCGAAGCTTTTGGTGACACCCCGCAATTCAATAGCGGGCACCGCTTGGGTTGTATTTGAATTCATAGGCCTTCCTCCTTTTCCTTTTGCGCTCAAAACAAACTGTAAAAAACAGTTTCTTTTCAACGCAAAATCAGCCGCCGGTAAAACCGGATTGAAGTTTCAATGAACACACTCTAACCTCAATGGGCGAGGCGGAAGATTTTCCGCCTCGCCTCTCGAGTTTGAACGTTATTCTTTTTTATAAGAATTACTTGGTGGTAACACCGTCGATATCGATATCGAAATAGGGTGCAGAACGATACTCAGACTCCAAGAAAGCGCCATCCTTGATAACCTCGGTGTCGCCCTCGAAAGCAGCGTCGGAGTTCACATCTGCCATGTAAGAGGTCATGGTCTGACCGCCCTTGGTCCAAGCGGAGGTGGCAAAAACTTCCAACTCGCCGTTGATCAGCTTGGTCTTTGCAGCCTCGATCGCCTCTTTGGTGCCTGCAGCGCAAGCGGTACCCAGCTCGGAAAGCTCAACAGAGCCGGTCTCCAGGTTGCCGGTCCAGTCTGCGGGGATCTCTTTATCATTCTTTACGCAGTCAATGATGAACTCATAATAAGGAGCCCAGTTGATGCGGGAAGATACCAAGAAGGTATTGGGGCAAGCCTTTGCGGTGGAACCGTTATAGGAAACATTGGGAACGCCTGCAGCTTCACAAGCATCGGGAGCGCCCATAGAGTCTGCGTGCTGGCTGATCAAAACGCAACCGTCTTTGATCATCTGGTTTGCATACTCTTTCTCGGTATCATAGTTATACCAAGAGTTGGTGTACTTTACATCGATGGTAGCGCTGGGGCATACGGAGCGAGCGCCCAAATAGAAGGAGGTCATACCGGACTTCACTTCAGCGTAGGGCATAGCACCCACATAACCGATCTTGGCCTGATCAGCGGTGATCTTGCCGGAGGTGATCATCTCATTGAGCTTCATACCTGCAGCGATACCTGCCAAATAGCGGCCCTCATAGATGGAAGCAAATGCATTGTGGAAATTCTTAACACCTTCGGTATGAGCCTTGGTACCGGTAGCATGGCAGAACTGCACTTCGGGATACTCTTTGGCAGCGCGGATCATATTGTCCTCATGGCCAAAGCTGTCTGCAAACACGATGTCACAGCCATCTTCTGCCAATTCGCAAGCCTTATTATAGCAATCCTCGCCCTCTTCGGGGATACCGGTTACGATAATAACCTGCTCTTCTTTCAGCCCGAGCTTCTCTTGAACCTGCTTAGCAGCGTTGATGAAGTTCAGGTCATAGGTGGAGTTCTCATCGTGCAGCATAATGAAGCCGATCTTGAACTCGTCGGTCTTTTCTGCAGGGCCGCAAGCGGTAATACCAACCAGCAGCAGTGCAACGATCAACAGTGCGGAAACTAACTTTTTCATTGGTCTTTCCCTCCAAAAATTTTTTATAATATCTGCCCCTTTGGCAGTTATTACCTTCTGAATGTAAGCGTGGTGTCGCTCATTTCCTCCACAATGGCAAGGGATTCTACCCGCACGCCCTCTGCGCGCAAGGCATCTCCGCCGCCCTGAAAGCCTTTTTCAATGGCGGTGGCGCATCCCACGGTTACCGCCCCCGCTTGGGCAACGATCTCCATCAGCCCCCGCAAGGCGCATCCGTTTGCCAAAAAGTCATCCACGATCAGCACCCGATCGCCTTCCTTGAGATACTCTTTGCTGACGATCACCAGATTGTCCACATTATGGGTATAAGAATGGACCGCCGCGGAATAAACATCTGCATTTACATTGCTGGTCTTATTCTTCTTGCCGAAGACCAAAGGCAATCCCATGGCCGCCGCAACCGCAAGTCCGAAGGCAATGCCGGAGGCTTCCACGGTAAGGATCTTGGTGGGCTTTTCCCCTTCAAACAGGCGGGCAACCTCACGCCCCATATCCATCATAAAAGGAGCGTCGATCTGATGGTTCAGAAAACCGCCCACCTTCAGCACATGACCGGGCAATACCTGCCCGTCTTTCAAGATCCGTTCTTCTAAAGCCTTCATTGGAACTCCTTAAAATGCAATTTTTTCACATCTATAACTATATCAAAATGCGTGTTTTTTGTCAACACCATTCTGACAAAAAACACGCATTTTTCCTATCGGTTTTTAGTGGATAAACGACTCCAAAGAAGGGCATTCATTTCTGCGCCCAAGTCGATGGCATATTGGGGGCATCCGTTAAAAACAATAGCACCGTTTTCATATAAAACAAAGGTACCCATATCGCCGTTAAAGCTCTCCAGCACCAATTCCACCGATTTGCCCTCCGGTTGGATCAGGGTGCCCTCTCCATAGGCGGTACCCAGATCGGACAGCTCCAAGGTATCCAACACCAAGGGGATCAGGCGGGTCTTTTTTGCGTTATAGCGGTATACATAGGCGATATTATTATGGAAATCAATGGCTTCGGTCACGGTTCTGCCCACGCTCACCGGAAGCGAATCATAGCTGGTCACCAAATAGCAATGCTGGGTCTCGGGCAGTACCGCCAGCAACATCGTCTTATTATTGCCGCCCTGCAAGCCATAGACGGTGGTGCCCTCGGGGAAGGTGCCGGTCAGTTCCTCGCCCACGGTGCCCACCTCATTGGTGCGGTAATCCAAATAGCCCCGCGCCTCCACGGTGGGAATAAACACAAAGGGGGTGCCTTTGGTGGTATAAACTCTGCCGTTTGCGGTCACCTCATAGTCCCCTGTCTCGGCAACGGGAAGACCCGCCTCTTGGCAACCGCCCAAGCAAATCATCATAATCAGGAGCAAGGCTCCTGCGATCCATCGTTTCATATTCGTTCCTCCGCTGATCAATACTGTGGATATATTGTACCGCCAACGAGTCGATTTGTCAATTATTCGGAATTTCCATCTTTTTTTCGCATATATCGGTTGACACTTCTTTTTATTTAATGGTATACTTAATGGGTAAGAATATAAATATATTTGAAAGGATGTTTTCTTATGAAACGAATTCTTTGCATCATCTTGGCAGTTCTGCTGCTGATCCCCTCTGCTTATGCCGCAGGGGAGAATATGACCCTCACCATCAGTCAGGTGCAGGGCGAAGTGGGCGACACGGTGACCATCACCGGTCAAGTGACCAATGCACCCGCTTGCACCTCCTTCCGCGTGATCCTTACTTACGACAGCGCTTGCCTGAAGATCACCGGCGGCTCCATCGGCCCCAAGATCAAGGGCGGCTACATCAACACCACCGCTTCCTTCGGCGGCAAGAAGGCCATCAGCGCCCTTTCTGCCGATGCCAACAAGTCCTTTGAAGGAAATGTGGTGCTCTTCACCCTTACCGCCGAGATCGTGGGCACCCCCGCCTCCGGCGACAGCACGGCACTTACCATTGCTCACTATGAGTTCTTTGATACCTCCGCCAATCTGCAGAAGGTGACCCCCGCCACCGTGACCGACGGTTCCTTGACCTATCCTTCCCTGAAGCAGCCCGCAGGCGGCGGCAACGATAACACCGGCAGCGGCGACAATAACAACCCCGGCGCCGGCGATAACAATAACAACAACCCCGGCGATAATAATACCGGCAACAACAATCCCGGCTCCGGTGACAACAACACCAATACCGGTGACAATAACACCAATACCGGTGACAACAACACCAACACCGGCGACAATAACACCGGTGCAGGAGAAGGCAACACCGGCAGTAACGAATCTACCGGCACCCCCGAATCCCCCGCTCCCGAAACCGACAAGAAGCCTTCCGCCGACAAGAACGACAAAACTCCCACCGGCGATTGGATCGTGATCGAGGACCAGTTTGCTCACATTGATGAGAACGGCAACAGCAACCTTTACGAAGGGGAATATGAAGAGCCCAAAAACCCCGGTGACAAAGCAGATGTAACCTTAAAGGATGAAGACGGCAACACCGTCGGCTCCGTGGTGATCGAAAAGGACGAAGCGGGCAACCTGAATGTCATCGAGCAGGATCTCAATAATAAGAAGCCCGTGTGGCCTTGGGTTGCAGGCGGTGTGGCTTTGGTTTTGGCGGCCGCTGCCGTTGCAGTGGTGCTGATCCTGAAGAAAAAGAAGGAGACCGTATCCGAAGACGCTTCTTATATTCCCTAATGTTCACAGGAGAACTTAAAAAATGAAAACCGTAATGAATCTTGGACCTTTGATGCGCAAATTCTCCATCAAAGAGGCCTTTCAAGTGGCAAAGGACGCAGGCTTTGACGGCGTGGATCTGACCCTTTGCGATGTCTTTAAGAACGACACCTATTGGTTGGAAGACGATTACTTGGAAAAAGCCCGCGCCCTGCGGGCGGAAGCCGATGCCATCGGCATTCGCGTTTTGCAAGCCCACGCACCCTTCAACGGCACCACCGAGTACGCAGAGGAGCTCTTTGAGCACACCAAGCGCAGCATTGAGATCGCCGCCATCTGCGGTGCAGAGTGCATTGTGGTGCACCCCATTCAGCATCTCCCCTATTTCGACGATCCCAAGAATGTGGAGATTGTGTTTGACTACAATATGGATTTCTACGGAAAGATGGTACCCATTGCACGGGAATACGGCATTAAGCTTGCCATCGAGAATATGTGGCGCACCAACAGAAAGCGGGGCGTGATCGATCATTCGGTCTGCTCCCGCCCCGAGGAATTCTGCCATTATGTGGACGAACTGCAAAAACGCTACGGCGACACCATCACCGCTTGCCTGGACATCGGGCACACGGTTTTGGTGGGCGTGGACCCTTGCGAGATGATCGAAAAGCTGGGTTCCCGCATCGGCGCTCTGCATATTCACGATAATGATTACGTGAAGGATCTGCACCTGATCCCCGGACACGGGCAGATGAACTTTGAAGCCGTACACGCCGCCTTGAAAAAGGCAGGCTACCGCGGTCACTATACCTTGGAATGCACCGGCTATCCTTTTGATGAGGAAATGGTGCGGATGTATACGGAATATCTGGGAAAAGTCGCCCGCCATTATGCCGACGGCTTGGACCGATAAAACAGCAACCCAAAAAAGGAGTGTGATGCGAGATGAAAACATCCAGCAGTAACGGAATGTTGCTAAAGCAATTTTCCGCCGAAGAGACCTTTAAGTTATTAAAGGACGCAGGGTTTGATGCCGTGGTGCTGGACACCAACCGCCTTCTGAACCCCAAGTATGACACCGAAGAGCGCTTCACCGGTGAAAACTATCTGGAAGAAGCCAAGAAACTGCGTGCCTATGCCGATGAGATCGGAATTTCTGTTTCTTACGCCATCGGTTACACCCACGATTATCATTTCGATTTCGAGGAGGTTTCCCTCCCCATGATCCGCCGCAGTTTGGAGATCGCAGCCGTTCTGGGTGCTCCCTATGCTCTCATCAGCATCCCTCATCGGGGCGGTTACAACCCCAAAGACGAGGCCTTTTTCGAGACCTACATCAACCGTTATGAAAAGATCGGCGCCCTTGCCGCAGAGCTTGGCATTCAGATCGCGCTGAAAAACAACTGTGTCTTTTATTGGACCAGCTATTCCCAAGGAAATGACGTTTGCTCCGCACCTGCCGATATGATCCGTTATCTGGATACCCTCAATGCCAAATTCCCCAACCGCTTTGTGGCTTGCGTGGATACCGGTGTTGCTTATGTGGTGGGCTATCAGCCTCATGAATATGTAAAAGAGCTGGGCGAGCGGGTAAAACTGCTGCAGGTCAACGATAATAACCGCCGCAAGAACATCCGCGTAACCCCCGGCGGCGGCACCATCGATTTCACCAAATTCTCCGAGGCACTCAAGGAGATCGGTTATGAGGGCGATTACACCTTAGACATCAACTGCAATCTGCCCAAGGAATTGCTGCCCGCCCATTACGCTTATGCAGCAACCATTGCCCGCTACTTTGCGGAAGTTTAAGGAGGTGCCATTATGAGAATTGCAATGAACACCGGCACTTTGGTTGGCCGTTATCCCATTGAAGAGGCGATGAAAAGAGCCAAAGAAGCAGGCTTCGACAGCGTTGATATCGCCATGAATGTACTTACCCAACCCGGCTGGGAGGGCGACAACTGCTATGAAAAGGCGGTGAAGATCCGCAAACTCTCCGAAGAACTGGATCTTCCCATTACCCAGACCCACTGCGGCGGCGATAAAGAAAAAGGCGCCAAAGTGACCGGTCTTTTCGGTTGCCCTGTGATGGTGGTGCATCCCCTCATCATTATGCCCCATGTGGGTCACGAAGACGAGATCTTCGATAAGAATATGGAATTCCTTGCTCAATTTGCCCCCTTGGCAGAAGAAAACCACATCAAGATCGCGGTGGAAAATATGTTCAAATGGGATTGGGCACGGGAAATGATCTGGCACAGCAGCTGCTCCAGACCCGAAGAGTTTGTGCGCTATATGGACGGCTTGGAAGAACGCTTCGGCAAAGAACTTTTCGGCGCTTGCGTAGACGTGGGCCATGTGGCTCTGGTAGGCGAAAATCCCGCCGATACCATCCGCGCATTGGGCGGCGAGCGTTTGGTTGCCCTGCATATGCACGATAATGACCTGCATCAGGATCAACACACCATTTTGGGTGCAGGAAGACTGGATTTTGTATCCATTTCCGAAGCTTTGAAAGAGGTAAATTACCAAGGCGACTATGCTTTGGAGGTGGGTCTCCATTATCCCAAGGATCTGATCCCCGAGGCTCTGCGCCATCTGGCAACCGTCTGCCGCTACTACGCAGACCTTGCCACCAACTAATAGATTAAAACGAGAAAATGCGGTTCGCAAAAGCGAACCGCATTTTTTATAATGAAACATATTCTCGCCCTTTGGGGGTTAAAATCACCGCGCGGGTGAAGCCGCAGGCCTTTGCATGGGCAACCGCATCTTGGAAATAACTGCCCAAATGGGAGCAGGCGTGGCAATCGCCGTTTATAACGATCTCGCCCCCCAGCTCCTTGATCAACGAAAGCAAGGGCTTGGCGGGGTAAGGTTCGGTACGATAGCCGCGGCTGATGGCACCGGTATTGATCTCAAAAAGCATTCCGGTGGGGATCAGCTTACGGATCGCCTTTTCTGCCGCCGCAAGGTAGCGGGGATGGCAGGGGTCAAAGAGTGGCTCCCGCTCCAGATATTTGGTAATAAGATCCAAATGACCGATGATCTCCGCATCCTTTAAGTTGCCCACCGCCTCATAATAGGCCTCCGCCAAGGCATAAGGGTCGCCGCCGAAGGCTTCGATGGCCTCTTTGAAGTGGGGAATGTTCCAATCCATCTGCCAAACCCTTCCTTGGGCGTCGGTCACATTATGTACGCTGGCGATCACATAGTCATAAGGAGCGGTAGGCTCGGTGCAGGAAGCATCCTGCTCAATGCCGCAAAGGATGGTCAGTTGCCCTGCATATTTTTCCTTCAGGCGGGCAATTTCTCGGCGGTATTCCGCCGCCTTTTCCGCAGGGATGATCCAATCTCCATAGTCGGAACAGGGGCTGTGCATGGAAAAACCCAATACCGAAAACCCCTTTTCGATGGCGGTAAGCACCATCTCCTCGGGGGTATTGTCCCCATCGCAAAAGGCGGTGTGGGTATGGAAATCGGTTAATATCATACCATCTTCTCCTGCTTCACCTTATGGTCGATCACATGGCGGCCTGCCAGTTCTTTGCGCACATCCTCCACCGAGATGCCCAGCTCCACCATCAGCACCATAATATGATAGGCAAGATCGGCGATCTCATAGACGGTCTCTTTGCGATCCTCCGCCTTTCCTGCGATGATCACCTCGGTGGACTCCTCGCCCACCTTTTTCAAGATCTTATCCAAGCCTTTTTGGAAGAGATAGGTGGTATAAGAACCTTCGGGCAGGGTCTCTTTTCTGCCCTTCAGCAGACCGTAGAGCCCCTCCAAGGAAAAAGGCTCTTCCCCGCTTTCATACACCCGCTCATTAAAGCAGGAATCGGTGCCAAGATGGCAGGCGGGACCGTCTTTTTTCACCAAGACCGTCAGTGCGTCTTTATCGCAATCGGCGGTGATGGACACAATATGCTGATAATTGCCGCTGGTCTCCCCCTTCAGCCAAAGCTCCCCGCGGGAGCGGCTCCAAAAGCAGGTCAGACCCTTCTCCATAGAGATCTGCAGGCTTTCCTTATTCATATAAGCAAGGGTCAGTACCTTTTTGGTCTCTGCATCCACCACAATGGCGGGAATCAGACCCTTTTCATCAAATTTCAATTCTTCGATCTTGATCATTTTTTATAACCTCACATTGATGCCGTTTTCTTTTAATGTTTGCTTCAGATCGGTGATCTCCACCTCACCGAAATGGAAGATGGAAGCCGCAAGACCTGCATCCACCTTGGGCAGGGTTTGGAACAGTTTCACAAAGTCCTCTTTACAGCCCGCCCCGCCCGAGGCGATCACCGGCACATGGACTGCATTGCAGACCGCCTCCAGCATTTCAAGGTCAAAGCCGCCCTTCACGCCGTCGGTATCAATGGAATTGAGCACCACTTCCCCTGCGCCCCGCTCCACGCAGGACTTGATCCAGGAGATGGCCTCCATTCCCGTGTTTTCCCTGCCGCCTTTGGCAAAGACCCGATAGACTCCGTCTACCCGCTTCACATCGGCAGAGATGACTACGCACTGATCGCCGTATTTTTTGGCGGCGGCGGTGATCAATTCAGGGTTTCGAATGGCACCCGAATTGACGCTCACCTTATCGGCGCCGCACTTCAGCACCCGATCGAAATCCTCCAAGGTGTTGATGCCGCCGCCCACCGTCAGGGGAATAAAGATGGTCTTTGCCACCTCCCGCAGAATATCGGTAAAGAGGGCGCGCCCCTCCGCCGAGGCGGTAATGTCATAAAACACCAGCTCATCGGCGCCGTTATCGCTGTAATACTTCCCCAACTCCACAGGAGAAGAAACATCGGCCAAGCCTTCAAAATTGACTCCTTTTACCACCCGTCCGTTGCGCACGTCCAGGCAGGGGATGATTCGTTTTGTGATCATTTTGCCACCTCGATTGCTTCTTTTAAGTCGATGGCACCGATATAATAGGCCTTCCCGATGATGGCACCGTAAAGATCCATTGCCCTCAGCGCCTGCACATCCTCCAAGGAGGAAACACCCCCCGATGCCACCAGATCAATGGCATACTTTTGACCCAGTTCCCGATAGAGGGCACGGTTGGTGCCCTGCATGGCACCGTCTTTGGAGATGTCGGTGCAGATCACCGTTTTTACACCCATTTTTTCCATCTTGGCAAAAAAGGCATCGGCGGAAAGGTCGGACTTTTCGGTCCAGCCTTTAATGGCCACATAACCGTCTTTCAGGTCCACCCCTACCGCGATCCGCTCTCCATAGGCGGCAAGTGCCTCTTCCAAGAAGGCGGGGTCGGTGACGGCGGCGGTACCCAAGATCACCCGATCCACTCCTGCATCCAGATAGGTCTTGGCGATCTCCATATTACGGATGCCGCCCCCTACCTCCACAAACAGGTCGGTGGTCTCTAAAATACGGCGGATGGTGGGCAGATTGGCGGGCACCCCGCTTTTGGCACCCTCCAGATCCACCAGATGCAGGAACTTGGCGCCTGCCTTTTGAAAATCCGCCGCAACGGCGGCGGGATCCTCGCTATAAACCGTCATTTGGGCATAATCACCCTTATACAGGCGGACAGCCTTGCCGTCCACCAGATCGATGGCGGGAAAAATATTCATACCTTATACCTCGCTGAATGCTTTGAGAATGGCAAGACCCACCTTGCCGCTTTTTTCGGGATGGAACTGGCAACCGAAAATATTGCCCTTCGCCACGGCGGCGGTCAACGCCTTCCCGTATTCGGTGGTGGCGGCAAGGGACTCTTCGCACCCTTCCGCATAAAAGGAATGGACAAAATAGACACAGTCCCCCTCTTCAATATGGGCGAACAGCGGGCAATCCTTTTGCTGAAATTGAAGGGCATTCCATCCGATATGGGGAATTTTCAATTCGGATGGCAAGACCCCTTCCATGGGCACGACCTGCCCTTTTAACAGACCGAGACCTTGGTGTTCCCCATATTCCATACTTTTTTCAAAGAGCATCTGCATTCCGAGGCAGATCCCCAAAAGAGGCTTGCCTGCCGCCGCCTGCTCCTTCACAAAGGCATCCAGACCGCTCTCTTTTAATTTTTGCGCCGCATCGCCGAAAGCTCCCACGCCGGGGAGCACCAGACGGTCGGCTTTTTTTAATTTCTCGGCATCGCCGGACACAAAGACCTCTTCCCCGATCGCCTCAAAGGAGGAGCGCAAGGAAAAAAGGTTGCCCACGCCGTAGTCAATCATTCCGATCATTCCAAAACACCTTTCGTGGAGGGAACTTTATCGCTTCCGTCGGTTGCCACCGCCGCTTTCAGGGCGCGGGCAACGGATTTGAAGGCACCTTCCGCAATATGATGGGAGTTGGTGCCTGCCAATTTGCGGATATGCAGGCTCATGGGACATTGGCGCACGAAGCCCAAGAAGAACTCCTCCACCAGCTCACTGTCGAAGGTGCCGATCTTTTGGGCGGGAATGGCAAGCTCATAGCCCAGATAGCTTCTGCCGGAAAGATCCACCGCAGAAAGGATCAGGCTTTCATCCATGGGCAGAATAAAACTGCCGTAACGGGTGATGCCTCGCTTCTCTCCCAAGGCTTCGGCGAAGGCTTTGCCCAAGCAGATGCCCACGTCCTCCACCGTGTGGTGATCGTCCACATAAGTATCTCCTTTGCAGGAAAGGGTGAGATCCCATTGACCGTGGGCGGCGAAAAGGGTCAGCATATGATCCAAAAAGCCGCAGCCGGTGGCAATTTCGCTTTTGCCGCTTCCGTCTAAATTTAAGGTAAGGGTAATATCCGTTTCCGCAGTTTTGCGGGTAATGGTGGATGTTCTCATTTCTTTAAGATCTCCTTTACGGTTTCAATCAATGTGTCCATTTGGGCTTCGGTGCCCACGGTGATGCGGTTAAAGTCTTTGATCCGTTCCTTGGTAAAATGCCGCACCAAAATTCCTCTCTTTTTCAGTTCCTCATAAAGAGCACCGCCCGCCATTTCGGGGGTTTTGGCAAAGAGGAAGTTGGCGCAAGAGGGAAGCACCTCAAAGCCCAACTCTTTTAAGGCTTTGGCGGTCTTTTCCCGCACACGAATGATCTCGCGGCACTTTTCCTGATAATAGGCTTCCGCCTCCACCGTCTTTTCCCCCATCAACAAGGTCAGGCGGTTGATGTTATAAGGATTGGTGGAATATTTGATCTTCTCCAGATCGGCGATCAAGCCCTTGGGGCCGATGGCATAGCCCAACCGACCGCCCGCCAAACAGCGGGATTTGGAGAAAGTGCGCACCACCAATAAATTCTCATAACGGCGGATCAGGGGATAGACGCTCTCTCCGCCGAAATCCACATAGGCTTCGTCGATGACCACCACGCTCTCCCCATTGGTCTTTAAGATCTCCTCAATGGCAGAGACCGAAAGGCTCATTCCCGTGGGGGCGTTGGGGTTGGCAATTACAATTAGTTTATTTTTCCCGAAATATTCCGTTGGGTTGACCGAAAAATCCTCTTGCAAGGGGATTTCGGTGGCATCCACCCCGTGCAGCTGAGCAAACACAGGGTAAAAGCCATAGGAGATGTCGGGATAGACCGCACCCTTTTCCCCATAGGCCATAAAGGCGAAATTCAATATATCATCAGAGCCGTTGGCAAGGAAGATATTCTCTGCCTCCACCTCATAAAGCGCCGCCAATTTTTCTCTTAAGCCCTTGGCGGTGGGATCGGAATACAGCCGCAGCCGCTCCACCTCCTCCGCCGTGACCGCCTTTACCACTTGGGGTGCAGGGGGGAAGGGGGATTCATTGGTATTTAATTTAATATATTCCATATCCCGCGGCTGTTCGCCGGGGGTATAGGCCTCCATCTGCTCATAGGAGGATTTTAAAAATCGACTCATTTATTCTTCCTCAAAACGGGAGGTCACGCTCTTGGCATGGGCGGTCAGACCTTCTTTTTCCGCAAAGTAGGCAACATCCTTGCCGATGCGCTCCAGCGCTTCCTGTGTATAATAGGTATATTGGCTCTTCTTCACAAAATCGTCCACCGATAAGGGGCTGGAAAAACGGGCGGTGCCGCCGGTGGGCAGGGTGTGATTGGGGCCTGCGTAATAATCGCCCAAGGCTTCGGGACAATAGCGCCCCATAAAGATGGAGCCTGCGTGATGAATGCCGTCCAGATAATCAAAGGGGTTATCCACCATCAGTTCCAAATGCTCGGGAGCGATCTCATTGGCAATATCGATCACCACGTTCAGATCATCCGCCACGATAATTTTGCCGTTGCGGTCAATGGACTCTCTTGCGATCTCGGCGCGGGAGAGAAGGGGAATCTGCCGCTCCAGCTCTGCCTGCACCGCCTTTGCCAGCTCCATACTGTCGGTAACCAGCACCGCGCTTGCCAGCTTATCGTGCTCCGCTTGGGAAAGAAGATCGGCGGCCGCGTGGGCAGGGTTGCTCTTGCCGTCTGCCACCACCAAGATCTCACTGGGACCTGCGATCATATCAATGGACACCTGACCGAAGACCTGCTTTTTGGCTTCTGCCACAAAGGCATTGCCGGGGCCCACGATCTTATCCACCTTGGGAATGCTTTCGGTACCGTAGGCCAACGCCGCCACTGCTTGGGCGCCACCCACCTTAAAGATCCGCTGAACCCCTGCGATCTTCGCCGCCGCTAAGATCACGGGATTGACCTTTCCGTCCTTCCCCGGCGGGGTGACCATCACGATCTCCTTGCACCCTGCGATCTTAGCGGGAACGCTGTCCATCAGCACGGTGGAAGGATAGGCGGCGGTGCCGCCGGGCACATAAAGACCTACCTTCTCGATGGGGGTGATCTTCTGCCCTGTTACCACCCCTGCGGTCTCATTGATGATAAAACTGTTGCGCACCTGCTTTTGATGGAAGGCACGGATGTTGGACTCCGCATTTCTTAAGATCTCCAAAAAGCGGGGTTCTACGGCGGCGAAGGCTTCTTCGATCTCGCTGTCGCTGACCTCAAGGGCGGTCAGGTCGCAACCGTCAAATTTCTTATTATAGGCAAACAGTGCCTGATCACCCTCCTTACGGACGGTGGCAATGATCTCTTCCACAATAGCGGTAGGATTGAATTTCGCTTCCTCCCGCGCAAAGATCTCATCGTAGGAAAGCTCCGAATAGTTTAAGATTTTAATCATTTGATCTGCTCCTCCATTCCCTGTCTCAAAGCAAGAATGGCTTCATTTTTGAATTTATAGGCCGCCTTATTGGCGATCAGGCGAGCACTGATGGGCACAATGGTCTCCATAGGCTCCAGATCGTTTTCCAGCAAGGTGGTTCCGGTCTCCACAATATCCACGATCACATCGGAAAGTCCCAAAATAGGCGCGATCTCAATGGAACCGTTTAATTTGATAATATCAATATCCCTGCATTTTTCGTTATAATAAGCGGCGGCGATATTGGGAAACTTGGTAGCCACCCGCAGGGTCTCCCCTTTGGGATCCCGAAAGCCCTTGGGAGCGGCAACTGCCATACGGCATTTGCCCATATTCAGATCCAAGAGTTCATATACATCGGGACGGTATTCCAGCAGAATATCCTTTCCCGCCACGCCGATATCGGCGGCGCCCCGCTCCACATAAATAGCAACATCCGAAGGCTTGACCCAAAAATACCGCACCCCTTTTTCAGGGTTTTCAAAGATCAATTTACGGTTATTCTCTTCGATGGAGGGGCATTCAAAGCCTGCTTCCTTGAAAAGGCGGTAGACCTTTTCCCCCAAGCGACCCTTGGGCAATGCAATATTGACCATATTATGCCTCCTCTCCGAACTTCACCAAGCGGCGGTAGTTCACTTCTTCGGGCAGGGTGGAAACCACTCGCACGCTACCCTCTTTTGCCAACCGCTCCGCTTCTTCCAATAAAGCGGCAGGGTCGGCATCGGCAGAATGGAGCAGAAGGGTATCCACATCAAATTCTTCCCGTTCTTTTTCCAAGCGCTCCAACTGATCCAGATAAACGGCAAAGCCGATGGCGCCGCTTTTTCTGCCCAATTTTTGCAGCAGCTTATCATACTGACCGCCGGAAAGAACGCCGCTGGGCACCCCTTCCAGATAGCCCTTAAAGACCACCCCGCTGTAATACTTCATATCATTGCCCACCGAAAGATCCACCCGCACATTGGCACCCTCTCCGCGAGCGGTCAGCAGGTCGCAAAGGGCGGAAAACTCCGCAAATGCCGCCTCTTCCGCCTTGGTTTCCACCAAGGGCGCAATCATTTTTAAGGCATCCTGCGGTGTGCCGCAGCAATCAATGAGGGTCTGCAATTTGGCAGTTGCCTCTTGGGAAAGTCCCTCTTCTCGGCAAAGGGCGGTAAGCTCATGGCGGCTCTTTTGATGAAGATAGCCCAAAGCAAGACTCTTACCCGCCTCACTCAAGCCGCTTTCTTCCAGCATGGCGGAGACCAGACCCATATGGGAAAGATCCAACATATACCGCTTGCCCAGAAGAGAAAGACTGCGCACCGCCAAAAGAACCACTTCAGCGATCTCATAGCTTCCAAGGTCGCCGATGCACTCTAAGCCGGCCTGCATGATCTCTTTAAAGGTATGGGTACCTTTTGCCACGCGGAATACATTCTCATTATAATAGACCTTCTGCACCGCACCTGCCCGATCCTCGGTGTTTTTGATGATCGACAGGGTCACATCCGGCTTCAAAGCCAAAAGGCGGCCGGTGTGATCGGTGAAGGTGATCACCTCATCGGAAACCAAAAAATCTTTATTCCGTACATAAAGGTCATACTCTTCAAAACGGCTCATCTTAAACTGGGAGTACCCATACTGACGGTACAGGCTTCTTAAAGCAAAGATCGCCTCTTCATCTTTTTTGATCACGCGTGCATCGGTCACAGGGTTCCCTCCTCTTTCATACGGTCGATCACAGTACGGTAGCCTCCGTCCCCATAATTCAGGCACTTATTGACTCTGCAGATCGTGGCTGTAGAAGCGCCGGTCTCTTTATTGACTTCCTGATAATTTTTTCCTGCGTCCAAGGCACAAGCCACCTGAAACCGCTGAGCGATCTCGCGGATCTCCTTGATGGTGCAGGCATCTTCAAAAAAGCGGTAACACTCCTCTACACTTTTCAATGCGAGCACCGCTTGAAACAATCGGTCTGTTTCCTGATTGCGCATATTGGCCATTCTTTTTCACTCCCTATCGAAGCGGGTTCTCTTCGACATTTCCTTTATATTATATATAATGTGGTACATTTTATCACTTTACCGCGCTAAAGTCAATAGTTTTTTCAAAGAAAGATGCGGTTTTTTTGAAAATCCCATGATAAAGAAAAAATCCCGCGTATCCGTACTTGGATACGCGGGAATCTTATCTGATTTATGCAACCAAAGTGGGTTGGGGTTCCGAACGGTTCAACTGAGCATTTGCAGACCAGTTTGCCAGATAACGGAGCATATAGGTAATGTCTGCGGTGTTGACTTCGTTCAGGTCATCACCGTCTACATTTGCGGCTCTTGCCACAAAGTCTTCATCATCTGCTGCATCGATCACGCCGTTCAGCTTTTCCATCATCAGGATGGCATCCAACAGATCCACCGCACCGTCTGCATTTACATCGCCTGCGGTAAATGCGGCATAGATCATTGCGTTGGTATCCAGCATATTCTGAATAACGCTCACATTCTCTGCAGCGGTACCGGAACTTACTTTGGTAACGGCCTGCGTTACCGTCATGGTTGCGGGAGCCTCTGCATCGTCCTTCAAAGCATCCACGGTACGGAAGTTCAGCTTCAGGATATCATCAGCATTATTGAGAGCAACACCGTCCTTCTGAACCATCACAACGGAAAGAATGCCGATATCGATGGGAACGATTTTGCAGATATAGCGATTATCCAGCAGCTCGAAGTTATCGAACTCGATCAGGGCTGCGTCATAATCTACCAAGAACGCAAAGCCTGCCAAAGAGGTGGTTGCGGCACGGGAGACAGTAAGGGTCGCCATAGAATCGACATCATAACCTTCTGCCTCGTAGTTCATCATCAAGGGTGCGGGAGAAACCGCATCGCTGATATAGTCTTTCCAACGGTAGCCGCAGACCGTACATTCATATACGGTAGCGTCTTCTCCGTAGAAACCGCTTTCCTCGGTGCCTACCGCAAAGCCGCGGCAAGGAATGTTTTCCAAGGTATCCACACAACCATCGCTGGTATGGCAATAAGTGCTGTGGGTACCGTCACCATTGCTGACCACTTCTACCTCATGCTCGGTGAAGGTGGTGGGCGCGGTGAACTTCAAGCGATCCCAATGAATATCCTTTGCGGGATACTCTACATTCTTATTATCGGTCCAAGAAACCTTTCTCAGCAACTGGAAGTCCACACCGTCTGCTACCAGACCGCCTTCCACATTGGTATAGAATGCTTTCACATTACCGTCTGCCTCATTGAAGGTCATCTTCATGGGGACGCCCTTTCCGTCGGTCAGGGTCATGGGACGGTTCTCGGTATCAATACCCCAATCCTTATAGGCAGCCAAACTGTTTTCAGCGGCTTCGATCTTATTCATCAGAAGCATTGCGGCACCCATACTAAAGGTGGGATCGATATTCTCTTCGGGAATGGTTACACTGGGAACGATACCGTCTTTGCTAAACAAAGCATACTCCACATCGGGACCGCCGTAAGCGGTACCGCAGGTATAACCGGTATCCCCGCCCAGATGCAAGAAGATCCGATCCAGAGGCACATCATCCTCGGAGGAGTTGGGATCGGTGGAAAGCACATTGCCTGCGGCATATACATTATTATAGTTCAAAGTTTGGTTATTGGAGCCCTTCTTGGTCACCGCGATGGCTGCGGTTGCGGCGGCGGTAGCGTTGGGATACTCATAAGCGCAATCGAACACGCCCACATTATTGATGGCTACGCGCTCATCCCAGCTGTTGTTGTAAACTTCACCGATCACAAAGCCGGAGCCTTGGCTGGTGGAAGCATTCACGGAACCGGAGAGGGTGCTGTTTACTGCCATACAGTTTTCAATAGTCAGCTTTGCGGTAGCACCGAAACGACCCACGAACAAGCCGGAAGCAGATGCGCCGCCGTCTACATTCAGATCACTGTTGGTTACGGTACAGTTGATCATCGTCAGGTTTTTGCCGGGGTTGTTGTTGATCAATGCAACGAACATTGCATTATACATAGGATATGCGGAATACACATACGAGTTATCGATATGGCAGTTTTCGATCAGCATATCAAACTCTACGCTGCGCATCAGGATGCAGTAAGCATAGATGCTGGGGTTCAGGTTGATCACCGCTGCATTGCTGAAGTTCAGGTTGCGGATCACGTCTACCTGTCTGCCGCCGAAGAACGGGAAGTTATCCAAATAGTTATAAATGGTATGACCCAGACCGTCGAAGGTGCAACGCATCTCGGTACGGCCGTCCTGCGCGGGGTTGAAGTTTTTGAAATCTGCTCCGAAGGAGGAACCGTAATCATTGCAATCCAGATCGTTGGCCAAATACAGCACATCGCCCGCACCGAAATAGGTGGGGAATTTGGATGCATAGATCAATTCTTCGACCGTAGAGATCTTGAATTCCTGCGCCTTACTATTACTGCCGGTGGCGGTGGTAACCGAGGGGATCTTGCTCAGATCCACTTCTGCACCGGTAGGCAACGCAATAACGGTCACCATCGAGATGACCATTAATAAGGCAAGTACGGCGGAAAGTAAATGCTTTCTTTTCAAGTTTCATTCCTCCAATAACTTAAAATTCACGGCAAAAGCCCTTGGGAAAGGGCTCTTTCCCATAATTTATTACTATATGCTATATTGTAGCATTAATCTGCTTCAATTTGCATAGCCTGATGTTGTTTTTATCAAACACTTTGTGACTTTTAGATTTCTTCCTCTAATTTTTTGTATGCCACCTTGCCCACAGGAGTCTTTGGAAGGTCGGTGCGGAACTCCAATTCCCGCGGACAGGCATAGCGGGCGATATAAATTTGGCAATAATCCAGCAATTCTTTTTTCAGTGCCTCATCGGGAGTAATTCCCGCCTTGGGCACCACAAATGCCTTCACCCGCTGACCCCGCTGTTCATCGGGCAGACCGATCACGCAGCTGAGCTGAACCTTGGGATGACCGTCCAGCACATTTTCGATCTGGGAGGGATAAACGTTATAACCGTTGGTCACGATCACCCGCTTGATCCGTTGCAAAAAGTAGATGTAGCCATCGGCATCCATTTTGCCAAGATCTCCTGTGTGAAGCCATTTTTCACCGTCCGAATGCACCTTTAAGGCATCGGCGGTCTCCTCTTCCCGATTCAGGTAGCCCTGCATCACGGTAGGCCCCTTCAGGCAGATCTCGCCCTCTTCGCCGTAGGGCACCTCCTCCACCGTTCCCACCTTACAGATCTTATAATCCATATCGGGGAAGGGCAGACCGATGCTTCCCTCCCGCTCTTCGCCGTCGGGCGTCAGGCAGCTGGCGGTCACACATTCGGTGGTTCCGTAGCCCTCCCGAATGGGAACCGACGAGCCGTGCTCCTTCAAGAACCGATCCATTTTTCGCTTCAGCTCCACCGAAAGGCTGTCGCCCCCCGAAAAGACGCCGGAAAGAAAGCTGAGATCGGCATTTTTCAGATATCCCGTGCGCAAAAGTGCCTCGTAAAGAGCGGGCACTCCTGCAATATAATGGGGTTTTTCTTTGCGAATCAGCTTGGCATATTCTTTTACATTAAAGCGGGGCACCAGCACCGAAGAGGCGCCGCAAACCAAGGCGGTATGAACGCAAACCCCCAAGCCGAAGCCATGGAACATGGGCATTGCCGCAAGCAAGCGCTTGCCTGCCACAGGGCGGTTGCACATCGCCTCGGTTTGCAAGGCAAGGGCATTAAAATTGCCGTTGGTCAGCAAAATGCCTTTATTGACCCCTGTGGTGCCGCCGGAAAAGAGGATCACCGCAGGGTCCTCTGCCGCCATGGCCGCCTTTTCATAAGGCTCTTTGCCCAAGGCGAGAAAATCCTGCCAAAGAAGCAGGTTTTTTGCAGGTACGGGACGGGGCAATTTGGGCTGAACGGTCAACCGATAGCCCCATTTTTTCACCCCTGCCAAGGCATCGTCGATATCGGTGATCAAAAGGTGCTTTAAGGGGTATTCCTCCTGCACCTTCATGGCTTTTTCATAGAATTGACGCAGGGTGATTAAAAAATGACAGTCTGTTTCCTTTAAGAAAAAGACCATCTCCTTTTCTGCCGAAAGGGGGTGGATCAGCGCTGCTTGGGCACCCAATTCATTAAGGGCATAAAGGCAATAGACCGTTTGCGGTGCATTGGGCAGGCAAAGGGTCACCCGATCCCCCTTGCGAACACCAAGCCCCCAAAAGGCACGGGCAACGGCACGGATATTCTGCGCCAAAGCAGCATAAGAGACCGCCCTGCCCATAAAGGACAGCGCTTCCTGCTTCGGATATTTTTCGGCATTTTCCAGCACCCGATCGCTCATAGAGCCTTTGGGGTAGGTCAGGTGATGGGGCACAGTGCCGTAGTGGTCCAGCCAAGGTCTTTTCATAAAATACTTCCTTAAAGCGAATTCATACCTTTTCAGTTTATCACGCTTCCTGCGGAATTGCAATTATTTATTGACGAAAACCCTCCAAAACGGCTATAATATAGACAAGGTGCAAGAATAAGGAGTTTTTTGAAATGAGCAAAATCTATTCCTCTGTGGAAGAACTCATCGGCAACACCCCCCTTTTGGCGCTGAACCGCCTGAAAAAGGAGTTGGGGCTTTATGCCGATGTTTTGGTAAAATTGGAATCCTTTAACCCTGCCGGCTCCGCCAAGGATCGGGTGGCAAAGGCTATGCTGGATCAGGCGGAAAAGGACGGAAAACTGACCCCCGATTCGGTGATCATTGAGCCCACCAGCGGCAACACGGGCATCGGTCTTGGGGCGGTGGCCGCCGCAAGAGGCTATCGGGTAATGATCGTGATGCCCGAAACCATGTCGGCAGAGCGGCGGAAGCTGATCGCCGCCTATGGAGCGGAATTGGTGCTGACCGAGGGTGCCAAAGGAATGGGCGGCGCCATCGAAAAAGCCAAAGAACTTGCCGCCTCCATCCCCCATAGCTTTATCCCTGATCAATTCGGCAACCCTGCCAATGCCGCCGCCCATCGGGAAACCACCGGCCCCGAAATTTGGCGGGACACCGACGGAAAGGTGGACCTCTTTGTGGCAGGCGTGGGCACCGGCGGTACGGTGACCGGCACAGGGGAATTCTTAAAGAGCAAAAATCCCGCCCTCAAGGTGGTGGCGGTGGAGCCCGCCTCCTCGGCGGTGCTTTCGGGCGAGCCTGCAGGCGCCCACGGACTGCAGGGGATCGGTGCAGGATTTATTCCCGCTATTTTGAACACCGCAGTTTATGACGAGATCCTCAAGGTCACCGAAGAGGAGGCCTATGCCGCAGGGCGGCTGTTGGCCCATCGAGAAGGGATCTTGGCAGGCATCTCCTCCGGTGCCGCCCTCCACGGCGCACTGCTTTTGGCCAAGCGACCGGAAAATCAGGGCAAGACCATTGTTGCCCTTCTGCCGGACACAGGCGACCGTTATTTATCCACAGCTTTATTTGAATAATTGAAAATGCGGAAGGTTGAACCTTCCGCATTTTTTCAGCGTGTCAAAAAACTCATTTTTAATTTTTGACACGCTGGGAGACTCTCAAAAATGTTTCCGAATTCGTCAAACCGGTCTCGTCGGCGTTTTTTTGGGTTCCCACAAAACCGTGTGTTTTGTGGGATAAGGAAAAAGAAATGAATAGAGTGGAAGTCTCTCGATTGTGAGAGACGGAACGAACTTCATTTCTTTTGACGCACGGTAGAGAGCGGTTTGGCGGATAGCAGAAAAATTCAAATAAAATCCGCATCGCTATGCGGATTTTTTCCTTGTAAAAGAACAAAGGAAAGAGCAATGCCCTTTCCCTATATCAAACTTTATAAATTCGTTTCAACTGCTTTTATTTCTCTTTTTCTGCGGTCGGGGACTTTTTTGACAGTCTTGAAAATGCGGAAAGCGTAACGCTTTCCGCATTTTTTATTGCCATATAATGAAGTTGTAGCTTTCCAAGATCTGCACATATTTGGACAGGCGTTCATAAAGAGGATGCGCCTCTTCGCCAAACTGCTCTTCCACTCGTTCTCCAAGGGCAATGATATCCTTGGAACCGTCCATCAACGGCCAAAGAAAACTGCCCATCTGATCCAGATGGATATAGCTCACTTTAGGCTTTTTGAAGCACTTTTGGGCAATGCGATGAAACACGCCCTTATTTTCGATCTCCAGCGTTACAAGCCCTGCGTCATCCGCCTTCCACCCAATGTCGGGACGGCGGCAGGGCTTGCGCTCCAGATAGTTTTCCTGTTTCTTCATCTTACTTACTGCGCTTTTTCCAAATCGTGAATTTCAGCAAGGTAAGGATGATCACACCCAGCAACACAATACCGCCGATCTGAGAAACGGTAGCGGGGATGCCGAGGCGGCTGCCCAGATCCAAAGCGGAATCCAAGCCGAACACGGCCAAGAGTGCCAGCAGAATACCCACCAGACCTTCGCCTGCGATCATACCGGAGCAGAAGAGAATACCGTCGTTGACGATCTTCTTCTTTTCCTCTTCCTTTTTCTTCATCTTATCGAAGAAGAGGCGGATCAAACCACCGATCATAATGCAAGCATTCAACTGCACAGGCAGATAGATACCGATAGCAAAGGGCAACACGGGGATGCCAACCAATTCCACCACAACGGCGATAAATACGCCGATGAAGACCAAGCCCCAAGGCAGGTCGCCACCCATAACACCTTCCACGATCAGCTTCATCAGGGTTGCCTGAGGCGCGCCCAACTGATCGGAGCCGAAGCCCCATGCCTGATCCAGCAGGTAGAGGGTACCGCCGATGGCAACAGCGGAAGCCACTACGCCGATCACCTCGGCGATCTGCTGTTTCTTGGGGGTTGCGCCCAAGAGGTAGCCGGTCTTTAAATCCTGAGAGGTGTCGCCTGCGATGGCGGAAACGATACAAATGATGGAACCGATGGCAATGGCACTGCTCATGCCTGTATAGCCTGCACTGCCGGTCACCTTCAGCACAAGGGTTGCTACCAGCAAGGTAGCAATGGCCATACCGGAAACAGGGTTATTACTGCTGCCCACCAAGCCTACCATACGGGAGGAAACGGTGGCAAAGAAGAAGCCGAAGATCACCACGATCACCGCACCCAACAGGGAAACGGGGATGGCAGGAACCAGCCACACCAGCAGGGTGAGCACCAAAATGGCGATCAGCACGATCTTGATGTTGAGATCCTTTTCGGTTCTGGTTTTAGAAGCCGCACCTGCGCCGGTCATACTCTTCATAGCACCGCCGAAGGTCTGCACGATCAGGGGCAAGGACTTGATCAGGCTGATGATACCGCCTGCCGCCAAAGCACCTGCGCCGATATAGCGGATATAAGTGCCCCAGATATTGGACGCGCCGCCTGCGGCGAAAAGGTCGCCGATGGTCTCGGTACCGGGAGCCAGCACGGTATTGCCGCCGAACAGCACGATCAGGGGGATCAGCACCAACCAACTGAGCACACCGCCTGCAAACATATAAGAAGAAATGCGGGCACCGCAGATATAACCCACGCTCATCACTGCGGGATAGATCTGGGTACCGATCTCGCCTGCGTAGCCTTTGATCTTCAAAGACACTTCACCGGAAACCAGCTTCAATCCGTCGATGATAAACTTAAAGAGTGCGGCAAAGCCCATTCCTGCAAACACGGTGGAGGCATTGGCGCCGCCTTGCTCCCCTGCCAGCAACACTTCCGCACAAGCGGTGCCTTCGGGATAAGGCAGGGTGCCATGCTCCTTCACGATCAAGGCATTGCGCAAGGGCACCATAAAGAAGACGCCCAGCAAGCCGCCGATCAGGGCAATGAGGGTGATCTCGATCAAATTGGGCTTGTCCATATTTCCTTCGGCCGCCCAAAGGAACAGCGCGGGCAGGGTAAAGATGGCACCTGCCGCCAAGGACTCACCTGCAGAGCCTGCGGTCTGCACGATATTGCTTTCCAAAATGGAATTCTTCCGCATCAACACGCGGATCACACCCATGGCGATTACTGCCGCGGGGATGGATGCGGATACGGTCATACCTACCCGAAGTCCCAGATAGGCATTGGCTGCGCCGAATACAATGGCGAGAAGCACACCCATCACAATGGAAGTGACGGTCAGCTCGGGGGTGACCTTCTCTGCCGGAATATAAGGCTTGAAGTTGTTCTTATTTTCCATAAGAGTCTCCTTTACATTTTTTTCACAGTCCGCTATATTGTACCACAGCCGAAAGAGAAAAGCAAGCCGATTTTATCGGCTTGCTTTCAAAAGATCTAACAATATATGATAGATTCGTTCCAAAGAAGAAACACTCAGCTTTTCGTGGACGGTATGCACATCGTATAATTGAGGACCGATGGCAATGCAATCCAGTCCCGAAAGCCCCGCGGCAAAAACACCGCACTCCAACCCTGCGTGGATGGCTTCCACCTTAAGGGTCTTCCCTGTTTGCTTTTCATACACCTCTTTATAAAGTGCCTGCAAAGAAGAATCGCTTTTAAATTCCCAAGAGGGATAGCGCCCGAAGGTGGTGACCCATTGGGCAGGGAAATAGGTCTTCAAGGTCTCCTCCAAGGCGGTCAGCGCCGCCTCTTTATTGCTTCGGAGTGCGAAATGCAGCAAGAGCGCTTCCTCCCCCGTGGCCACGATTCCAAGGTTCAGAGAGGTCTCCACCAAGCCTTCGATTTCGGCGCTCATCGCCACAACTCCATCGGGCGGATTGGTAAGCGCATTCCGCAACGCCTCTTTCGTGGCGGCGGCAAAAACCGAATAAGTTCCTTCCTCGCCCTTCTCCACGGCAAAAGCCGCATTGGGCTCTTTTTGACGCAGCTTTTCCAGCTGCTCCTCAAAGGCTTTAACCTCTTTTTCAAAGATTTCGGCATCGGTGACGCAAAGCTCTGCACGGCAAAGATTGGGGATGGCGTTTGCTTTATCCCCGCTGTTATAGGCGATCACCTCTGCCCCCGCAAAGGACAGAAACGTGCTTCCCAAGCGGGCGGCATTGACCCGCCCCTTATGGATCTCCACACCGGAATGGCCACCTGCAAGCCCCTGCACCGTGAGGGTCACTCTTTGCCCGTTGCAAGAGGTGCGCTCCACGGGAATCCGCACCTGAAAATCACTGCCGCCGGCGCAGGAAACGGTCATGGAATCCTCTTCTTCCGCATCCAGATTGATCATCTTCCGCCCTTTCAACAACGAAAAATCCAGTTGGCTTGCTCCGATCATCCCGATCTCTTCATCGGTGGTGAAAACCGCCTCCAAGGGGGGATGGGCGAGGGTGGAATCCTCCAAAATGGCCAGCACCATCGCCACGGCAATGCCGTTATCGGCACCCAAGGTGGTGCCCTCTGCCTTGACAAAATCGCCTTCTACCGTCAAGCAAAGACCGTCCTTCAAAAAGTCCACGGTGCTTTCGGGGGTCTTTTGGCAGACCATATCCAAATGCCCCTGCAAAATGATGGGCGCGGCATTCTCATAGCCTGCGGCGGAAGCCTTATAAATGATCACATTATTCGCTTGATCCCGCACCGCTTTGAGACCGTTTTTTTCGGCAAAGTCCACGCAATAGGCGGCAATGCCCTCCATATTCTCCGAGCCGTGGGGGATGGCGCAGATCTCCTCAAAATAATGAAAGACCCGCGCAGGATTTAAGTGTGCTAATTTTGCCATAATTCTTCTCCAAATAATATTTGTCATTAGTATAACATATTGGGGTGCTTTTTTGCAAGGCTTGTTCATATACTGTGAAAAAAGGAGGGGGAATTATGAAAAAAATCTTATTATCTGCAGGGCAAAAAGAGCCCGTCCGCTATATGGCGGCGGTGCGCGCCGCAGGGGGCGACGGGGTGAAATGGAAGGAAGGGATGAGCCCCTCCGCTTTCGACGGACTGATCCTTTGCGGCGGCGGAGACCCCGAACCCGCCCTTTTCGGGGAAGAGAACAAGGGAAGCTATGCCATCGATCGGGAGCGGGATCGGCAGGATCTTTGGCTGATCCATCAGTTTTTGCGGGAGCAAAAGCCCATCCTCGGCATCTGCCGCGGGCATCAGCTCCTCAATGTAGCCTTCGGCGGCAGCCTGATCCAGCACCTGCCCACCGCACAGATGCATCTGGGCAGCGGCGAAGACCTTTGGCACCCCTTGCGTACCGAAGGGTTTTTGAAAAAACTTTACGGCCGCACCCTCACCGCCAACAGTTGCCACCATCAGGGGCTCTCCCGCTTGGGGCGGGGTCTCTCCCCCGCCGCCTTTGCTCCCGACGGGGTGGTGGAGGCCATCCAACACGAAACGCTCCCTCTTTTCGGGGTGCAATTTCATCCCGAGCGGATGGCGGAGGGCGCCCGCCTCTTCCACTGGTTTTTAGATACCACTACAAAAGAAATTCCCGATTGAGCATTGCTCAATCGAAGTCGGATCGTAGCCATGGCGTTCTGTGGGCCAAGGAGTTGGTATCA
>JAZQET010000047.1:0-37029 GCA_045539135.1 Eubacteriales bacterium | reverse complement strand
GTCTTTTATTGGACTGCTCGCCCAACACCCAGCGGATCGCATCGGATACATTACTCTTACCGGAGCCGTTGGGGCCCACGATGGCGGTAATGCCGTGATCAAAGCCGATATTGATCTTATCCGGAAAGGATTTAAATCCTTGTATGTCCAAACATTTTAACCGCAATGTTCCACTTCTCCTAAAATAATATCAAGTAATTATTATATCAAAATAATATAAGAAAAGCAACTACTTTTCCAAGTAAGCCGTCAAGAGGTTAATGGTTGCTTCAATATCACGGCGATCTGCCATCTCTACCGCAGAGTGGCAATAACGGATGGGAATGCTCAAACCGCCGACCTGCACCCCTCTGCCCAGCAACTGCACACTACCGATATCGGTACCGCCTGCGCTGAGCACATCTCTTTGAGCAGGGATTCCCTTGCGATTGGCAAGGTTTTCCAGATCCTCCACGATTTCTTTCGAGCAGATGGCGGAGCGATCCCGCAGCTTAATCGCCGTTCCCTTCCCAAGCTCCGCGGGAGTTTTGGGAGCATCGGGATGGTCCCCGCTCAAAGTGACATCCAAAGCAAGGGCAATATCCGGCTGGATTTCAAAGCCGCTGACCTTGGCACCCCGCAGCCCTACCTCTTCCTGCACGGTGAATACCGCATAAAGTTCACAAGAAGGATCTTTCAAGCGGCGTAAAGTTTCCATCAAGCAATAGCAACCGACCCGATTATCCAATGCATTGGATACGATCCGCTCGCCGGTGGCAAAGGTCTCGCTGATAAAGGTAGCGGTCATTCCGATCTCGATCCGCCGCAAGGCTTCTTCCCGATCGACAGCGCCGATATCCACATAGCAATCCGAAAGGTTTAAGTCCTTTTTTTCCTCATTTCCGCAAACGAAAACACCTTTTTCGCCGTTTTCGAACACCACGGGACGACCCACGGTAGCCTTGGGGTTTACATAGCCCACCGAAGAGATACGGACAAACCCCTTTTCATCCACAAAGGTGGCCACAAGACCGATCTGATCCATATGAGCCATAACCATTACCTTGGGGCCGCTTCCCTTGCGTACGGCAACCAAATTGCCCAAGGTATCCTCATACACTTTATCGGCATAGGACAGAATTTCATTTTTGATATACCCTGCCACGGCAGTTTCATTGCCGGACACACCGTTGATTTGAATCAAATTGCGCATTTGTTCGATCATAATTTCTCTCCTACAATAATTCGTTCAAAATGGCAAGTGCCAAGCGACCTGTGTTTTCAATATCCTCCAAAGACGCCACACTGACGGGAGAATGAATATAACGGCAAGGCACCGAAAGTGCCAGCACCTTACACCCCTCGCGAGTGCGCTGAATACTGCCGCTCTCATTTCCGCCCGCCACCGCTTGCTTGGTCTGCCAAGGGATGCGATTCTTTTCTGCCGCTCGCATTGCGATTTTATAAAATTCACGATCATAGATGGCACTGTGATCCATAAAAGAAAGCACAGGACCGCCTCCCACCTTACAAACGGAGGTTTTGTTCTTATCGGTGTGGATATCCCCTGCCGTGGTACCCTCAAGGATCAGGGCATATTGAGGATGTATCCCGAACGCCGCAGTCTGGGCGCCCAAGCACCCGATCTCTTCCATTACGGTGAAGGCGAAATACACATCAAAGGGCAGGTCTTTTTTTATCATCTCGATCAAAAGATAGCAACCCGCACGGTCATCCAGCGCCTTGGCCCGAACCAAGCCCTCGCCAAACTCCTGATAATCGGATTGAAAGCCGATGATATCGCCGACCTTCACATACTTTTCCGCATCTTCTTTATCTTTGGCACCGAAATCAATGAACAGATCTTCGATCTTGGGTGCCTTTTCTTCGTCGTCCTTCATCAGGTGAGGCGGTTTCACACCGATCACACCGTGATATTTCTTTTTGCTGATGATCACATGTTTTCCCAAGAGGATCCGCGGATCAATGCCGCCGACGGTGCTGAATTTCAAATAACCGCTCTCATCAATGGAGGTGACCATCAAAGCCACTTCATCCATATGAGCAGAAAGCATCAAGGTAACGGGGGCTTCCATACTCCCCCGTTTAAAGGCAACCACGTTGCCCATAGGGTCCACTTCTACCCGCTCACAATAGTCACGGATCTCATTAATGATCGCCTGACGCACATCGCCCTCACTGCCCGAAGCTCCGAACAACGAGGTCAGGTAACTGAGTTGCTTATTCATACTTGGCACCTCCCCGATGGATATAGCGGCTGATCAACTGAGAGGCAGCTTTCATATCCTCCAGATCCACCACCTCGCACCCGCTGTGCATATACCGAAGAGGAACAGACACCAATCCGGTGCGTACCCCTCTCTTGGCAACGGCGATGGAATCACAGTTCGTTCCTGTGCGCCCGCTCATTGCCTCACGGCTGAAGGGAAGCTTATATTGCTCCGCCAAGGACACAAGGCGGTCGGTCACATCACCGTTCAAAACGGGAGAAATGCCGATCACGGCACCGCTCCCCAGCTCATAGCCTTTGGTTTTGGGAGTATTGGGCGAAACCCCAAAGGTGACATCTACCACCAAAGCCTCATCGGGCTCGATCTCCCAAGCGGCGTGGCGGGCGCCGAACCCGCTGAATTCTTCCCCTGCAGAGAAAACCACATACAGATCCACCGAAAGAGGCAGATTGCGAATAGCCGCCAAGGCATCCAAAAGCACCGCAACACCCACACGGTTATCCAGTGCCTTTCCGCAGACCCGATTATTCAAAAGGTCTTCACAGCTTTGGCGCAATACAATGGGATCCCCCGCCTTTACCAATTCTTTGGCGCGGTCGGCAGGATAGCCGATATCGATCACCAGTTTATCCATCGGCAACATCTTTTCCTGCTCCTCGGCAGTAAGAAGATGAGGCGGCAGAGTGGCCACAATGCCCGAAAGAGGGCGCTTACCCTTAACCGTAACGGCGGAAGCGGGCAAGCAAGCAGGAGAAAAGCCCGCCAAATTCACAAAGTGAAGAAAACCTTCTTCATCAATTTTAGAGACCATCAGACCGATCTCATCCAAATGAGCGTCCAACAGCAGTTTTTTTGCATTGGGCATCATTGCTTTGCGGTGACCGATCACATTGCCGGAGCGATCCTGATAGCATTCATCCACCAACGGTGCAAGCAGGTCTTTCACGCCGCCCGCCGTACTTTCAAAGCCCGACGGCAGATGCTCACCGCACAGTTCAAACAGATAATTCTGAAGTTGTTTCATTTACAGTTCCTTTACAACAGAGACGAAGAAGTCGCCCCGTTCCTCAAAGTTTTTAAATTGATCGAAGCTGGCAGAGGCGGGAGATAGAAGAACGATGTCCCCCTCTTTGGACTCCCGGTAAGCCGTTTCGATGGCAGTTTTAAGATCGCGATAAGTATCGATAGGGAAATCGGGTTCCACCGCCTGCACGGCGTCACGGATGCGGGGCGCGGTCACACCGCACAAGTAAAGTTTTTCCACCCGCGAAGGAATTACGGTTCCCAATTCGTCATAGGGGATCTTCTTATCATAACCGCCTGCGATCAGGCGCACCTTACGGTCAAAGCTATGGAGGGTTGCAATGGTACGGGTGGGCGAAGAGCCAATGGAATCATTATAGAACAGCACACCGTTCACTTCCCGCACAAACTCCATCCGATGGCGAACACCGCCGAAGGTTTCCGCCACCTCGGCAATGATCTCGGGAGAACAGAAGTCCTTCACTGCCAGCACAGCCGCCATAAAGTTTTCCACATTATGATCGCCCTTCAACAGCAAGGAAGACCGATCCAGCAGTTTTTCCGCCACGCCGTCTTCATTTTGCAAATAGATCCCGCCATCCCGATAGAAGGCGCTGTTTTTGCCCGCTTCTCCGTGGAAGGAGAACATCCGCACAGCGCCTTTTGCCTCGGAAGCAAAACCTGCGGTGATCTCATTCTCTGCATTCAGGATCAAAAGATCCTCGGCACCCTGATAGCGGAAGATGTTTGCCTTCGCCTCCACATACTCCTCCATATCTTTATGGACATCCAAGTGATTGGGCGAAAGATTGGTCACCACGCTGATATGAGGGCTTTTCTTTAAGGTGTGCAATTGGAAGCTGGACAATTCGGCAACCACTACATCTTCAGGGGCAATAACACCCAAGCGACAAAACAGCGGGTAGCCGATATTTCCGCCGAGATGCACCTTACGGTCGGTGCGGCGCAGCATTTCATAGATCAAACTGGTGGTGGTTGTTTTTCCATCACTTCCCGTTACGGCAATAATGGGACAGGGGCAATACTCAAAGAACAGTTCCATCTCGCTGGTAATCACGCTTCCACGTTGAGAAGCGGCAACTAATGCGGGATGGTCATAGCGCATTCCGGGGGTCTTGATGATCCAATCCCCTTTCAGGTGATCCATATAATCGGGACCGCAGACCATTTCCACCCCTAATTCCTTAAGGGTCTTACCGGGGTCACCCAATTGATCCTCGGGACGCTTATCAAAGGCAATCACCTTGATCCCCATTTCTGCCAAAATGGTGATGATGGGGGTGTTGGAAATACCGATGCCCACAACACCGACCGTCTTTCCCTCGACCTCTTTTTGAAAACGCTTCAGATGTTTCATTTTATTACCTCCCAAATGCAAGTTTAGGAATATTTTTACATACACCTTTATTATATAATTTTTAATTAAATTTAGCAATATATTTATTTACTTTTTTAGAAAACCGTGCTATATTATTAGCAGAGTAGGCTGAACAGTCGCCGTATTCCATATTGGGGTGCGGAGGAAAGTCCGAGCATCACGGATCAGGATAGTGGGTAACGCCCACCGAAGGCGACTTTAGGGAAAGTGCAACAGAAATAATCCGCCGGTTTTCCGGTAAGGATGGAAAGGCGAGGTAAGAGCTCACCACCCCTTATGGTGACATAGGGGGTCTGTAAACCCTATCCGATGCAACACCGACAGAGGCGAGGGTGATCCGCCCGATCGAACCTCGAAAGCGTGGCTTGAGGCATCCGGCAACGGGTGTCCCAGATAGATGACTGTTCTCGACAGAACTCGGCTTACAGGCCTACTCTCCCCTCAAACAAAAAACAGCAACGAAAGATCGTTGCTGTTTTCTTTTTACCATTTTTCAGCGATATCCAACACCAAACGCTCGGTTTTTTCCCAACCGAGGCAGGGATCGGTAATAGATTTTCCGTAGCAATACTCGCCGATCTTTTGAGATCCGTCCTCGATGTAGCTTTCGATCATCAAGCCTTTTACCAATTTGCGAATATCCGCATGGTGGCGGCAGCTATGCAACACATCCATCGCAATACGCACCTGCTCAAGATACTGTTTGCCGGAATTTGCATGGTTGGCATCCACAATGACGGCAGGATTTTTCAAATCCGATTTTGCATACAGATCGTGGAGTTTACGCAGATCCTCATAATGGTAATTAGGCAGAGATCTGCCGCTGCTGTCCACATAGCCCCTCAAAATGGCATGGGCAAGAGCGTTGCCCTCGCTGATAACCTCCCATCCGCGATAAAGGAAGGTATGAGAATGCTGTGCCGCAGTAAGGGCGTTCATCATCACGGAAAGATCACCGCCTGTGGGATTTTTCATCCCCACAGGGATATCAAGACCGCTTGCGGTCAGGCGGTGCTGCTGATTTTCCACCGAGCGGGCGCCGATGGCAACATAAGAGAGAAGATCCGAGAGATAACGATGATTTTCGGGATACAGCATCTCATCGGCACAGGAGAACTGATAATCCTTCAATGCGCTGATATGCACATCACGAATAGCCACAATACCCTTCAGCATATCGGGTTTCTCATTGGGATCGGGTTGATGGAGCATTCCCTTATAACCGTCTCCGGTAGTACGGGGTTTATTGGTATAGATACGGGGGATGATCAAGACCTTATCCTTGACCCGATCTTCCAGTTTCCGCAACCGACCGATATAGTCTAAAACTGCCTCTTTATTATCGGCAGAGCAGGGACCGATGACCAAAATAAAACGATCGCTCTCCCCTGTAAAAACCTTGCGAATTTCTTCATCTCTTTTGGCTTTTACCGCTGCCATTTCTTCGGTAACGGGGTATTGCGCCTTAATATCCATAGGAATCGGCAGTTTTCTGGTAAAATTCATATTCATAAGGAGTACCTCTTTCTCTTACTTATCAAAAAAACGGCGGCGTGCGGTGGACAACTGCATCATTTGACGCATCTCCTCCACCTTTCCTTCGGCAAGATCATCTCTTAATTCCTTGAACTTATCAATAAACAGATCCATCTGTGCCAAGAGTACCTCTCTATTCATCATAAAAAGTTCACTCCACATGGCATCGTTGATCTTGGCAATGCGGGTAAGATCACGGAAAGAGTCACCGGTATAGGCAACCAAATTCTCATTATCATGGCAGCACATCAGCGTTACGGCGATACAGTGGGTCAACTGCGAAAGATAAGCGATCATCTCATCGTGTTCTTCGGGAGACAGGCGTGAAACCGAGCGGAAACCAAGTTCCCAACCCAATTCTTCGCAAAGGCGGGTGGCTTCTTCGGTATTCTTTTCGGTGGGAACAACGATATAGTTGGCCCCTTCAAAAATGCGGTCATCGGCATTTTCCACACCGTAGACTTCTTTACCTGCCATCGGGTGGGCGGCAATAAATTCCACATCCTCCCGCAGCATTGCCTGCACTTCATAGACAACACTGCTTTTTACACCGGTCACATCGGTGAGGACGGCCCCGGAACGAAACAGATGTTGATATTCCTTCAGCCACTCCATAAAAATATGAGGATAGAGTGCAAAAACGGTAAGATCCGCCTTTTGCACCATTTCCTTTTCCACCGACACAGAACCGGCGTCAATTATCCCGTGCTCCAGCGCATAATCAACGGACGCTTGGGAGCGGGTGATGGCTTCCACATGGTAGCCCTTCTTTTTCAATGCCATCGCATAGCTTCCGCCCAGCAATCCCAATCCCACGATCAGGATATTGGTATCGGAATTTTTATTTAACCTCATTTCCTTTGACCTCAATTCCTAAACTCGATAATTTTTCAAAAAAATCCGGCATACTCTTGGCAACCGCCTCGGCGCCTTCGATCGCACCGCCCAAGCGGGTCAAAAGCACCGCCATTGCCATCACGATCCGATGATCATTATGCCCGTCAACAGGCACTTCAGGGGCTTTCAGTTGCCCTGCAGGCACCGTGATGCGGTTTTCATCCATCAAGAGGGTCACGCCGCACTTTTGCAGTTCCTCGGCCATCGCCGCGCCCCGATCGCTTTCTTTGATCTTCAGGCGAGCGGTATCGGTAAACACACCGCCGTTCAAAGCGGCCGCCACCGCAAATAAGATGGGGCCGAGATCGGGGCAATCCGCCAACGACAAGGTAGGCGTGCCCGTTCTCAAGGCTTCAAAATACGGACGGTAGACCCGATCCCCCTGCAAAGAGGTTTCCTTCAAGCCTTGCACCTGCACCTGACCGCCCAATAGGGTAAGGGCCTCCAAAAATGCCGCGTTGGAAAAATCCCCCTCCACCATAAGATCTTGGGGCACACCTTCCCCGCCGCGGAGCACCAAAAGAGTCTCTTCCGCCCATTCCGCAAAAAAGCCGAAGGTGCGCAAAGCATCAAGGGTCAGATCAATATAAGAGCGGCTTTCCACTTTGCCGATAAGCCGAATACGGCTCTCCCCTTTCAAGGTCAGCAAGGCAAAGATCATGCCGGTCACAAACTGACTGCTGACACTGCCGTCTACCGTATATTCTCCGACAGTCAATCGACCTTGGGTGATCACTTCTCCGTTTTCACGGTACAAAGAAAATCCTTTTTCCTTTGCCAACTGCTCATAAATATTTAAAGGGCGTTCCATCAGGCGGGGGCTCCCCTTTAATATTGCTTGCTCATTACTAAGCCAGCAAAGAGGCACCAAAAAGCGCAAAGTGCTTCCGCTTTCCCGACAGCAAAGAGGCGCTCTCGGCACAAGCGGGCAGCCGCCCTTCACTGTTACTGCATCACCATCCACATTGATCTCCACGCCAAGGGCACGCAGACAGTCGATGGTCGCCAAAATATCCTGCGAATAGGCAATTCCGCGCACTACACTGACGCCCTTTGCCAAAGCGGCGGCGATCAGGTAACGGTGCGCCATACTTTTGGAAGGAGGTGCCGAAACGGTACCCTTTGCCTTTCCTGCAACGATCTCAACGGTCATAGGTGCCCTCCGCAAGGGTATCCACCGCTTCCAAATATCCATCGGTTCCCTTCCCGCAGATGGTTTTCACACAAGCGGCGCGGATATAACTGACCTGACGGAAGTCTTCTCGGCTTGCCACATCGGAGATATGGATCTCCACAGTGGGGAGTCCCACGGATTTTACCGCATCCAATAAAGCGATGCTGGTATGGGTATAGGCACCCGGATTGATCACAATGCCGTCCATCACCCCATAGGCACCTTGAATGGCATCCACCAGATCCCCTTCGTGGTTGGATTGGTAAAAGGAGACCTCGATCCCTCTCTTTTCACAGTGGGTGCGGATTTTTTTCAACAGGGTCTCATAGGTTTCTTTACCGTAAATATCCGGCTCCCGAATGCCCAACATATTCAGGTTCGGTCCGTTGATCACAAGAATTTTCATTGTTTCAGTTCCTCAATAATCTGCTCGCAAAGGATCGACGGTTCCTTTACGGCACTAATTTTAATATCTGCGGTGGCACAGTAGCGCTCATACCGCTCGTGATACCTTTTTTCCAATAATTGACGGTCGGAAGACAACGGGCGGTCATCGCTGACTGCCAACAGCTCCAACGGACGATCCAAAAAGACCGTTCTGCCGTTTTGCTTCAAAGCACGCACATTTTCATCCCGCAGGATCGCGCCGCCGCCTGTGGCAATCACGCATCCGTTCAAAGGAGCCACCTGCTCCAAAATAATCTTCGTCTCCAGAGCGCGGAACGCAGGCTCTCCCTGCTCCCGTATGATCTCATTGGGCGTTTTGCCGCAGTATTCCGTAAGAAGCGCATCGGTATCCAAAAAGCGACGGTTCAGCTTCTTTGCCAAGCGCTTACCAACAGTGGATTTTCCGCAACCGGGCATCCCGATCAACACAATGTTTTCTTTTGCGCTCTCCAATTCACGAAATACTTGCTCAATCGCTTCTTGGGGCACCTTGCAATCGAGAAAGTATTCCACTGCATATGCCGCTTGAGCCACCAACATATAGAGTCCGCCAATCGCGGGAATTCCACGCTCCCGCGCCATAGAAACCAATTGGGTGCGGATGGGATTATAGACCGCATCCACAACCCCTTCCACTTTGGGGAAATCCGCCAGATCAATCGGCGGCAATTCATCAATATTGGGATACATCCCGCAAGGGGTGGTGTTTATAATGATCTCTGCATCGGAGTGAATCTCTTTTGCCTCTGCATAGGAAATGCCGTCCTTCCCCGATCGAGAAACCACGAGCACTTCTTTTGCCTTCAGATCCTCCGCCACGGCACGCGCCGTGCGAGAGGTACCGCCTCCCCCTAAAATCATCACGGTTTTATCGGTCAAATCAATGCCCGCGCGCAAAATCAAGGCGCGCATACCAAAAAAATCGGTATTATACCCGTAAAGTTTATTTCCTTTACACACGACAGTATTTACTGCACCGATGGTTTTTGCCTGCTCGCTAACCTCATCCAGATACGGAAACACCGCTTGCTTATAAGGGATGGTTACATTAATAGCGGAAAAGGCCTTTTTTCTCATAAAATCCCCAAGTTCTGCAGGCGGGATCTCTTGAATGTCATAAGTATAATCCGCCAGTTTTTCGTGGATTTCCTTGGAAAAACTATGACCTAATTTTTCGCCGATCAGTCCGTATTTCATTTTGCTGCTCCTAAATAATCGGTCCCGAATCTTCCGGTCAGCAGATCGGCGATCACCATCGCGCAAACGCTATCTGCCACCACCCGCGCACGGTGCACAATACAAGGATCATGCCGCCCGTGGATCTGCAGAGTTGCATCTTCCCTCTTCATAAAATCCACCGTGTTTTGAGGTTGATAGATGGAGGGAGTAGGTTTGATCACGGCGCGGACCACAATGGGCATCCCGTTGGTAATACCGCCGTTGATGCCGCCGTTGCTGTTTTTAACCGTTACCACGGAGCCGTCTTTCATACAAAACGGATCGTTTGCTTCACTTCCCTTTTGATCGGCAAGGGCAAAACCATCGCCGAAGGAAACACCTTTTACGGCAGGGATACTGAACAGCGCTTTTGCCAGCAGTCCCTCTACCGTATCGAACCAAGGCTCACCCACGCCTGCGGGAATACCGGTGATCACCGTTTCCAAAATGCCTCCGACGCTATCCCCCTCTGCCGCCGCCTTCTCGATCTTCTTTTTCATCTCTTCGGCGGCTGTTTCGGAAAGAACAGGAAAATCCAAATCATTTAATTTTGCACAATCGGCGGAAAGATCCTCAAAAGCACGATCCTCCACCCCTGCACAACGGCTCATATGGGTTGCAACCGTAATGCCTTTTTTCGCCAAAGCAGGCAGGAGAATACCGCCTGCTGCCACCAGCCCCGCCGTTACACGGCCGCTGAAATGACCGCCGCCGCGATAATCTTCATACCCGTGGTACTTACAAAATGCGGTATAATCCGCATGCCCCGGTCGGGCAAGGGCGCGGGTTGCGGAATAATCCTTGGACTGCTGAGCGGTATTGGGAATACGAATACAAAGCGGAGTGCCGGTGGTATAACCGTTCCATACGCCGCTTTCGATGGTATATTCATCCTGCTCCCGACGGGCGGTCGCGATCTTGCCTGCAGGACGGCGCTTTTGCAGTTGACTGCGAATAAAAGCATCGTCCACAGGAATTCCGGGAGCAAGACCGTCGATCACAACGCCGATACTGCTTCCGTGGCTCTCGCCATAAAGCGTTACCGCCAGATGGGTACCCAATGTATTCTTCATCTCAAAGAACCTCCTCCATCCGCTGATTTAACTCATTCAGCGGGAGTGTTTCAAATTGAAAACTGCCGATCTTCGGCACGGTGACCACGGTAATGCTCTCCCCTGCCACTTTTTTATCCATAGCCATTGCAGAGATCACCTTTTTGCGGTCATAGGAATATGCGGTCGGTAAACCGATCTTTTCCAATACCGCTTTCAGGCGAGAGCGGGTCTCACCGGTGGTCATAATAAGCATTCCAAGTGCTACGCACTCTCCGTGGTAAAGCTCCGAAAGACCGGAAACACTTTCGATGGCATGGCCTACGGTATGGCCGAAATTCAGCACCTTTCGAAGACCTGTTTCATTGGTATCTTCCTCCACCACGCTTTTCTTGATCCGCAAAGAGCCTTCGATCACCTTATCGATCATCTCAAGGGGATCCTGCTCTTCCAGAAAACAGAACAATTCCTCATCATTGGTCGCCGCCATCTTCACCGATTCTGCAAGACCGTTGGCGATCTGACGCGGAGGCAAGGTGCTCAAAACCTCGGGATCGATCAACACCCCTTTGGGTTGATAAAAGGCACCCACAATGTTTTTATAGCCCTCAAAATCCACCGCCACCTTTCCGCCGATGGAGGAATCCACCTGCGAAAGCACGGTAGTGGGCACATTATAAAAATCAATTCCTCGCATATAAGAGGCCGCGGCAAAGCCTGCCATATCACCGGTCACGCCGCCGCCCACCGCCACCACACAATCGGTGCGGGTAAAGCCCTCTTTTACCAAGCGACGCAAAATGCCTTGATAGGTATTTAAATTCTTTTGCGCCTCTCCTTGGGGAAAGATCTCAATATAAGCCTCTTTCGAGAGGGAGGCGATGGTTTCGCTGTATTTTTGCGGCACCCCGCTATCGGTTACAATTAAAACCTTGCGATTCAGGTTGAAAAAGGAATCTGCCCTTTGCAGAGCACCCCGTTCCAACAGGATTTCATAGCGATCGATGCCCAATTCAATAGGAATGATCATATTCTTTCACTCACTTTAATACTTTTTCTTTTTCAAAAGAGCCCACAATTTTGATGGTACTGCAATGCTTTTTCAGTTCTTCCATCATAGCCTTACCTTGGGTGCTGTTGACATTTCCCTCGCCCTCGGCGAAGAAATAATACTCCCAGATCAAGTCTTTGCTGGGGCGGCTTTTCAGCGCCCGCAGGTTGAAGCCTGCGTCTCCGATGGCGGAAACCGCTTTGCCAAGGCTTCCCGCTTCGTTTTTCACGGTGAAGTTCATTACAAAGTAATTATCCCGCTTTTCATTACGGTTAGCATAACGAGAGAACACAGCAAAACGGGTGGTATTGGCACTGCTTTCATTGATGTTTTTATCCAACACGGTGAGCCCGTAAAGCGCGGCAGTCTCTGCACTGGCGATGGCCGCCAGTTCCTTTCTGCCCTCGGTTGCCACCTGCTTTGCCGCGACAGCGGTATTGGTGGCTTCGTGACCGATAAAATCATGAGAACGGATATACTCCGCGCACTGACCCAATGCTTGAGGATGGCTGATCACTTCTTTTACATCCCGCAGGGTAGCACCTTCCACACCCAGCAAGTTCTGCACGATCTCCAGATCATAAACACCGTTTACAAATAAACCGCCGAAAAAGGCAAGATCCATTACTTGGGAAACATCGCCGTTATAGCTGTTTTCAATCGGCAACACAGCGCAATCGCATTCTCCGTTGACCACCGCTTCATAGGCGGCCTTGAAATCCTTATAGGGGACTGCAGAGCCATCGGGAAAGATCTTCTTGGCGGCGATATTTGCAAAAGCGCCGGGCACTCCGCTATATGCCACCCGCATTCCTTCCAAAAGGCGATGCTGATAACTGCGGGAAAGGGTCATATTATACTTCAAAAAATTGACATAATAGGATTTTAGCGCTTCATCCTGCATCAATTCCGCGTTTTTGCGGATCACTTCCTCTTCCCTTGCGGTATCCAAGATGGGCATTCCAACCTCTTTTTTATGGGCGGCAACCATCTCCACCGCCTTCATACGGGCGGCAAACAGATCCGCCATTTGGCGGTCGATCTCATTGATTTGTTTTCTTGCTTCGTCTAATTTACTCATTTTTGATAGTCCTCATATAATTTTTCAAAAGCGGGAATTGCGCGCTTAATCTGTTCGGTGGTTACGCAATAGGCGATGCGAACATAGCCGCCGCACCCAAAGTCATCGCTGGGAACCAACAGAAGTTCATAGTTCTTTGCCCGCTGACAAAATGCATAGGCATCCGGTTCCAGCGCTTTCATAAAGAGATAAAAAGCACCGTCGGGCTGAGCGGCTTCATAGCCGATGCGAGTCAGTTCCTCTGCCAAAAGGCGGCGGTTTTCCCGATAAACACTGAAATCGGAGGTGACATTGACGCATTCCGCCACCGTGAATTGCAACAAACTGGGTGCGCACACAAAGCCTAAGGCGCGCCCTGCACCGCAAACGGCGGCATAGACATCTTCCGCTTGCTCCATTTTGGGGGAGATCAAGATGTAACCGATCCGCTCACCGGGGAGAGACACCGCTTTGCTGAAAGAATAGCAAACGATGGAATTCTCATAATACTTTGTCACAAAAGGAACCGTTGCTCCGTTCCACACCAATTTACGATAAGGCTCATCGGAGATCAGATAGATGGGATGCTTATATTCCTCACTCTTTTTACGCAAAACCGCGGAAAGGCGGATCAGCTCCTCTTCCGAAATGATCACACCGGTGGGATTATTGGGTGAGTTGATGATCACCGCCTTGGTCTTTTCGGTAATTGCTTCCTCCAAGGCATCAAAATCCAAATTAAAATCGGGGATCTTGCAGAGAACGGATTTCATTTTTGCGCCTGCTTTTTCGATAAACACCCGATATTCGGGAAAATAAGGAGCAAAAACGATCACCTCATCCCCTTCTTGGGCGATAGCCGCCAAGGAAATGGTAAGAGATGCAGCAGCGCCGCAGGTCATATAGATCAGATCGGCACGCACATCGGCTTGAAACTCCTCATTGATGGCATCGGCGAGCTTTCGGCGCACGGCAGGATCTCCTTGGGCGGCGGTATAACCGTGCAAAACCACAGGATCCTGCTCCTTCAGTAAACGCACCATTGCATCGGTGATTTCTTGAGGGGCGGCAACACTGGGGTTGCCGATGCTGAAATCAAAAACATTTTCCGCACCGATCTCTGCCTTGCGGCTTTTACTGTATTCAAAGATCTCCCGAATCACCGAGCGCTTTTTTCCCAGCGCCATCATCTTTTCCGAAAAACTCATAGGTCCTCCCTAAAAAACAAAGCCCGCTTTGCCTTGTGCTGAAAAATAAGCATAAGGAATGGCGGGCTTTCTGATCCTGATATACGGCGAACGCCTGAAATTCAGCGCTCGCATACAGCGGTAGACAGAAAGTCCGTGTTGCAGTAATAAAATCGATAAGCTCTTTGAAACATCTCTCTGCTACCCTTTCTAAATAATAATATAGTTATTATACGGCGGTGCCGCAGTATTTGTCAAGTTTTTTTCGAGAAAAATGAAGAAAAAATGCCTACCGCAAAAGCGGTAGGCATTTTTGATTGGAGAATTACATCTCGGAGAGTTTCTTCAGATTCTCTCTCTTTTCGGTAGCGCTCTTCTCTGCAGCATTGAAGAGAACTTCCGCTCTTTCGGGGTTCGCACGGCTCAAAGCATTGTAACGAACCTCGTTCATAATGAAGTCGCGATATTCCATGGTGGGTTCCTTGGAATCGTAGCTCAAGGGGTTCTTGCCCTGCTCTGCCAAATCGGGATTGAAGCGATAGAGCTGCCAATAACCGGCCTGAACTGCCTTCTTGGACTCTGCCATAGAGGTGCCCATACCACCCTTAATACCGTGGTTGATACAGGGAGCATAAGCGATGATGATGGAAGGTCCATGATAAGCTTCAGCCTCAGCGAAGGCCTTTACGCACTGATTATAGTCAGCACCCATGGAAACCTGAGCAACGTAAACATAACCGTAGGAACGAGCGATAGCACCCAGATCCTGCTTCTTGGTTACCTTACCTGCAGCAGCGAACTGAGCGATGGAACCGGAAGGAGTAGCCTTGGAAGCCTGACCGCCGGTGTTGGAGTAAACTTCGGTATCGAAGACCAGAACGTTTACATCCTCGTTGGAAGCCAGCACGTGATCCAAACCGCCGAAGCCGATATCATAAGCCCAGCCGTCACCGCCCAGAATCCAAACGGACTTCTTAGCGATAAAGTCTTTCTGAGCCAGGATATTAGCGGCCATAGCCTTACCCTTCTCACAGCAATCAACCTTCTCCAACTCGGCAACCAATTTCTCGGTAGCGGCGGTGTTGGTCTTGGTATCGTTATAGGTTTCTTTCCACTCGTCGATGGCGGCCTTCAGGGAGTCGATAGCGGTGAAGTTATACAACTCTTCGATATCGGCAGCCACCTTCTCACGCAGCTGGGTAGCACCCAGATACATACCGAAGCCGTGCTCAGCGTTATCCTCAAACAAGGAGTTTGCCCAAGCAGGACCGTGGCCGTTCTTATCAACAGTGTAAGGAGTAGCAGGTGCGGAGCCGCCCCAGATGGAGGAACAGCCGGTAGCATTGGAGATATACATCCGATCGCCGAAGAGCTGAGTCATCAACTTGGCATAAGGAGTCTCGCCACAGCCTGCGCAAGCACCGGAGTACTCCAGCAAGGGAGTCTTGAACTGAGAACCCTTCACGGTCTCAACCTTGAAGACTTCGTTCACTTCGGGCTTCACAGCAACCTTCTTCTCATTGTAGTTGAAGTACTTCTGCTCGCCGATCTGGGTATCCAGAGCGGTCATAACCAGAGCCTTCTCCTTGGCGGGACAGATTGCAGCACAGCTACCGCAACCGGTACAGTCAAGAACAGATACGCTCATGGTGAAGGTCAGGTGATCCAGACCCTTACCCAGCATCTTCTTAGTCTTCATGCCTGCGGGAGCAGCAGCAACCTCATCAGCATTCAGAGCGAAGGGACGGATAACGGCATGGGGGCAGACCAAAGAGCACTGGTTACACTCGATACAGTTCTCGGGGATCCACTGGGGTACATCCACAGCGATACCGCGCTTCTCGAATGCAGCGGCACCCTGCTCCATATGACCGTCCACATACTTCTCGAATGCGGAAACGGGGAGCTTGTCGCCCTTCTGAGCGTTTACGGGAACCAGAATGTTCTCTACATATTCTTTCAACTCGGCTCTGTCGCAATCAACGGTAACAGCAGCGGCCTCGCCCTTTGCATCCTTCCAGGAAGCGGGGATCTCAACCTTCACAGCGCTGTTTACGCCTGCTTCAATTGCCTTATGGTTCATATCAACGATATGCTGACCCTTCTTACCGTAAGAAGCGGTAGCGGCATCCTTCATATACTGAACAGCCTCAGCCTCGGGGATCACGCCTGCGATCTTAAAGAATGCGGACTGCAGAATGGTATTGATGCGGCCGCCCAAGCCGATCTCACGACCGATCTTGATACCGTCGATGATATAGAAGTTGATTTCGTTCTCTGCCAGATACTTCTTCACATCTGCGGGAAGCTTTTCATCCAGCTCGTCCACAGACCAAGAGCAGTTCAGCAGGAAGGAGCCGCCCTTCTTCAGGTCGGACACCATATCATACTTATCAATATAGGAGGGGTTATGGCAAGCCACAAAGTCTGCCTTATTGATGAAGTAGGTGGATTTGATGGGAGAATCACCGAAACGCAGGTGAGAAACGGTAACACCGCCGGACTTCTTGGAGTCATAGGAGAAGTATGCCTGAACATACTTATCGGTATGGTCACCGATAATCTTGATGGAGTTCTTATTGGCACCAACAGTACCGTCGGAACCCAGACCCCAGAACTTGCAGGAGATGGTGCCTGCGGGAGCGGTATCCACATCCAAGGTCTCCAAGGACAGGTTGGTTACATCGTCCACAATGCCGATGGTGAAATTATTCTTGGGAGCGTCGTTCTTCAGATTCTCATAGACTGCAGCCACGCAACCGGGGGTGGTGTCTTTAGAACCGAGGCCGTAACGACCGCCAACCACTTTCACGCCTGCAAACTCGGTGCCGGCCAAAGCGGTAACAACATCCAAATAGAGGGGCTCACCCAGAGCGCCGGGCTCCTTGGTACGGTCCAAAACAGCGATCTTCTTCACAGTCTTGGGCAGAACAGCCAAAAGATGCTTGGTGGACCAAGGACGATACAGGCGAACCTTTACCAGACCAACCTTACTGCCGTTGGCATTCAGGTAATCCACGGTCTCTTCAACGGTATCGCAAACGGAACCCATGGCGATGATCACCATATCGGCATCCTCTGCACCGTAATAGTTGAACAGCTTATAGTCGCTACCGATCTTGGCGTTTACCTTGTCCATATACTCCTCAACCACGGCGGGGAGAGCGTCATAATACTTATTGCAAGCTTCACGAGCCTGGAAGAAGATATCAGGGTTCTGAGCGGAACCGCGGAGCACGGGATGCTCGGGGTTCAATGCGTTCTTACGGAACTCATTTACAGCGTCCATATCCAGCATTTCTTTCAGATCCTCATAATCCCAGGTCTCGATCTTCTGGATCTCATGGGAGGTACGGAAACCGTCAAAATAATGCAGGAAGGGAACCTTACCCTTGATTGCGGACAAGTGAGCAACTGCACCCAAGTCCATAACTTCCTGAACATTGCCTGCGCAGAGCATAGCAAAGCCGGTCTGACGGCAAGCCATAACGTCGGAATGATCACCGAAGATGGACAGAGCGTGAGACGCCAATGCACGTGCAGAGCAATGAATAACGCCGGGCAACTGCTCACCTGCGATCTTATACATATTCGGGATCATCAGCAGCAAACCCTGAGAAGCGGTATAGGTGGTGGTCAGAGCACCGGCGGCCAAAGAGCCGTGTACGGTACCGGCGGCACCGCCCTCCGATTGCAGTTCTACAACCTTAACCTTCTGACCAAATACGTTGGTTCTGCCCTCAGCAGCCCACTTATCGGTCATTTCAGCCATTACCGAAGACGGAGTGATGGGGAAAATACCCGCAACCTCGGTGAACGCATAGGATACATGCGCTGGCGCGTTGTTACCGTCCATGGTTTTCATTTTTCTAGCCATAGTGTCCTCCTTATATAAAATAAAAATTATTAACATACTTTTGGTTTACACCAATCGTTATTTTAACACGAATTTCAATTTCTGTAAAGGGTGAAACGAATATTTTTTGCTGAAAAAACACAAATAAATTGCTTTTTTTCTATCCAAAAGTTATAATAAGATGGTAAGGGAGGGATTTTATGGTTTCCAGAATGATGTCTTTCGGTCTGAACGGACTGGATGCTTTTGAAGTTACGGTTGAGGTGGATCTTGCAAACGGTCTGCCCGCTTTTGAAATGGTAGGGCTTCCCGATCTTGCGGTAAAAGAGTCCAAAGAGCGGGTGCGCAGTGCCCTCAAAAATGCAGGCTACTCCTTCCCTTCCAAGCGAATTACCATCAATCTGGCTCCTGCCGACACACGAAAAGCAGGTCCGGTATATGACCTTGCCATCCTGATGGGCTTTCTTGCCTGCACGGGGGTGGTGACAGGGGATTTTTCCAACATTGCTTTTATCGGCGAGCTTTCCCTGATGGGTGACGTACGCCCCGTAAAAGGTGTTTTGCCCATGGCACTCAAAGCGCGGGAAGCCGGCTATTCCGCCCTGATCATTCCCGCTGAAAACCTGCCTGAGGTGCAGTATTTGGATCAAATTTCCATCTATCCCGTTTCCACGGTCGCCGATGCAGTCGCTCTGCTTCAGGCACCCGAAGATGCACAGCCGATGGCACCTGTGGCTTTTCAACCGGAGACCGCCCTTTCCTACCCTGTGGATTTTGCGGATATTAAGGGGCAATTCATCCCCCGCCGTGCTGCGGAGATCGCCGCCGCGGGCGGGCACAATCTGTGCCTCACGGGACCTCCGGGAAGCGGCAAAAGTATGCTCGCCAAGCGGATGCCCACCATTCTGCCGCCCATGACCTTCGAGGAGGCTTTGGAGTGCAGTAAGATCTACTCGGTGGCCGGTCTTTTAGACAAGGATATTCGCCAAACAAGACCTTTTCGAAGCCCTCACCACACCGCCACCTATGTGGCTCTTTGCGGCGGCGGGCAACAGTTGATGCCGGGTGAACTTTCCATGGCGCATAACGGTGTGCTCTTTTTGGATGAACTCCCCGAATTTTCTCCCCAGGTTTTGGATTCCATGCGCTCTCCTTTGGAGGATAATGAGATCACTATTTCACGGGCAAACGGCACGGTAACTTACCCTTGCAACATCATCTTGGTTTGCGCCATGAATCCCTGCAAATGCGGTTATTTAGGGCATCCTACCCGCCCCTGCACCTGCACACCGGGGGAAATCCACCGCTATCGCAGACGGATCTCGGGACCTCTTTTGGACCGTATTGATCTGCACATTGAAGTGCCCGCGGTCACTTACGAAGAATTAAGCACCAAAGCGGCAGGCGAGCCTTCCGCCGCCATTCGGGAACGGGTCATTGCCGCCCGACGGTTACAGCAAGAACGCTATAAAGAAGAGGGCATCACCAAAAATGCCGACCTGACCTCCCCCATGGTCAAGAAATACTGCCTGCTGACCGAAGCGGCAGAAAAGCTACTGAAGCAAAGCTTTGATCAAATGGATCTTTCCGCCCGCGGTTACTACCGCACCTCGAAGGTGGCACGCACCATTGCCGATTTAGCGGGTGCCGAAACCATTGATCTTCCTCACATTGCCGAAGCCCTGCGCTACCGCGGCGGTGAGGAAACGGACACTTTATAAAACAAAAACAGCCCGAAGAGTTCCCCAACTTCAGGCTGTTTTTTATATGCAAATATCTTTGGATTTTAAGTAGACAAACAAGCGGGCGGCGGCTTCTGCATCGCACCACGCGCGGTGGGCATCCGATTGAGGAATGCCCAACATCAGGCACAGATCGGTCAATTTATAAGAAGGCAGATCGGGCAGGATCTTTTTGGCATAGCGGAGGGTATCAAATACCTCCTGATCAAAAAAGCAACCCGCTTCTTGAGCCGCTTGCTCTAAAAAACGGCAATCGAACGGTGCATTATGCGCCACCAAAGGCAAGCCTTCGGCAAAGGCATAAAAGGAGGGCATCAGTTGCACCGCGGTGGGTTTTCCTTGGACCATCTCATTGGTAATGCCTGTAATTTTGGTGATCATCGGATCAATGGGTTTTAAGGGATCGGTCAAAGAGGAAAAACGGGCGACCATAAAGCCATCCACCACCTTGACCGCGCCGATCTCGGTGATCTTCTCCCCTGCGCCCAAGCCGGTGGTTTCAAAATCGAAGGCGATAAAGGAATTGAAATCGGGCGATTTTCTTTTAATCATTCTCGTTCAGCAGGCAGACCGCGTGGCACGCCATTCCTTCCCCTGCGCCGGTAAAGCCCAGATGCTCTTCAGTGGTGGCCTTTACATTGATACGGCTTTGGTCGCAACCAATGGTTTTTGCCAAATTTTCCACCATCTGCGGCACAAAGGGTCCCACCTTCGGACGCTGAGCGATCAAGGTAATGTCGGCATTGCCCAAGGTATAGCCTTTTTCTCTTAAGAGCGCTGCCACATGGCGCAACAGGTCCAAACTGTCTGCCCCCTTATAGGCAGGATCGGTATCGGGGAAATGCTTGCCGATATCCCCCAAGGCGGCGGCGCCCAGCAGAGCGTCCATCAACGCATGGGTCAGCACATCTGCATCGGAATGACCCAGCAGACCTTTTTCATAAGGAACGGCAACACCGCCCAAAATCAGGGCTCTGCCCTCCACCAAGCGGTGGACATCATAACCGTGACCGATTCTCATTTCTGCTCCTCCATCAAAGCCAGAAACATAGGAATGTCTTCCGGCAGGGTAATCTTAATATTGTTCCGCTTTCCCTCCACCAAGGTAACTTCCCTTCCGAAGAACTCATAGATCAAGGCATCGTCGGTAAAGTTCTCCCCGCTTTCGGCGGCGCGAACAGCAAGCTCCAAATACTCCTCACGGGCAAAGACCTGCGGAGTTTGGATCCCTACCAAGGTTTCCCGCGGCAGAGTACGCAGGATCTTTCCGTCGCGCACTTCCTTCACCGTATCGGTCATATGCACACCCAAGGCGGCGGCTCCGCTTTTATAGGCAGCCTGAACGGTGGCACTGATCTCTTGGGGTTGGATCAAGGGACGGGCACCGTCTCCGATGGCCACAAAGTCAAAGTCCTCCGGAACGGTGCGAACACCGCAAAGGACCGACTCCATTCGGGTGTCCCCACCCTCCACAACAAGCATCTTTTTATGAATGCCGAAATCTTTTTTAAACGCCTGATAAACAGGGATCAGTTCTTTGCGGGTCACGATCACTAAAAGATCGATCTCTTCGGTGGCATCATAGGCTTTAAGGGCATGGACCACCACGGGGATGCCGATCTTATCATAAAGAAGCTTATCCGCACAGGTGCCCTTCATTCTGCTCCCGCTTCCGGCGCAGGCCAACACTGCCGCTGTTTTCATCTTTCTTTAACCTCACTGATTTTGAATGGATGCTTCGACGGTTTGAGAGAGCTCTGCCCGAATATCCTCGCAGGCGCGCTCCAATGCCATGGAAAGCTCCCCGACGAGGATATTTTTCGCCGTAAGCATCAGTTGGCGGTCCCCGATGGAAAGACCCGCAGTCTTATCTCGAAGCATCAAGGCTTTCACCACCTCTGCGATCTCTTTGGGCTCCCCTGTTTTCAAGCGATCCATATTTTCCTTATACCGCTTTCCCCAAGGTTGCTCGGTATCCACTCGGAAAGCCGAAAAATGGCTCAACACCTGCTTTGCATCCTCTTTACTGATAATCGGGCGCAGGTGAACGGTTCCGTTGCTTTCCACCGGAAGTTTTAAGCGAATATTACTGCCGAGAACACAGACGCAATAATATTCCCGCAGGACTCCGCCTACGGTTTGCTGTTCAATGCCCTCAATGTGACCGGCTCCATGCATCGGGTAAACGATCCGATCTCCAATGTTAAACTTCATGCTTTTCTCCTAAAAAAATAACGCAAAAACAAAAAACACAAATTCTTTCCAGAATACTAATATTATACAACAATTATCGAAATTTGGAAAGAAAAAAATTCACAAAATCCTTTACTTTTTTTCTGTTTGTGTTATTATATTTGCATATAATACTTTAGAAGGAGCGGCTTTTAATGAAGCAAAGCGAAAAAAAATACATTGCCCGAAATAAAAAAGCCGGCTTCGACTATTTTATTCTATCCACCTATGAAGCGGGGATCGTGCTCTTCGGAACAGAGATCAAATCCATCCGTCAGGGGCGGGTTAATCTGAAAGACAGTTATTGCGACTTTATCGACGGGGAGCTGTTTGTGCGGGGAATGCATATTTCTCCCTATGAACAAGGCAACATCTTTAATCGGGATCCCTTGCGATTGAAAAAACTGTTGATGCACAAAAAAGAAATCATGTCTCTCTTCGGAAAGACCAAGCAAGACGGACTGACCCTCATTCCCCTTGCCCTTTATTTCAGCGGTTCCAAGGTCAAGATGGAATTAGGGCTTTGCCGCGGTAAAAAGAACTACGACAAGCGCGAGACCATCGCAAAAAAAGAAGCCGCAAGAGAGATGGAAGTGCGCCTTAAGGCGCGCAATCAATAAGGAGACCGACTATGAAATGTTTTTCTGTTCCCCTGCCGTCGGATAGCGGCAGTACCCCTGAACTGCGTTGCTATATTCCCGATAATTTTGCTTCTCTTGAAGCCGATCGCAAGCGTACCGCTGTTTTGATCTGTCCGGGTGGTGCTTATGTGAAATGCTGTGATTACGAAGCGGAGATGGTCGCCCTTCAATATGTTGCCGAAGATATGGCTGCATTTGTTCTTTACTATTCCGCCAAGGATCACCAAGCAACCTTCCCCAAATGCCAATTAGAGGCATTGACCTCCATTAAACTGATTCGTGAAAACTGCGAAGAATGGCACATTGATCCCGAACGGATCGCCATCCTCGGCTTTTCGGCAGGCGGGCATCTTGCCGGTTCGGTGGGTGCTTTATGGAATGCAGATTTTGCCAAAGAGGCCTTTGGGGACTGCTCCGTCTGCAAGCCAAATGCGGTTATTCTTTGCTATGCGGTTCTTACTTCCGACAATCGTTTTTGGAACAAAGGCTCCTTTCATCACCTAATGGGCAGAGAACTTTCCCAAGAGGTTTATGATTCGGTTTCCGTCGAAAAACTGGTAACGGAAGAATATCCTCCCACCTTTCTTTGGCACACCGCCGAAGATACTACCGTTCCGCCGCAAAATTCCATGCTGATGGCAATGGCGCTGGCGGAAAAGGGTGTGCGTTACGAACTGCACATCTATCCCGAAGGGAAGCACGGTACGGCACTTGCCAATGAAAAGACCGCACCGGTGCGCGACGCAGTTGCCTCCCCCGCCCATTTGGTGCCCCGTGCATCCGAATGGATGGGCAACAGCATCCGTTTCCTAAAAAACAATGCGTTCAAATCCTAAAAGCCATTAAACGGCGCAACCCGTTTATATATGGGGTTGTAAAGGTTTCGACGGGGATCTTGAACGGTGATAAGCGCGTGGTGGCGCACATCCACCTAAAAATGTGTAACTTAAAAATAAACGCTAACAATAATAAATTAGCTTACGCTGCTTAATTTAAGCGGCGTCATCTCGGTGCGAAGGACCGCGAGCGCATTTGAGGTGTCATCTTTAGCGGTGCACGTTTTTGGCTAAGCTTTGCCCCAAAAATGTATTATGAAGCTACCAATTCCGCCAGCCTGTTTATCGGCGGACGGATGCGGGAATTTTAATCGATAAACTACACGCGTAGAAAGTTGCCGGAATGGGTTTTCGGACAGGGGTTCGACTCCCCTCAACTCCACCAAAAAGAAGGACACCTCTTTTGAGGTGTCCTTCTTTTTGGTTTCGTTTTTGGTGTCGAACCCGTTTGGGTTCGTTGAGGCGGTCGCAAACCGAAGCGTTTGCGATCCGCCGTGTCTCGCGCACGAAGGTTTTGACGCAAACCGCCGAGGGCGGTCGGCAAAAGCCGAGAGCACAGAGTATCCCCACCAAAGTTTATCGCACCTCTTTTGAGGTGTCCTTCTTTTTTGGTCTTGTTCTCGGTGTCGAACCCATTAATAGAATGTTGCCACTTCTTCCAAAGGCGGGAGAGCGGGTTCCAGCTCCACAACGGTGAGAACGGGGCCTTCTCTTCCATAGGCTTCATGGGCGGCGATATGGATTTGAGCGGTAACGGTCATCCAACTGCCGTTTTTCAACGAAAAGGCATCGGGATACAGGCAAGCAACTCCTGCAAACTGAATATCTTCCACGCAGCAGGTCATCACCTGACGGCCGAAAACAAAGAAGCTGCCGTCGCTTCGCTCATCCAAGATGACTCTACCCTTTAACTGCACGGTTTTTCCCTCATAGGTTGGCAGTTCCTCGGAAAGGTCGCGGTACCACAGGGCATAGTCCACATCCTCAATTTTGATGAGGGGGGCATTCTTATCAAATGGCAGGGGATCTTCGATGGTATCGGGAATCACCTGACCCTCCACCGATTCATAAATGATCTCGGCGCGGCGGGACAATGCGCGTACCAGCTTATGATAAGGCATCACATCGGTGTTTTTAGGCATCCGATTGAAGATCACCATTTCGGCGGATTGAAGCTTATCTGCCACCAAATTTCGCATATTGGTATTATAAGTCAGGATGGTGGCGCTATCGTTAAAACAAAACTCCTGCACAATGATCCAACCCTCGGGGAGGGCATCGTAAAGAGCGTTCAACTGCCACATTCCGTTATACTCGATAAAGACCCGCTGGGCACGGCTGCTTTTTACCAAGCGTTCCAAGAATTTAGGTTTCAGTTCTTCGGCATCCTCAATATTTTGAATCACCACCCGTTTGCTTGCAAAACGGTCGGGCTGATACTCGATCTCCCCTTCCTCACAAACCAAAAGCAAGGTGGCGGTGCCGTCATTATAAGAGGGATCCTCCAGCGTTTCCTGAATAAAGGTGGATTTTCCGCTGTCTAAGAAACCGGTAAAAAGATAGACGGGGATCTGAGTCATCTTTAAGCCTCCAATCCGAAGAGGGATACCAAAGCATCCTCCTGCAGGGCGGAGCCGATCACGCAAACCCTGCCGATCACCTGAGGGGTACCCTTGCGCACTTCATATTCGGCGGGTACGTAATCGAAGAACAACCACTCCCCTTGGGCAGTGGGAACCATTCCCTTTGCTCTTAAGACGGTACCGAACTTACCGAAATCCAACTGCTCCAAGATCTCTTTAAGCTGCTCTTCGGTATAGGTGCGGGTGGTTTCCTTGCCCCAACTGGTGAACACTTCATCCGCGTGGTGATGGTGATGATCATGGCAACCGCAGGTGCACTCTTCGCCATGATCGTGGTGATGATGGTGTTCGTGCTCGTGTTCGTGATGATGCTCGTGTTCGTGATGATGATGGTGCTCGTGATCGTGATCGTGGCAACCGCAATCGCAATCCTCATCGTGATGATCGTGATGATGGTGATGCTCATGGGACAGTTGGTGCAAAATTTCTTCCAAAGAATCCTTTTGCTCCATTGCGTCCAAGATCTGCTGACCGCTCAACTGATCCCAAGGGGTTGCGATCACGGTAGCATCGGGGTTTTTGCCTTGAATTAATTCTACTGCCGCGGCTAATTTTTCCGCAGAAAGGTTTTGAGTGCGGCTCAAAATGATGCAAGCTGCGTGTTCCAACTGATTATCATAGAACTCACCGAAGTTTTTCGCATAGATCTTGCATTTTCCCGCATCGGCTACTGTTGTAAAACTATTCAGTGTTACGTCGGGGATGTCCAAATTGGTGACCGCGGTGATCACATCGCTGAGTTTCCCCACACCGCTGGGCTCGATCAGCACACGGTCGGGGTGATAGGTCTCCACCACCTGCTCCAAGGCTTTGCCGAAATCGCCCACCAGACTACAACAAATACAGCCGGAGTTCATTTCGGTGATCTCGATGCCTGCTTCCTGCAGAAATCCGCCATCGATGCCGATCTCTCCGAATTCATTCTCGATCAGCACCAGCTTTTCGCCCTGATAGGCTTCTTCCATCAGTTTTTTGATCAAGGTGGTTTTCCCTGCGCCTAAAAAGCCGCTGAAAATATCAATTTTGGTCATTGGTTTATTCCTCTGCTTTCGTCAGTTTGGCAAAGTTTGCCATAATTTTCTTCATTCCCGCGGTATCGAACCGCACCTCCAGCAGGTAATCGGTTCCCATGGGGGTCTTTTTCAACAAGGTGCCGTTTCCAAAGGTCTTATGATGCACCCGATCGCCGCTTTCAAAGGCAAAAGGTGCCGCAGTTTGAGGTGCGGGGCGACGGATGGCGGGTGATGCAGGCGGTGCGCTTGCATAGCCTGTGCGCACGGGAGAGGCGGCACGGTGCGTTGCGGCAGGTGCGCCGAAGCCCGATTGAAATGCATTGGAGGATTTGGGAGTCAAATCCTTAATATTGAGCGGCGGTAATTCCCGCAAAAACTCGCTGGGCACGCAATATTGGGTCCTGCCGTACAGCATTCTTTGGCGGGTATGGAGCAGATACAGGCACTTACGGGCGCGGGTCACACCCACATACATCAGGCGGCGTTCCTCCTCGATCCCATCGGGTTCATCCATACTCCGCTGACTGGGAAACAACCCCTGCTCCATTCCGATCATAAAGACATAATTGAATTCCAGACCCTTGGCACTATGCAACGTCATCAGCACCACACGGTCTTCCTCATCGTTCAACTGATCCACATCGGTCATTAGGGAAACCTCTTCCAAGAAGCCTGCCAAGGTTCCTTCGGGGTTCAACTGCTGATATTGCTTTACGGAGGTGCAAAGCTCCATAATATTATTGATACGGTCGCGGGCTTCATCGGTATCTTCCAATTCCAACATCGTGAGATACCCGCTCTCTCTTGCCACCTTTGCCACCCATTCATCCAAGGGCATACGGGGCAGTTCTTCCTTCAAGCTTTCCATCATATGACAGAAGGTTTGCAAAGTAGACGCGGTGCGGCTCAAGGAGGGATATTCCGCCGCTCTGCCCATCACCTCCAAGAGGGGGCAAAATTCACGGGCGGCGATCTCTTCCATTGATGCGATGGTGGCATTGCCGATCTTACGCTTGGGCTCATTAATGATCCGCTTTAAGCGAAGATCATCCCGCGGATTATTGATCACCTGCATATAGGCAAGGATATCTTTGATTTCTTTTCGTTCATAGAAGCGGAACCCGCCCACGACTTTATAGGGGATACCGCTCTTCACAAAATAACGCTCGATGGAGTTTGCCTGCGCATTGGTACGGTACAAAACCGCAAAATCGGAGAACTTGGCGCCATCCTTTACCACACGCTCTTCCACCGTTTCCGCCACAAAGCGGCTCTCTTCAAAATCATCGGCAAGGCGGCGCAGATAGACCGGTTCTCCCTTCTCCCCTGCAGTCCAAAGTTCCTTACCCTTTCGCTGTTTATTATGGGCAATAATGCCGTTTGCGGCATCCAGAATATTGGAGGTAGAGCGGTAGTTTTGCTCCAAGCGGATCACCTTCGCATTGGGAAAGCGCTCCTCAAAGAGCAGGATATTCTCAATGGTTGCGCCGCGGTACTTATAAATGCTATGGTCATCATCGCCCACCACGCAAAGGTTTCCGAACTTGGAAGAGAGCAAGGAAACCAGCCGATACTGCAAGGGGTTGGTATCCTGATACTCGTCCACCATAATATAGCGGTAACGACCTGCATATTTTGCCAAAATTTCGGGGTGGTTTTCAAATAATTCCACCGTTTTTAAGATCATATCATCAAAATCCAAGGCATTGGCTTCCCGCAAAGCCGCATCATAGCGGGCATAGACCTTGGCGATCTTCTCCTGCCGAAGATCTCTGCCGAAATGCTTGCAGAACTCCTCGGGTCCGATACGCCGGTCCTTTGCTTGGGAAATGGCCCATTGGGCAAGGCGGGGCGGAACCAACTGTTCATCGATCTCCAACGCCTTGATGGCGGCTTTAATGACCCGCTGGCTGTCATCGGAATCATAGATGGTATAATTACTGTTAAACACCCCATCCACACCAATCTCGGCACGCAAGATTCTGCCGCAAAAGCTATGGAAGGTGGCGGCGGTCACGCCGAAGGCATCGGCACCCATCATTCGATCAATACGGTCGCACAGTTCTTTTGCCGCCTTATTGGTAAAGGTGATGGCAAGGATATGATAAGGGGCACAGATCCCCTTGGAAAGCATATAAGCGATGCGATTGATCAGCACGGTGGTCTTTCCACTTCCCGCGCCCGCCAAAATCAAAAGGGGGCCTTCGGTATGCTCCACCGCTTCTCGCTGACGGGCATTCATTTGATTCAGTTTTTCTTCGATCTTAGTTTGAAGCATTGGTTTCCTCACAAATATCTAATTAGATCTATTATACTATTTAAGAGATAAAAAAGCAAGAAAAAGACATAGAAAAGCCTCCCCGTTGGGGAGGCTTTCAATTATTCGTTACTCTGCGTCTTCGCAGGTCTCTTCACAGCACTCGCAAGCGCCGCCGCACTCGTCCAGATCGGAGAGATCAAACTCCAGATCCTCGCCGCAGTTGGGGCAGTTGATGCGACCGCACTCTGCAACTTCATCGTCCACAGAGAACTCTTCGCCGCAGGTGGGGCATACGATGCAATAATAATCATCTTCATCCATAAACTCATCGTCCAACTCTTCATCGAGGAAATCCTCAACCAAAGCCAGATCTTCGTCTACTTCCTGAATATACTCATCCAACTCAATGATATTATCTTCTGCATCGGCAATGGCAGCAGCCATATCTTCCAGAATATCCACTACATTCACGAACAGTTCGTTATAGGGATCCTTTTCGTCCAGTTTCAAGCCCTGAAGCAGGCCCTTGAGATAAGCAACTTTCTCCAACATATTTCTTACTCCTTAGAACGACCCATATACTCGCCGGTACGGGTATCGATTTGAATCTTTTCGCCTTCATTCAAGAAGATGGGCACCTTCACAACAGCACCGGTCTCCAAAGTGGCAGCCTTGGTTACGTTGGTAGCGGTATCGCCGCGAACACCGGGCTCGGTCTCGGTGATGAGCAGATCCACAAAGAAGGGAGGCTCTACGCCGAACACATTGCCCTTATAGGACATGATCTTCACCACGTCGTTTTCCTTGACGAATTTGAAACTGTCGCCCAGCTTGGAAGCTTCCAAGGGGAGCTGCTCATAGGTCTCTTCGTCCATAAAGTAATACAGATCACCGTCGTTATAAAGATACTGACAGTCTCTGCGGTCGATGGTGGCATTCTCAAACTTATCGGTGGGGTTGAAGGACTTTTCAACCACGGCGCCGGTGATGACATTCTTGAACTTGGTACGAACAAAAGCGGCACCTTTACCGGGTTTTACATGCTGAAACTCAACAACCTGATAAACCTGACCGTCCATATCGAAGGTCACGCCGTTTCTAAAATCGCCAGCTGTAATCATATTTCTATTTCCTTTCTACTATGAAAAAATTTACTACCCTTTATTCTACACGAAGAATCTTCTTTTTTCAAGTATTATTTGCAAAAAAGAGTTTTTTCATCGCCAAAGCATCCTTACTTTGGGTACCTGCGGATTCGCAGATGATGGTGGGTTCAGCACCCCGCTTGGCGAGAACCGCCCCAAGGGGCGCAAATTCGGGGCCATAGACGGTATCTTCAAAGGTAAGGTGCCGTTTTTCGCCGCCGTTGGTATACTCAATTTTGGAAAAATGGGCATGAAAACGGGAGGCGCGCTCCTTACCCAAGGCATCCTCCATCACCGCAAGCACCCGCTCAAAATCGGCTTCCCCGTAGAAAAGCCCCTGCTCTCTTGCATTCAGGTGACCAAAGTCTATGGTAGGCAGAATGCGATCATCCACCTTACACAACTCCATCACCTCTTCCAAGGAACCAAGCTGATTGATCTTGCCCATCGTTTCGGGGCAAAGGATCAGGTTTTCATATCCTTCTGCACCAAAAGCCTGCTGCGCCTTTTTCAAGGTTTCTTTCGCAAGGAAAAGTGCCTCTTCCCTGCTGATCTTGGCGCAGGAGCCGGAATGGAAAATCACCCGATCGGCGCCGATCTTTTTCGCCAAGGCGGCGGTTTCCAAAAGATAACGGATACTGTTCTCTCTCTTTTCTTCCTCCACCGAAGACATAGATATATAATACGGTGCGTGCACCGACAGGGCAATTCCGCAGCGCTCCGCCTCGGCTTTTAATTTCTTTGCTACCGCCTCGTTCATCCGCACCCCTCTGCCGCACTCCACTTCATAGGCATCAAGGCCGATCTGACTCAAAAAGGCGGGCATTTGATCGGAGGTTTTATTTCCTTCCGCTTTAAACCATTCGCAATTTCCGCCGGGACCGAATTTGATCATTGCTTTTCTTCCTTTCTGCGACGCTTGTTGATCACAGGGATCTCCAAGGCGCGTTTGATCTTAAACAACAAAGTTTCTTTGGTATCAATGGGTTCCACCAGCGCAGTTTGCATTCCTGCACAGTTGCCGCCCAACATATCGGTATAGATCTGATCTCCCACCACGAGGATATTTTTTGCAGAGAGCCCGAAATCACGGCGGATCTTCATCAGCCGAAAGCCCAAGGGTTTCATACACCGATGGTAGGCGGGAAGTTCCAAGCCTTCCGCAAAACGTCTCACTCTTTTTCGGCTGTTATTGGACGCGATGGCCATTTTGATTCCTTGCTCTTTCAAGCGGGTAAGGAATGCCAAAAGCTCTTCGGTGGGAACGGGAACCCGAAAGCCTACCAAGGTATTATCCACGTCAAAAATGATCCCCTGCACCTGATGCTCTTTCAAAAAAGTGTCGGTAAGATCATATACATCTTTAATTAAATAGTGCGGCATCAGAAGCATCCGATGTCCTCCTTTGAAAAAAGATTATATTCAGTATAACAAAGTTCTATTGTAAATTCAAGAAATATCGTATATAATTATATGCAAGGAATATAAAAGAAAGAGGCTTTGAAATGAAGTATAAACCCAGTCAAGAACAGATCCGCTGGGGCGTGACCGCTTTTTTGGTGCTGGCCGCTGCCGCTGTGTTTATTGCCACCCTACTGAATTTGGACACGGTCTTTGCCGCCGCTAAAACGGTGCTTTCCCTTTTGGTGCCCTTTTATATCGGCTTTGCTCTCGCTTATCTCTTAAATCCCATTTTGGTTTTTTGGGAAAGCAAGGTGCTGAAAAAGGTCAAAAAGGTGCAAACACGGCGCACCCTTGCTCTTTTGATCACTTACGCAGGCTTTTTACTGATCCTGGGCGGCGCTTTATCCTATCTCCTGCCCCGCTTGATCACCAGCATCACCAGCCTTGCCGCAGAGATCCCCACATACTATAAGGCATTCAGTTCCAATGCCACGGAATTCATTGAAAAACACCCTGCTCTTTTAGAGTTATACAGTCGCTATGCCACCCAAATCCAAGGACTTTTGGAGCAAGGAGTCGGGCTGATCACCGACTATTTAAGTGATCTTGTGCCCAAGATCGCCAATGCCACTATGAAGGTGGGCAGCGGATTGATCCATACCTTTGTGGGAATCATCATTTCGGTCTATTTCCTCCAAGGAAAAGAAAAGCTGATCGCCCAATGCAAAAAGGTGCTGAACTTTATCTTTAAGAAACCACAAGATTATCGGCGGGTGCTCACGGTTGGTCGGGTGACCCACGAAAAGACCCTCAATTATCTCACGGCACGGTTACTGGATTCTTTGATCGTGGCGATCATTTCCTATATTGCCTTTTCTCTGATGCGCATCCCTTATGCGCTCCTTTGCGCCTTGGTGATTGGTCTTTGCAACACCATTCCCTATTTCGGTTCTTGGATCGGTGCCATTCCCCCCGCCATTATTACGCTGATCTTTAAGCCTGCAATGTTTATTCCCTATTTAATCTTCATTGTAGTTTTGGAGCAGGTGGACGGAAACATCATCGGTCCCCGCATTCAAGGCAAGCAGTTGGGCCTTTCCGCGCTTTGGATCATTTTTGCCATCTTTTTCTTCGGCGGAATCTTCGGGTTTATGGGAATGTTTTTGGGTGTTCCCCTCTTTGCGGTGCTTTATTACTTCATTCACGCCGCCATTAACAACGGGCTGAACAAGCAGGGAAAATCTGCCAACACGCTGGATTATGCACCTCCTGAGGCACGAGAGATCATCCAAAAGGAAGAATAATTATGTAAACCAAAACCGCGAAAGCATTTGCTTTCGCGGTTTTTCTTAGTTTTTAGAATAAACCTTCATTCCCGTTCCATGGTCATGCACCAAAAGATCGGCGGGAAGCTTGGAAAACTTAGCGGTTACATAAATATCGCCCGCGGCACCGGAAAGGTTGGTGATCTGGGTGAGATACACCACCCAAAACCAAGTGGCGGGGACAAAAGCGTTCACAACGGCGAGGACAATGCCCCACACCACCACAGGCGCAAGTGCCACAACGATATAGCTGAATTTATCAAAATAGGCATCGGTTCCTGCGAAGGCATACAGCCCTGTAAACCCATAGCGCACCTTACGGGCGCCGAAGGCTTTCATCACGATTCCGTGCACCGCCTCATGCAAAACGATATAGGCGACCGCCACCGCCATCAAGATCAAAAAGCGTAAGATATACATCCCCATTCCTTGGGAGAAGTCAAATAATTTGGTGATGGGCACGATCCGATGACCGAGCCACCCCAGCACCAAGCCGACCGCGACGGCGGCGCCATTGATTCCGATGGCAAGTTTTTTATTTTTTTGAAGATCCACCTCCTGAATCAGGCGGTATCCTTCGGGAAGTTGCTCATAAACGCGGCTCATTGATTATTCACCTCGTCCACAAAGCGGAGCATTGCGGCTCTTCCTTCTTCGGTGCACTTATAGACACCCGCGTGCTCCAAGCACTGACAGAAGACCTTGCCCACCTCTTCCTGCAGAATGGCTTCCACATTGGAAGTATTCAGTTCGGGGTGCGCTGCCAACACTTCTTTTGCCCAAGCGGCATGCTTTTCGGTGCTCTCCTCGCTTGCGGGATCCTTGCCTTCTGCCAGCAACTGACCCAGTAGCTTCATTTCTGCCTTCAGGCGGGCGGGAAGCACCGCAAGACCCATTACTTCGATCAGACCGATATTTTCTTTCTTAATATGATGGAGTTCTGCATGGGGATGATACAGACCCATCGGATGCTCTTCGGTGGTAATGTTATTGCGGAGAACCAGATCCAATTCATAAGCGCCGTCCCGCATACGGGCGATGGGGGTGATGGTGTTATGAGGAACACCGTCGGTCTCGGCAAAGACAAATGCCGCTTCATCGGTATACCCCCGCCAAGCGGAAAGGATCTTCGCCGCAAGTTCCAAAAGTGCCTTACGGTCGGTACTGTTCAAACGCAGAACAGACAGCGGCCAGCGCACGATGCCTGCATTCACCTGAGGATAGCCCTTAAACTCCAGCACCTTTTCAACAGGTGCTTTTGCCATGGGAAATTCATAATGACCGCCTTGGAAATGCTCATGGCTCAAAATGGAGCCGCCCACGATGGGCAGATCTGCATTGGAGCCCATAATATAATGAGGGAACTGCTCCACAAAGTCCAGCAGTTTTTCAAAAGCGGCGGCATTGATGGTCATCGGGGTATGCTGACTGTTCAGCAGGATGCAATGTTCATTATAATATACATACGGGGAATACTGCACACAGAAAGGCTCCCCTGCCAAGGTCAGAGGAATAATACGGTGGTTCTGACGGGGGGCCGCCTGCAGATTGCCTGCAAAGCCTTCGGTTTCCTTGCAAAGGGCACACTTGGGGTATACGGCGGGAGGTGCATTCTTTGCCGCGGCAATAGCCTTAGGATCTTTTTCGGGCTTGGACAGGTTGATGGTGATATCCATGGTGCCGTACGGGGTTTCGGTGCACCATTTTTGATCCTTTGCTACCCGATAGGTGCGGATATAATCGGTATTGCGGGAAAAATCATAGAAAAAGGCGGTGGCCTTTTTGGGATCTTCCTTATAAAGTGACCAAAAACGGTCGATCACCCAAGAGGGTCTGGGGGTCAAAAGACCCATCAGGCGGGTATCAAACAGATCCCGATATGTAACGGTATTATCGGGCAACAGACCTTTATCTGCCGCATAATCCAGCACAGCCGCCAAGGTTTCTTCCAGCGAGGTTTCCGCAGGTGTTACTTCGGCAGGGTCATATCCTTCCATCTGCAACAGATCCAAAATCTGATTACGAAGATAGATCACATCCCGCTCCTCTGCTAAATTCTTTTCAACGGCATATGCCAGCAAGTTTTCAATGTATTTTTTCATTTTCAGGCTCCCCCTTTGGTAATCTTTTAATATTCTATCATAATAATACAAAAAATGGAACTTCTTTTTTCGAAAATTCTTTACTTTAGAAAGGAAATTTGATAAAATAACAGTTGAGGTGATCACACAATGAATTTTACAGATCAAGCGAAAGCACTGTATCCCGAAAATCAATGGGAACAGCAAGCAAAACGATATGATAAAGCCGCCGCGCGGTTTGAGGAATTATTCGGCTATGCCCATAGAATGATCTTCTCCGCCCCCGGCAGAAGTGAGATCTGCGGCAACCACACCGACCATAATATGGGCAAGGCAGTGGGCGCTTCGGTGGATCTGGACATCCTTGCCTTTGTTGCCCCGCGGGCAGATTGCAAGGCAGTGATCCTTGCCGACGGTTTTCCCGCGGTGGAAGTGGATCTTGCAGACACAGAACTGAAAGAAAACGAAAAGGGCGACTCTGCAGGATTGGTGCGAGGTGTTGCTGCCAAGATGCAGGAACTGGGCTATAAAACGGGCGGTTTTGACGCCTACACCACCAGTAATGTTTTCAAGGGCTCCGGTCTTTCCTCCTCTGCCGCTTTTGAGGTGGTAACCGTTTGCATTTTAGATCATTTATACAACACAGGCAATATGCCGCCCAAGGAAATGGCCATCATTTCCCAGTTTGCAGAGAATGTTTATTTCGGCAAGGCGAGCGGTCTTTTGGATCAGCTTTCCTGCGCCTTCGGCGGAATGATCGCCATTGATTTTGAGAACCCCAAGGATCCCGTTGTGCGCCCCATCGACTTTGATTTCGGTTCTGCAGGGCACTGCATGGTGATCACCGATGTACACAGCGATCACGCTGATCTTACCGACGATTACGTTGCCATTAAATCCGAGATGCAGGCGGTGGCAAAGGCATTTGGAAAAGAGTATTTAAGAGAAGTGAGCGAAGAGGACTTCGAGGCAAGATTGCCTGAGCTCCACGCCTCCCTTTCCGAGCGCGCTTTGATCCGTGCCTACCATTATTTTGAAGAAAACAAGCGGGTAGACGCATTGCACGATGCCCTGCAAAGCAAAGATTTCGACCAATTCAAGGCTATTGTGACCGCTTCGGGTCAATCCTCTTATATGTACTTACAGAACATCTATTCCGACAAAAAGCCCACTTCCCAAGCCATCAGCCTTGCCCTTTGCATCACGCAAAAGATGCTGGCAGGTAAAGGTGCCTGGAGAGTGCACGGCGGCGGATTCGGCGGTACCATTCAAGCATACCTGCCCACCCAAGACGCCGAAGCCTATGTGGCTGAAATGAACCGCGTCTTTGGGGAAGGAAGCAGTTGCATTCTTCAAATTCGCCCCTGCGGACCTGTTCGGGTTCAATAAAAAGAAAGAAATCCCACGGCAATCAATTTGCCGTGGGATTTTTTTAATAATCGGTATAAGGCGGGCGGTCGGTCAGCGGAGTGAAGGTTTCGGGGTCTACCACCAACCAAGCATTGGGTAAGAAACGCATACCGTCTGCATCGGAGCCGCTGGGGTTATTCATAACGCCGCCCTTTTCGGTATAATACAACACCGTAGAAGAACCGCCGTCCAGATTTGCGGCATTATAAGCGCCCTCTTCGATCAGCACCTCTTGGAGCTGCTTAATGGTGGCGCCTGCAGAGGTCAACTGTCTGCCGTCGATAACCACAAACAGCACCGTGCCGTCTTTTCTCTGACCAATAGCGGTACGGGGAGCGATACCCCAGCCACCGTTACCTTTGATCTCGGCAGGCTCGCCGTTGATGATCAAAAAGGGAGTGAATTCGCAGGCATCCCGCAGTTTCAAGCCTTCCAGATCCTCTTCCTTATAGCGGCCGAGGACCAAAATGTCATCTTCATTAAAGCCGATCAGATCCACCTGATCGGTATAGGCAGGACCCTGTAAGGTAACACCGTCTACCACCACAAGACCGATGGCCTTGCCGCCGTTGCCCCAGCCGTTTGCATCGCCGAAGCCGCCTGCATTAATTCCTGCAATGGCACCGTAGTCTTCAATCAAGCGGGGGATCTTCTGCCCCTTGGTGCCGAAGTTTTCGGGAATACCCATCCGCACCCAAGCGGGATTGGAGATCTCCATCACAAAGCCGTTCCAACCGCTGCCGCTGATCTTGCGCACAGAGATTTCATTGGCATTGGGGTCCACTTCGATCTCTCCGGTATCGGTGGTACCGTCCAGATTGATTACTTGGTTTTTATTCATAACCTCCGCAATGGTCTCGTCGGAATAGAAGGTTGAGGCATAATACTGATGAGAGAGGGTCGTCATTGCCGAGGTGATGATCAACTCGCGGAAAAAGGAAATGGGACCGTAAAGCAAAAAGAGGATCAACGCCGCTTCGGTCGCCACCGCAATACCGGTGGTAATGAGATAACGGCGGAAGAACCGATTCCAGAAGCCTTTGAACCACTCTAAAAAGAGGTCCGTAATATTCTGTTTTCGTCTTGAATACTTTTTCAATGTTTTCTCCTATACATTCTTATGGCATTATATAATAGTCTTACAAAATTATAATCATTTCTACTTA